>NZ_LJSC01000043.1:0-231729 GCF_001303875.1 Gemmobacter sp. LW-1 | reverse complement strand
GGCAGGGCAAACTGCCCGGCCACGCCTGCGCCGAGCCGCCCGAACTCGCCGCCTACCGCGCGGGCCATACGGGACGGCGGGTACTGTGTCTGGCCTTGCCCTTTCTTCCGGGTCTGTCTGTACGGCTGATGCTGGGCGACGACGGCACGGGCGGGCAGATCGCGCTTGGCAGCGCCGCCTCTCCCGATCCGGCCCGCGCCGCCGAGGCCGCCACGCGCGAGATGTTGCAGGCCGAACTGGCCTGGCTCGCCCCGGCGCATCACCCCGATACACCCTTCCGCGACCATGTGCAGACCGCACTGGCTCCGCGTCTGCCCGCGTTGCATACAGCGCAGGCTGCCGCACCGGAACCGGCAGGCGGATCGCTGGAAAAGCTTCTTGGCGATCTCGTTACAACTTATGGATTTTCTGACCTGACATCACCACAACTCCGGGTACCTGTCTGGCGCTTTGTCTGTCCGGCCTGGCCCCGCTCCCGCCCGTTGCTTGCCCCCGCTGACTGACGTTACGCTGACGCATCGCGCGACATATTCCCCGTGACAAGGGAGAAACCGATGCCGAATCCACCCGGAGGGACCAGCCCTTACATGGCATGGCGTATGCTGAAAGCGGCAGCACAACTGCCGCCGCCTGCCCTGCCCGCGGGGCGGCGCAGTTTCGGCTGTCCGAAGATGGCAGAGTCCGCATCGCTCTATTGCGGTGGGCAATCGCTGCTGGGGTCGGTGCGCGACCTGCCGGATCTGGCGGCGCGGCTGGTCAAACCCGTGCTGGCCGGTGCCGAAGGCGAGATGCCTGCGGGGTATACCTACCTCGGGCAACTGCTGGCCCATGACCTGTGCACGCCGACGGAAGGTGAATTCGATTATGCGCTGTCCGACCCGGCGCCAGAGCTTACCCGCACAACGGTGACACAGGCCGAGCGGACCCACCCGCTGCATCTTGAAAGCCTGTTCGGCCCGGTTTCCGCCGATCTGTCCCTGCCCGAATTGCACAGGTTTCCCCCGGCACCGCTGTTCTATCCGTATTTCGCCGCCGACATCACGCGCCGGAAACCTGCAAGCGGCCTTGGCCGGACGCTGGGCGCGCTGCCTGATACGCGCAATGACGACAACCCGATGATCGCCCAGCTTTCGGCACTGTTCATCGCCCATGCCGGGGCGGTGACCACCCGGCTTGCCGCACGCGGTCATTCGCCTGCCGACAGCCTGCTCGGGGCCAAGACCGCCACGGTGCGGATGTGGCACGGGCTGTTGCTGCGCGATCTGCTGCCGCGCCTCGCCCTGCCCGCGCTGGCCGATACGCCTGCCGACCTGGGACCGCCCGGCGCCGCCGAGATCCCGGTTGAAGTGATGGCGGCCATCCTGCGCGCAGGACACTGGCTGGTGCGCAGCCAGTACAGGCTGAACGTCAACACCGTTCCCGTGCGCCTGTTGCTGCGTGGCGATCCCGATATCGCCGCCCTGCGCGCCCGGCCGGGGGCAGAGAATTTCTGGCGCATCGACTGGCGCAATTTCTTTGATCTCGATCTGCTCTCACCACCGCAAAAGGCCATGCGGATGGAAGGCGGGCTGGCGGCCATGTTCGGCAGTGATTTCGGCCTGCCGGATGCGATGGAGATTCACTCCTCGCTTGTCACCAGCGACAACGATCTGGCGTTGCGCGATCTGGCCCGCAGCACCGATGGCGGCCTGCAATCCGTGTCAAGCCTCGCCACCCGGTTGGCCCCTGCCCTGCGGAGCCGCTTTCCCGACTGGCTGCTGTGGGATGGCCCCGCACGGGCAAAGCTGATCAGCGACTGGTGCAACGCCTGCGGGCATCTGGCGCCACCGCATCTGGCTGCCGATCCGCCGCTATATCTTTACACGCTGCTTGAGGCCGGTCGCGGGCCCGCCACGCAGGGCTTTGGCGACGGTCTGCGACTGGGCGCGCTGGGGTCGGCACTTCTGTGGGGGGCGATCCGCGCGGCGGTTGAAACTGCCGAAGCCGCCCTGCCAGACGCCCCCGTCGACCCTGACATGCCGGATATCCCCGACATGCCCAGCCTGATACGATTTCTGACCCTCAACAGCGGAGTGTGACAATGACCACCGGAAGCCCGGCCCAGCCGGATGTGAAATACAATACCATCGACTTTGAAACCGTCGGCGCCTTCATGATTGCCATGACGCGGCAGCCCGCGGCGAACTACCCGACAACGGTCGAGGCATTCTGCAATCTGCTGGCGAATTATGCCCGCAAATTCGCCGCGCAGCTCGCCGAGGGAGAGGGCAGCCTCGCCCGTTCGCCCGACATCGTGACCGAAACGGTCAAGTCGCCGCTGTTCGCCGCCTATTTCAAACCGCTGGACGGGGACACCTCCGATGATCCGCTGGGGCATTGGGTTGTCGACGGGGTGCTTGAGGTCCAGCATGTCCACAAAGCCGCGACGATGAGCCTGTTCCAGAACACCGCCGACCATGTGAATATCCGCCTGCCCGAAAAGAACAACATCGCCGCCAAGGAGGATCTGGCGCTCCAGCACCAGGCTGAGGGCAGCAGGTTCCAGAACCTGACCTATCTGGACGATTACTTTGCGGGCAAGACAACCGCGATGCAGTTCGTCTGGGGCAATGTGGGCGATTATACCACGCGATCCTGCCGCTGACCGGCGATCTGCCACAGGGCCTCGGCGATGCGGTCAAGCCCGTAGGCTGACCGCATCGACGTCGCCGCCAGAAACCACGACAGCGGATCTGGCGCACCTGCGCCTTGCCAGCGGCCGGAAATATCGGTGCTGAAACGGTGCCAGAACCCGGCCGCCCGCGCCATATCCCCCGCCATCACGGCGGCGGCGCAGCCATAGGCATAGGTAAAGGGAATGGCCCCGGCGGCCCGGTCGGCCAGATCCATCGCTGTGGCATAATCGCCCGACAACAGCGCGACCGGCGTCCGATAGCCCATCGACACCCGGCACACCCCGGCATCAAGCGCCGAAGCCGCCTCGGCCAGGCGGGTCGCGCGAGTCACCTGCCCGGTCAGCGCCATCATTTCCGACGCCGCCGACAGGCGGCGCGGATTGCTTTGCGACAGGTCGGCCACCACATTCGCGGCCTCGGCCGCGGCGTCGACGTGATCCAGCAGGATCGAGCTCCAGCCGAAGGCAAGCCAGGCATCGCCACGGTCGGGCGCCTCGGCGGTGCAGGCCCGCCCGATTTCCAGCGCCTCGGGTACACCGGCATGAACCGGACCCGAGCCCGGAAAGATCAGTTCGCGGCTGTTGAGCAATTCGGCCAGCCCGATCCGCGCGCGCAGCCCCAGATCGCCGCCGGAGGAAACCGAGCGCAGCAGCGCCTCCGCCCGCCGGTCCGCATCGGAAGACCAGTCGCGCATCAGCCAGCCCGCGCGCATCAGCTTGCGATAATCGGCAAGCTGGGCATCGGACAGGCCTTCCAGCCCGCTGATGTAATGCGACTCCAGCTTGCCGGTCAGGCGCATGGCGATACGCTGCACCGCGAAACCCGAGTTGCGCACCCAGTCGCCGCGCCGGATATGCAGCGGCCATGACCAGATGATCGCGCCGGTGGACAGATCCTTCAGCGACAGGATCAGCCGCATTTCCTCCAGCCCCGGCGACAGCGAACCACGCAGTTCGTAATTGCCGGGGCGGGCGGGCAGTTGCATTCCGGGGCTGGTTTCGATGGTCACCCAGTCTTCGACCGCATAAAGCGCCGATCCCAGTTCGGCCTGCACCGCAGCCACCAGAATCTGTTCGTCATCAGGCAGCGCGGACAAGGCGAAGGACTGGACGAAAATCGTGATCCGTTCGTCATCAAGCTGCGCCGGCAAGGGCGCAGCCGAACCGGAAAGCTTGAGCGAAATCGCAAGCGCCTGGGTTTCCTCGGCGGGTTCCAGATCGAATTCCTCGTCCAGAAGCGTCCAGAGCTTGCGATAATGTTCCATCGCAGCAGCGTTATTACCCGCCGCGATATCCAGACGCATCAGCGCCCGCGTTGCCTCTTCATCCTGCGGTTCCAGCTCGCGCAGGCGCTCGGCCAGCAGACGCGCGCCGGTTTTTTCGCCAGCCGCGTGCAGACGGGAGCGCAGCTGCGCTGAAAGATGCGCCAGATAGGCTGCCTTGCGTTCGGTCAGGAAGCCATCGAACTCCGGGTCCAGCCCCCACAGATCGGCGGCGAAGCGGATGTCGGCATCGGCAAGCGACCGCGCCGCAAGCGGTGCTGTATCCCCCGCGTCGAAAGCCGCCAAAGCCTGCGATATGTCACACGGCGCGCCCGCGAACCGTGCCCGCACCGCCAGACGGTCAGCCTCGAACAGCGAAATCCCCGCACAGTCGCGTGCCAGAACATGCAGGGTATTGCGCAGAGAACCACGAGCCTTTTCCGCGCCGGAATCGGACCACAAAAGATCAGCCAGCCGGTCGCGCGCGATACCGCTTTCGCCGGTCAGGCTGAACCATGCGAGAATAGCCTTCTGCTTCTGCCCCTTTACGGGCAGTTCCTGCCCGTCGACCGACAAGCAAAATCTGTCAAGGATGCGGAAGTAGGTGCACCCGGCCATCTTCGATACATCCCCAGAAATCGAAGTCTGATTCTAGGGATAGCCGTGTGCGGTGCGGGCGTAAACCCGTGGCAGATGCGGATCGGCCAAAGACGACATTCCGGGTTGCCCCGCCACCTGCCGTCATTGACCGATCCGCACCGATACAGTGGCCCTGAGGGGATCGTCAGGCCACCGCATACTGAAGCGCGGCACTGCGCGCATTTTCTTCGTCAAGCCGGGCTTTCGCCTCGCGGGCAATCGCCACGAAGCCATCGACCTCGCTGGTTCCGTGATCGGCGAGAAGCTTCAGCCGCCACAGCGCATCGGCGCTTCCCGGCGTCAGCGGCTCGGTCAGGTTGAGCAGCGCGCCCCGCGACAGCATGTCCGCCGTCAGCCGCCGCGCGCAGGCCAGCCGCCCGAGCCTGACGGTCACGACCGCGCCCGGCGCACCGGTGACCTCAAACCCTGCGTCCTCCAGCCCGGTGCGCAGCCTTTCGATGTTCTGCATCAGCCGGTTGCGCCGTTCGGCGCCTTCCTCGCTGTCCACGATTTCCAGCGCGGCCAGCACCACCGCCGCCTGAAGGGGCGATATCGCATTGCTGCATCCCTGCACCGAACTGCCCACCCGCATGGCAAGCCGCAGGGCCGGATGGTTGGAGGCGACAAACCCGCCATTCGCCGCGAAAGTCTTGGAGAAGCTGCCGGTGAGGATGTCGATACCGCCAAGGATGCCCTGCATCTCGCAGACACCACGCCCTGTGGCGCCAAGCGCACCCAGGTCATTGGCCACATCCACCAGCAGCGTCGCCGCATAGCGACGGCAAAGCTGCTGCAATTCGGGCAGGCTGGCGCTGCCCGGTTCCATGGCGAACAGCGCCTCGGTCACAACGATGATGCCGGCCTGCGGGTCTTCATCCCGCAGTCGTTCCAGCCGGCGGACCAGCGCCTCGGTCGAGCCGTGCTGGATCTGATGCACGGTTGCTCCGGAAGCGGCGGCGCCGTCCTGAAGACATTCCCGGGCATGGGCGTCCACCAGCACATGATCGCCCGGCCGCACCAGCGCGCGAATGGCGCCGAAACCGGCGGTCCAGCCGCTTGGAAACACGATGGCCTGTGCCATGCCGACGAAAGCGGCAATCCGCTCTTCCAGCGAGGTGGTCAGCGTGGTCAGCCCCATCTGGACCGCAGTGCCCGCCGAATGGACCCCGTAGCGCCGTGCCGCCGCCGAAGCCGCCGCAAGGATCTTGGGATGCGAGGCGAGGCTCAGAAAATCCTGCGAGGCCATATTTATTCCCGCCAGCCCGCGCCCTGCCCGATCACGCGCCACCACGCGCGGGCCGATGCGGCAGGCATTGGCCTTGCATGTGGCATCAAGCCCAGATTTCAGCCGCTCGTCATACCATTCCGTCATCGGCTGCCAGCGATCCATCAGCGAGACGCATCCGGCATCGAACTGGTCCATCGCCGTGGCGCTGGCAACTTCAGTGCTGTCGAGAGTGCAGGTCATCGTTCGGTCCTCGGCGATGCGGCAACAGCCGCGGTGCTTGAAAGGACAATGACCTGCCTTGCGTCAGCGCATCGTCATTCCTGTCTGACGCAGCAAATGACGGAGCGGATTTTCATTCGGACGCGGCCACAGTGGCGCTGACGGCGCGGGTCCAGCGCGCGTATCTCGCGTCCCGTTCTGCCCCGCCCATAGCCGGTACGAAACGGCGTTCCAGCGCCCAGGTCTTGGCGAATTGCTCGGGTCCGGGGTAAAGACCGGCCCGGTAGCCGGCAAGCCAGGCCGCGCCGAGCGCGGTGGTTTCCGTCACCACCGGACGATCTACCGGAGCGCCAAGAATGTCGGCCAGAAACTGCATCGTCCAGTCACTCGCCACCATGCCGCCATCAACCCGCAGCACCCCCCCGGCTGCGGTGGCCCAGTCTGCGCGCATCGCCTCCAGAAGGTCGCGGGTCTGGTAGCCCACGCTTTCCAGCGCCGCCCGCGCCAGTTCGGCCGGGCCGGAGTTGCGCGTCAGGCCGAAGATGGCCCCCCTGCATTCCGGCCGCCAGTAGGGCGCGCCAAGGCCGGTGAAGGCGGGCACCAGGATCACCTCTTGCGACGGATCGGCACTTTCGGCGAGGGGCTGGGTTTCCGGTGCGCTGCGAATGATCTTCAGCCCGTCGCGCAGCCATTGCACCACCGCCCCAGCGATGAAGATGGAGCCTTCCAGCGCATAGCTGGTCTTGCCGTCCAGACGGCTGGCAATGGTGGTCAGCAGCCTGTTGGTCGAGGGCACCCGATCCGCCCCGGTGTTCAGCAAGGCGAAACAGCCGGTGCCATAGGTCGATTTCATCATGCCGGGCTGAAAGCACGCCTGCCCCATTGCCGCCGCCTGCTGGTCGCCCGCGACACCGAGGATCGGGATTTCCCGCCCGAACAGATCGGGCCGCGTGGTGCCGAAATCATCGGCGCAGTCGCGTACTTCGGGCAGCAGCGCCATCGGAATATCCAGAAGCGCGCAGATATCAGGATCCCAGCGGTTCGCGCCGATGTCGTAAAGCAACGTGCGCGAGGCATTGGTGGCATCGGTGGCATGCACCTTGCCGCCGGTCAGATTCCAGATCAGCCAGCTGTCGACCGTACCGAAAGCGAGTTCCCCCTTCGCCGCGCGCGCGCGGGCACCGGGGATCGTATCGAGCAGCCATTTCAGCTTGGTGCCCGAGAAGTACGGATCCAGCAGAAGGCCGGTGCGCTCGGTAATCAGCGCGGCATGACCGGCAGCGCGCAGACTTTCGCAGATCGGGGCAGTGCGGCGGTCCTGCCAGACAATCGCATTGTGCAGCGGCTGGCCGCTCGCGCGGTCCCACAGCAAGGTGGTTTCGCGCTGGTTGGTGATGCCAATGGCCGACACGGCGCCGACGCCCAGCCCTGCCCTTTCGATGGCCGCCCGCGCGGTCGCCGCCGTGGTGGCCCAAAGATCCGCCGGATCATGTTCGACCCAGCCGGAGGCGGGATAGTGCTGCGGAAACTCCTCTTGCGCCGAAGCGACCGGGCGAAGATCCGCGTCGAACAGGATCGCCCGTGACGAGGTGGTGCCCTGGTCGATGGCAAGGATATGGGTCATGGCAGCGCGGTCCCGTGGTCGTGGAAGAGACAGGTCCGGGCGACCGCAGCCGCCCGGACCCTTCATGGCATCAGTTCTGCCAGGATTTGATCAGCTCGTCATAGGACACGGTTTCGCCCTGCGGCTTTTCGTTGTCCAGCTTGCCGACCGGCGCGCCCGGCTGGTCGATCCAGTATTGCGGGTCCTGCTCTTCGTTCATCTTCGGGCCGATGTCGCCCTGAACGCCCGATTTCTCAAGCCGGATCAGCACCTTTTCCTGATCGGCGCACAGCGCGTCCAGCGCCTCCTGCGGGGATTTGGCCCCCGACAGCGCGTCGCCGATATTCTGCCACCACAGCTGCGCCAGCTTCGGATAGTCCGGGATATTGGTGCCGGTGGGCGACCACTGGGTCCGGGCGGGCGAGCGGTAGAACTCGATCAACCCGCCAAGTTTCGGCGCACGGTCGGTGAAGTGCTGGCTGTCGATGGTGGACTGACGGATGAAGGTCAGGCCGACATCGGATTTCTTCAGATCAACCAGCTTCGAGGTCACGAATTGCGCATAAAGCCATGCGGCCTGCGCACGATCCACCGGGGTGGATTTCATCAGCGTCCACGACCCCACATCCTGATAGCCGATCTTGGTGCCCTCGGTCCAATACGCACCATGCGGGCTGGGAGCCATGCGCCATTTCGGCGTGCCATCCTCGTTCATCACCGGCAGGCCCGGCTTCACCATGTCGGCGGTGAAAGCAGTATACCAGAACATCTGTTGCGCGATGGAACCCTGCGCCGGAACCGGACCGGCCTCACCGAAGGTCATGCCCATGGCTTCCGGCGGGGTATATTTCTGCAACCAGTCGATCGCCTTGGTCACGGCATAGACCGCCGCCGCGTCATTGGTTGCCCCACCCCGCGCCACGCAAGAGCCGACGGGCCGCGAGTTTTCATCGACCCGGACACCCCATTCATCGACCGGCAAGCCGTTCGGCTCGCCCTTGTCGCCCATACCGGCCATCGACATCCAGGCATCGGTATAGCGCCAGCCGAGGCTCGGGTCTTTCTTGCCGTAGTCCATGTTGCCATAGACGCCCGAGGACGGCCCGCCCGCATAGCTCATGTCGCGGCCGGTGAAGAATTCGGCGATATCCTCATAGGCCGACCAGTTGACCGGCACGCCGAGGTCATAGCCATATTTGGCCTTGAAATCCTCCATGGTCTTGGGATCGGTGAACCAGTCGTAGCGGAACCAGTAGAGGTTGGCGAACTGCTGGTCAGGAAGCTGGTAGAGCTTGCCATCCGGCGCTGTGGTGAACTGGGTGCCAATGAAATCTGCCAGATCCAGACCGGGGTTGGTAACATCCTTGCCCTCGCCCGCCATCCAGTCGGTCAGGTTGCGGGCCTGCTGATAGCGCCAGTGCGTCCCGATCAGGTCGGAATCGTTGACATAGGCGTCATAGATGTTCTCGCCGGTCTGCATCTGGGTTTGCAGCTTCTCGACGACATCACCCTCGCCGATCAGATCATGGGTGATCTTGATGCCGGTGATGGCAGTGAAGGCCGGGGCCAGAACCTTGGATTCATATTCATGCGTCGCGATGGTTTCGGACACGACCTTGATATCCATGCCCGAAAAGGGCTTGGCCGCGTCGATGAACCACTGCATTTCCTTTTCCTGATCTTCGGGCGACAGGACGGTCATGCCCGCGATTTCGGAATCGAGGAATTTCTTGGCGGCGTCCATGTCGGCCCAGGCGGGGGCCCCCACGGCCAGCAGCGCCAGCGCCATTGCGGTTGATGTCAGTCTCATTGTATTCCTCCCTTGGAATGTGAAACAGGCGTTGAGCATTCTTGCCCTCTGGCGCGGGGTCCAGCCGCACCAGAGGGATCTTCCGGTCTAAACCCAGACGAAAACCGCCACGGCATAGACAAGGCACAGCGCGAGCCCGCCCCAGACAGGGGGGCCCGCGAAGAACAGCCAGGCCAGACAGATGAAGGCCGAGCCGAGAAGAGAGATGAACAGCCGGTCGCCGCGCGTCGTCTCGATCCGCAGGAGTCCGACGCGCGGGGTTTCGGGGAACCGGATCGCAAGGATGGTGAAGGTCACGAGCAGGCTCGCGATGATCCAGAAGAACAGCGCGACCGGGAAGGTCCAGGCCATCCAGCCGCCCTTGATCATCGGCGCGAACCAATCCTTCGCGCCGTCTTTTACCGGGGTAGCCCAGATCAGGAAGATCAGTGCGGCGCCAAGGACTGCGGCGGCGGTAACGTAGATCGCGGGCCAGTTGACGCGGTTTGCCGTGGTTGCAGACATGATCCAGCCCTCCTTCACACGCGACCCAGGGCAAAGCCCTTGGCGATGTAGTTACGGACGAACCAGATCACCAACGCGCCCGGAATGATGGTCAGCACCCCGGCGGCGGCCAGAACACCCCAGTCCATTCCGCTGGCCGATACCGTGCGCGTCATGGTGGCTGCGATGGGCTTGGCGTTCACGCTGGTCAGGGTGCGGCTCAGCAACAGTTCCACCCAGGAGAACATGAAGCAGAAGAAGGCCGCGACACCGATCCCGCTGGCCACCAGCGGCATGAAGATGCGGATGAAGAAGCGCGGGAAGGAATAGCCGTCGATGTAGGCGGTCTCGTCAATCTCTTTCGGCACGCCGCGCATGAAGCCTTCCAGAATCCACACCGCCAGCGGCACGTTGAACAGGCAATGCGCCAGCGCCACCGCGATGTGCGTGTCGAACAGCCCGATGGAGGAATAAAGCTGGAAGAACGGCAGTGCGAAGACGGCGGGCGGCGACATGCGGTTGGTCAGCAGCCAGAAGAACAGGTGCTTGTCACCCATGAAGCTGTAACGGCTGAAGGCATAGGCGGCGGGCAGCGCCACGGCGATGGAAATGACCGTGTTCAGCACCACATAGATGATCGAATTGACGTAGCCCATGTACCAGCTCGGGTCGGTCAGGATCACCATGTAGTTGCGGAAGGTCAGCTCGCGCGGAAAGATCGAGAAGGTTCCGGTGATCTCGGCATTGGTCTTCAGGCTCATGTTCACAAGCCAGTAGATCGGCACCATGAGGAACAGAAGATAAAATGTCATCACAAGGGCGGAGGAGCGGCTGCGCATCACTTGGCCTCCTGACGGTCGAGATTGGTCATCACGGTGTAGAACACCCAGCTCACCAGCAGGATCACGAGGAAATACATGATCGAGAAGGCGGCGGCGGGGCCAAGATCGAACTGACCCACGGCCATCTTCACAAGGTCGATTGACAGGAAGGTGGTCGAATTGCCGGGGCCGCCGCCGGTGACGACGAAAGGTTCTGTGTAGATCATGAAGCTGTCCATGAAGCGCAGCAGAACCGCGATCAGCAGGACGCCCTTCATCTTCGGCAGCTCGATGTAGCGGAACACGGCCCAGCGGCTCGCCTGGTCGATGCGCGCGGCCTGATAATAGGCCTGCGGAATGGATTGCAGACCGGCATAGGCCAGCAGCGCCACCAGCGAGGTCCAGTGCCAGACATCCATCACCACCACCGTGGCCCATGCATCGAACGGGTCGGAGGTATAGTTGTAGTCGATCCCGATGGCGGCCAGCGTATGCCCCAGCAGGCCAATGTCACCGCGACCAAAGATCTGCCAGATGGTGCCGACGACGTTGAACGGGATCAGCAGCGGCAGCGCCATGACCACAAGGCAGAACGAGGACCAGAAGCCCTTCTTCGGCATGTTCAGCGCGACGAAGATGCCGAGCGGGACCTCGATGGCCAGAATGATGACCGAGAACATCGCCTGCCGCAGCAGCGCGCCATGAATACGGTCGGAATGCACGGCCTCATCGAACCAGTCGAGCCCGGCCCAGAAAAATTCGTTGTTCCCGAAAGTATCGTTGACCGAATAGTTCACCACGGTCATCAGCGGGATCACCGCCGAAAAGGCGACCAGCACCAGCACCGGCAGCACCAGAAACCAGGCGCGGTTGTTCTGTGTCTTTTCCATCAGGCCGCCCTCCCCTGCGGTGCGACGCGCCAGTCGTCGGCATAGACGTTGATCTTGCCAGGCACGAAGGCCACGCGCGGCAGCGCCGGAACGGGCTGCCCTTCTGGCTGAACAATGTTGAAAGGCTGCCCTTCCAGTTCGGCCCGCAGGATGCGATGGCGCCCGACATCCTCGACCCGGCGAATGGTGACCGGCAGCCCCTGCCCTTCCGTCAGAACGGCATGTTCAGGACGAATGCCGATCTGCACACGACCCGAGGGGGTCCCGTGATCGTCGCCCAGATCCACCCCTGCCCCGCTGACCAGCATGGCACGGGTGCCCGATACTCGCGCTTCCAGAAAGTTCATGCCGGGGGAGCCGATGAAATACCCCACGAATGTATGTGCCGGGGTTTCGAAAAGTTCCTCAGGCGTGCCGAGCTGCACTACGCGACCGTCATACATCACCACCACCTTGTCGGCGAAGGTCAGCGCTTCGGTCTGGTCATGCGTGACATAAATCATCGTATGGCCGAACTCGCGGTGCAGCTGCTTGAGCTGTGTGCGCAGCTCCCACTTCATGTGTGGGTCGATGACGGTCAGTGGCTCGTCGAACAGGATCGCGTTGACATCCTCGCGCACCATGCCACGGCCAAGGCTGATCTTCTGCTTGGCATCGGCGGTCAGGCCCTGCGCCTTTCGCGACAGCATCGCCTCCATCCCGATCATCTTCGCAATCTGATCGACGCGACGCTTGATATAGGCTGCGTCCTGCCCGCGATTGCGCAGAGGGAAGGCCAGATTGTCGCGGACGGTCATCGTGTCATAGACGACCGGGAACTGGAACACCTGCGCGATATTGCGCTCGGCCGTGGCGGCATCGGTCACATCGCGGTCGCCAAACAACACCCTCCCATGGCTTGGCCGCAGCAGGCCCGAGATGATGTTCAGCAGCGTAGTCTTGCCGCAGCCGGACGAGCCCAGCAGGGCATAGGCGCCACCATCCTGCCAGACATGATCCATTTCCTTCAGCGCGTAATCCTGTTCGCCCTTCGGATTGGGCAGGTAGCTGTGCGCGAGGTTCTTCAGCGTGATCTGTGCCATGGCTCAGGCCACCTTTGCATAGGCGGCAGGCGCAGCAAGCTGCCCGTCCGCGTCAAACAGATAGACGTGCGCCGGGTCCAGCCAGACCTGTACCCCCTGCCCCGGTGTCAGGTCATGCACCCCGCCGACCAGACCGACCCAGCGATCCGTGCCATGGCTGACGTGGATGAAGGTTTCCGATCCGGTGATTTCCGTCACCGCGAGTTTGCAGGCAAATTCCACAGCCGCCCCGGACGGACGATGCAGCGCCAGATGATTGGCCCTGAACCCGGCCAGATAGCGACCATCAGGCAAAGCGGACATCGCTCCGTCCGCCGCAACGGAGGCACTTTCGCCAAAGCGGACCTGCCCGCCCGTCTTGACCGCTGGCACGAAGTTCATTGGCGGGTCCGAGAAGACTCTTGCCGTAGTTGCATCATGAGGATTTCTATATACCTCTGCGGTAGGTCCGAACTGCGTTACCCGGCCTTCCCAAAGCGTCGCGGTATGGCCACCCAGCAGCAGCGCCTCTTCCGGTTCAGTGGTCGCATAAACGAAGATCGCGCCCGAAGCCTCGAAGATCTTCGGGATTTCGACTCGCAACTCCTCGCGCAGTTTGTAATCGAGGTTCGCCAGCGGCTCGTCCAGCAGCACCAGCCCTGCCCCTTTCACCAACGCCCGCGCCAGCGCACAGCGTTGTTGCTGCCCGCCCGACAGCTCCAGTGGCTTGCGCTCCAGCATCGGAGTCAGGCGCAGCATCTCGGCTGTATGTCGCACGGCACGATCAATCTCGGCCGTGCTGCGGCGCAGGATACGCAGCGGCGAGGCGATGTTTTCATACACCGTCAGACCGGGGTAATTGATGAACTGCTGATAGACCATGGCAACGCCCCGGTCCTGCACCCGCACGCCGGTCACGTCGCGGCCTTCCCACAGGATGCGTCCGGAACTGGGCTTATCCAGCCCGGCCATCAGCCGCATCAGGCTGGTCTTGCCCGACAGCGTCGGCCCCAGCAGCACGTTCATCGTGCCGTTTCGCAATGTCATGCTGGTCGGGTGGATGTGATCCCGCCCGCCGACCACGCGCGACACGCCTTGCAGTTCCAACGTCATTCGATCTCCTCCACGATGCGCCCGCCCTCCTCTGGCTGGCGCGCCGCCTATTCCGCTGCGGGACTGGCCATCCCGCCGGCCGATGTTGCACCGCGCTCAGCCATGAAGCCCTCCAGCGCGGCAATCTGTTCCGGGGTCATGTGCAGCCCGAGCTTGGTACGCCGCCACAGGATATCCTCGGCGCTGCGGGCAAATTCCTTTTCGACCAGCCATTTCACTTCTGCCGCGGTCAGCCCGGCCCCAAACGACTGCCCGAGTTCAGCGAGGCTTGTTGCCCCGCCCAGAACATCGAACACATCCGTTCCGTAGGTGCGTACAAGACGAAGGCTGTCACGGGCGTCGAGAAACGGATATTCCGCCATCAGACGGTTTTGCAGGGCACCGACGCCGTCATGCGGGAAATCCCCGCCCGGCAGCGGAGCGCGGGCTGTCCACGGCCCTTTCGCCTTGGGGAAATAAGGCGAGAGTTTCGCAAGCGCACTTTCCGCAAGCCGCCGGTAGGTCGTGATCTTGCCCCCGAACACATTGAGCAATGGTGCCCCGTCGGCATGCAGGCTCAGCACATAGTCGCGCGTCGCGGCTGTCGCGGATTTCGCCCCGTCATTGTAAAGCGGACGCACCCCCGAATAGGTCCAGACCACATCATCGGGCGTCACCGGCCGGGCGAAATACTGGCTCGCGAAGGCGCATAGATAATCCCGCTCTGCCTCGGAACAACGCGCTTCCCCCGGCGCGCCATGATGATCCTGGTCGGTGGTTCCGATCAGAGTGAAGTCCTGCTCATAAGGAATGGCGAAGATGATCCGCCCGTCACCGCCCTGAAAG
Organism: Gemmobacter sp. LW-1; assembly: GCF_001303875.1. Classification (NCBI taxonomy): domain Bacteria; kingdom Pseudomonadati; phylum Pseudomonadota; class Alphaproteobacteria; order Rhodobacterales; family Paracoccaceae; genus Gemmobacter; species Gemmobacter sp. LW-1. Next base: position 217,101 of record NZ_LJSC01000043.1, on the reverse strand, counting down.
AAATAGCAGCGATCATGGTCGTACAGCCGCCTCGTCACGATATGGCTGCCGCGCACCAGTCGGACGCCTTCGGTCGAAGGCACGCGGGCAACATTGCGGATCACATCCTCAACCCACGGCCCGCCCGCATTGACCAGCGCGCGCGCCTGATGAATTTGCGGGCCATGCACCCCGTCGGTTTCAACCCGCCACAGATCACCTTCGCGCGAGGCAGAAACGACCCGCGTGCCCACCATGATCCGGGCGCCCCGATCTGCGGCATCACGCGCATTCAGCGACACCAGACGGGAGTCCTGCACCCAGCAATCAGAATATTCATAGGCCAACCGGAACCCCGGCCGCAGCGGCTTGCCCGCCTCGTCCTGCGTCAGATCCAGGCGGCGCGTGCCCGGCAAAATCTGCCGCCCCCCCAGCGTGTCATACAGGAACAGCCCCAGCCGGATCAGCCAGGCCGGACGGCGCCCCTTCAGCCAGGGCATGACCACGGACAACAGACGCGAGGTCGGCGTGCTTCCCTCAAACCGCATCTCGGGTGAGATTGGCAGCACGAACCGCATCGGCCAGCTGATATGCGGCATCGCAACCAGCAGCGTCTCGCGTTCCTCCAGAGCCTCGCGTACCAGACGAAACTCGAAATATTCCAGATACCGCAACCCGCCGTGAAACATCTTGGTGGAGGCGGATGACGTTGCCTGCGCCAGATCGCCCTGTTCAGCCAGCGTGACAGACAGACCCCGCCCGGCGGCGTCGCGGGCAATGCCACAGCCGTTGATGCCGCCGCCAATGACGAACAGATCGGTTATCGCTGGCGAGCCGGTTACAGGCACGTCGCCCTCCGTTGGCAGGTCATCTTGATGTGTTCAAGGAGTAGCCAGTTTGCGCTATCGGTCAAGCGTTTATTTTCGGTTTTCATCTTTTGCAGAGAAAGCACCGCTGAAAACGTTCGATTCAGGGCTAAAGTGAGCCTGATTCATGCTGTGTCGCAGAAATCTTGGCCCAATACGAACATTGATGCGGAATTTCGAAAGAGAATGAACATGCATTTGCTGGCATTGAATGATCGAAGGGTTCCACGTGGACGTTGAGGCACGCAGGGGCACTTCGATTTGATCGCCGTCATTGGATCATGTTGCCGCGACGGGCGGGTTGCCTCCGCGGGCATATTGTTGTCCGCGGACAATTCTCTGATGCCCTCCGCGCTTGCGAAGTTTCTCCAGCAATTGCCAGGGACAGAACGTTTCGCTCCGGGCGCCCAGCATTACCGACCTGAAATATGCACCGAGCTGATGAATGCGATCCTGCATTTCCAGTAAAAGCCAGATCGTCAGGGCAACTTCCATGGCTCCTCGCTTGTCTTCGGCACGTTCGTAGCATTGACGTTCAATGCCCATCATTGGAGCCATCTGTCTTGCATGTGAGGTGATGTCCGCTGCGTTACGAATTGAGGTCTGAAGGAAGGAGGCCGCTTGTGGGCAGATCTGAGTGATTTCTGACAGTACGGAAGTGTCAGGCTCAGTTTCCGCTGCCTTCTTATCAATAAGTTCTTTTTTTGAACTATGATGGTGGCGGACATTTTGGCCGTTGCTGGCGGACAGTTCTTCTGCCGGTTCTTCGCTTTCTGCCTGCAAAGTTTCAGCAGACAGAAGTGACAGCCAATGCCCCAGTTCTTCGGCAGACGGTTTGCGGCGCAGGACGCGCCTGGCGTCTTCCAGCAGAGGGGTCTCACCCTGCTTGGCGAGGCATGAGGCGATGGTCGACCGAAGCTTCGTGCGAAGGTAATCCAGATGGGCCTGTTGATCGGCTACCTGCCTTGCGAGGCTGCAAAGCCGCTCATAGGCATTGAAAAGAGGCGAGAGGTCCAGGCCGAAGCGCAGGACCGTGCCCATCTCGGGGTCGTGCTTGCAGTATCGCTTGCCGTTCGGACTGTCGATCCGCAGGAGGAAGCCCGCTTCGATCAGTTCAGCGAAGTGCCGTCTCAACGTGCGATCAGACACGCCGTTGCGGCGCAGTGCCAAGGTGGCATTTGAGGCGAAGACGCGGTTGTGATTGCGCTTGGGCGGCAAGCAGGACAGCAGCGTATCCAGCGTCGCAATGACAGGGGGGCGCAGGCCAAGAGCCGGCGCCGCGCGCCGCAGCGCCTCGATCATGGCAAAGCGGTCGGGGATAGGATTGTCCGCGGACAATGAAAAATCGGCCTGCGACCGGATCGGTGCAGAGGCATGTCTGAAAGCCATGGCATTTCACGGCAAACCCAGGGTGAGTGCCCTGACCAATGGCCGAGCATTTTGCCAGAAACAGGCAAAATTCCATCAATCAGCCGAATCGGCTGTCTTGACTGAAGCGGAGAAGCTGGTAAATCTGTGGGTGCTAAGCAACAGATTGGGCTCTCCGAGGGTGACCTTGGGGGGCTCTTTCTTTTCCTGTGGCTGCGATGTGCTCCTTGTTGTTGTGTTGCTCGATATCGTCAGTCGCTGCGCTGTCCGGTTTTCCACGTCCGGTACAGGCGCAGGATCTCGTGTTCGGCGTTTGCACGCATCCAGCTTGTGAATGCGGCGTCGCCCTGACCAAGGCGGATCGTGACCGAGCGCGGAGTGGCCTTCACCTCTGCAATTGTCGCGCCGGTCGCGTCTTTTACCGTGAGGCCGGGCGAGGCAGGAGCTGGTTGCGCCGCTGGTGTGGTTGCTCTGGTCGCTGCGGACTGAAGCTGCGCAAAGCGGTCGTCAGAGGGCAGGGCGGCGGCCGCAGGTGGAAGGGCCTGCACCAGATCCACAAGATCCAGCCCGTGATCCCGCGCGGCATCGGCCAGCTCTTCCCAGCGGCGGCGACCGATCCCGTGGGCGGGGCCAACGAAACGGATGACCTCGCCCGGAATGGTGCGCGCCACTTTCGTCATGCGTGACAGCATAGGTTTGTCGATGGCAAGTGCGTCCAGAATCACCGCAGGCTCATAGCCGTTTTCGGCCAGTTCAGAGACGAAAACCGCCTTTTCGATGAAGCTCGGATCGACCCGAAGGCTGTTTTCCTGACCTTGCGCAAGAATGGCCTGTTCATCGGTCAATGACCGGATCAGGGCCTTCGCAGGCAGTCCGGCCAGTTTCAGCGCTTGCAACCGGCGGCGGCCATAGACGATGCGATAGCGTCCGGGCGCCTCGGCCAGCGGGCGCACCATGATCGGCACCTGTTGTCCGTGCAGCCGGATGCTTTCAGCCAGCTCAGCGACATCCGCATCCGTGATCGCAAGGCGGTCGCGGGGGCCATCATCCTCGATTAACGCGGGATCAAGCTCCCGGATCGCATTGGAGGACAGGTCGCGCAGGGTCGATTTCACACCAGACATCGGCCCGGTATTCGGGAAACGTGGGCGCGATTCCGCATGAACAGTCTCTGTTTGCGGGGAGGGTGGCGGGGGAGGTTGAAAGATGTTGCGGCGCGCCATCAGCTGTTCCTCCGACCCCAGGCCTGCTGGATCACCGCCTCAAACTCGTCTGCGACGCCATTCACGCTTTCCAGAATGCGATCCAGCGTCTTGCGGACGACCTGATTGGGGTCCAGCTCGTAAATCGTCTGTTGCGTCATCCCCGCATCGGAAATCGCGGTGGATTTGAGCATCGGCGTATTCAGCACCTGCTCCAGCAGGATCGAACGCAGAAAGCCCGCCATCTGCGCCTGTGGCACATCGGTCGGCTCGTACCGGGCGATGAGGAATTTGAGGAACTTCCAATCGGTCGGTCCCATGGATTCCTCCAGCGTTCTGACAGTTTCACCTGCCATTTCAAGGAATTGCGCCATAGAGGCGACATCCAGCATGCTGGGCACCACTGTAATCAGCAGGCCGGTAGAGGCCAGTAGCGAAGACATGGTGGTAAAGCCAAGTTGCGGCGGGCAGTCGATGATCACCAGATCATAGGCGTTCTCGACCTCGCTGAGCGCGATGGCCAGCCGCTGCGTGAACGGCGGCTCGATCCGGTGTTGCAAGGCATAGGCGGTTTCGGTCTCGTATTCCGAAAGCAGCAGCCCGGCCGGCGCAAGGTCGAGATTGTGGAAATAGGTCTTGCGGATGATCTGGCTCAGCGGCACCGGGTCTTCATAGCGCAAGGCATCATAAACAGTCCCTGCTTCCGCGAATTCGATCTCGGGGCGGTAGCCGAACATGGTGGTCAGACTGGCCTGCGGGTCCATGTCGATGGCCAGAACCCGATAGCCGCGCAGGGCATAGCGCTGCGCCAGATGGATCGCGGTCGTGGTCTTGCTGGACCCGCCCTTGAAATTGACGATGGAAATGACCTGCAAACCATCGCCTTCGCGCCGACCTGGGCGATAGGTCTCGCCATTGCGTCCCGTGCGGGCCATGACATCGCGGATCTGGTCGATCTCTTCAGCGGAATAGAGTCTGCGACCGCGGGAATCCGTCTCTACATCCGGGAAATCGCCCTCCTGGTGGCGCGTTCTCAGATTGGACATCGAGATGCCCGTCAGTTCCGATACTTCGGCGGGATGAAACTTGCGCAGCGTTTTGCGGCTTCCGGGGTGGAAGCTGTTCCGCATATGGTTGTTCAGCGCCTCGGAAAGCCGGGTGGCGTTGGCGCTGATCATGCCGGCAATGCTGCCGGGTTCGGGGAGTCTGTCGCTCGTCATCCTATCCTCGATGGTCTCTTTGCGGACCACTTTCTCTTTCGTCGCAGAAGGGCGTCAAAAACGAAACCATGCGACAACTGGAGTGATGGCACGCAACTTGTCACGCGGCAACAGAATTTTTCGTCGCTATGGCGCGCAGTCGTGTCAGGAAGTTCATCCTGTGGTCGAAATCATGCGGGCAAATAGCTGATATAACTTGAAAAAGTCAAACATCTCGCTCCACGCGCGGCCTCAGGGCCATCTGCTGCCAGACGTGCGGGTGTTGCTGAAAGATATCCACAAGAGTTATCCACAGGTGAGCGGGCCGGTCCGGTGGCGAATCCTGCGGGGATATTTTGTCGCGGCGGGACAAGAACGGCAACCGACGGATTCGGCGCGGATATCCGTATCATGCAAGGGCCGTCGACGGGCGGCGCATCGGAAGGCGGGACAGCATGCCGGATCAGGGCACAGAGGATATCCAGCGGATGATCGCGGGGGCAGGGCGGCGCAATCGCGGGCGCTGGCTGCTGCTCCCCTTGCTGATCATCCTTTTGGCGGGGGTGCTATGGCTCTGGCGCAGTCCCGATTCAGGTGGAACAGTCTATGTGACCGAGCCTGTCCTGCGTGGCGACCTGACCGCCACGGTCACGGCGACCGGCACGGTGCAGCCGACCACCGAGGTCGAAGTATCGTCCGAACTGTCGGGAACGCTGCTGTCCGTCGATGTCGATTACAACGATGAGGTTTCGGTGGGACAGGTGCTGGCGCGGCTGGATGATACCAAGTTGCGGGCGCAGGTTGCCAATGCCGAGGCGGCGCTGGCTGCGGCGCGGGCCCAGCTCTTGCAGGCCGAGGCGACACAGCGCGAAACGGAAGAGCTTTATGAAACCCAGGCCGAGTTGCAGAAGCGCGGGGTGGTGAAGCACAGCGACTTCATCACCTATGAGGCGAACCGTGACCGTGCTCGCGCGGCGACGGAGGCGGCGCGGGCATCCTTGACGCTGGCCGAGGCCAATCTGTCACTGCAACGCACCGATCTGGAAAAGACCGCCATCCGCTCGCCGATTGCCGGGGTGGTGCTGAAACGCGATGTTTCGGCAGGGCAGATCGTTGCCGCCTCGCTGTCGGCGCCGACGCTGTTCACTCTGGCAGAGGATCTGCGCCGCATGCAGGTGCTGGTGGATATCGACGAGGCCGATATTGGTGAAATCGCGGTGGGCAACGTGGCCAGCTTCACTGTCGATGCCTATTCGGGCCGCAGTTTCCCCGCGACGATCACCCAGGTTCGCTATGCGCCCGAAACCACGGATGATGTGGTGACCTACAAGGGCGTGCTGGCGGTGGACAACGCCGATCTGACCCTGCGTCCCGGCATGACGGCGACTGCGACCATCGTCGTGACCGAGGCGAAGGGTGCAATCCAGGTGCCGAACGCCGCACTGCGTTATGCGCCGCCGCAGATAGCGGAAGATACGGGTGGCGGCGGGGCAGGGGGGCTGATCGGTTTGATCATGCCCGCGCCTTCGGCCACTCAAAGCGGGGTTGCCAGTGGCAAGACGGTCTGGGTGTTGCGGGCGGGCGTGCCGGTCGAGGTACAGGTGATCCCCGGCGCTTCCGACGGCAGGCGCACCGTCATCACCTCGGGCGAGCTTGCCGAGGGTGATCAGGTCATCACCGATCAGCACGAAGCGCCCAAATGACCGCGCCGCTGATCGAATTGCGCGGCATTACCCGTCTCTATGGGAGCGGCGAGGCGCTGGTGCGGGCGCTGGACGGGGTGGACCTGACCATCAGCCGCGGCGAGTTCGTCGCCATCATGGGGCCGTCCGGGTCCGGCAAGTCGACCGCGATGAACATCATCGGTTGCCTCGACCGGCCGAGTTCCGGCAACTACCTGTTCAACGGCGTCGAGGTCGCGACGCTGGATCAGGATCAGCGCGCGCTTCTGCGCCGTCACTACCTCGGCTTCGTGTTTCAGGGCTTCAATCTGCTGCCGCGCACCACGGCGCTGGAAAATGTGGAACTGCCGCTGATCTACAAGGGCCAGCCCAAGGCAGAGCGGGTGGCGCGCGCGCGGCAGGCACTGGCCCGTGTCGGGCTGGACGGGCGAGAAGATCACACCCCCGCGCAGCTGTCCGGGGGCCAGCAACAGCGCGTGGCCATCGCGCGTGCGCTGGCGGGCGAGCCGATGGTGATGCTGGCGGATGAACCGACCGGGAACCTCGATACCCGCCGCAGCGTCGAGATCATGGAGCTGCTGCAACAGCTCAACCGCGATGCCGGGCTGACCATTGTCATGGTGACACACGAGGAAGACATGGCCGCCTATGCCGGGCGGCTGGTGGTTTTTACAGATGGCAAGGTAGTGCGCGATGTGCCGACCCGCGCAAAGGGGACGTAATGCTGCTTGAAACCATTCGTCTCGCGCTGACCGCCATCATCCGCAATGCGCTGCGGTCCTTCCTGACCGTGCTGGGTGTCGTGATCGGCGTTGCGGCCGTCATCGCCATGGTCACGGTGGGGCAGGGATCTTCAGAGCAGGTTTCGGCCAATGTCGAGGCGCTTGGCACCAACATGCTGATCCTCCGCCCCGGCACCCGCATGATGGGGCCGGGCGCGCGGAATACCGCGCCCGCTTTCCGGCTGGCCGATATTCAGGCGCTTCAGGATCTCGACAGCCTGTCGTCGGTGGCGCCCGTCGTCTCGACCTCGGAGACCGCCGTTTTCGGCAATACCAACCGTACCACCAGCGTGACGGGAACGACCTCGGCCTATCTTGACATCGGCGCCTGGCAGATCGCGCGCGGGCGTGGCTTCACGCTGGCCGAGGACCGCAGCGGGGCCAATGTGTGTATCATTGGCGAGACGGTGCGCACCGCACTGTTCGGCGCGACAGATCCGACGGGCGAGAAAATCCGCATCAAGGCGATTTCCTGCGAGGTGATCGGGCTGCTGGTGGCCAAGGGCGCGGGTTCCTTCGGGCAGGATCAGGACGATATGGTCATCATGCCTGTGCGGACGGTGCAGCGCCGTTTGCTGGGCAGTCAGGATGTGGCCTCCGTCATGGTACAGGTTGCGCCGGGCCGGTCCAGCGAACGTGCGATGTCGGATATCCAGACCCTGATGCGCGACCGGCGGCATATCGCGCCGGGCCAGGAGGACAATTTCGCGGTCAATGACATGAAGGAACTGGCCTCGATGCTCAATTCCGTCAATTCCGTGCTGACGGGGCTTCTGTCCTCGGTCGCGGCGGTCAGCCTGCTGGTCGGCGGAATCGGAATCATGAACATCATGCTCGTCTCCGTCACCGAACGGACTCGCGAAATCGGCATCCGTCTTTCGGTTGGTGCGCAGGCCAGCCAGGTGCTGATGCAGTTTCTGGTGGAGGCGGTCGTGCTTTCGGTGCTGGGCGGGATTGTTGGTATTCTGGCCGGTCTGGGGCTGGCCTTCGTAGCGGCGCAGATCATGGCGATCCCGTTTTCTCCCAGCCCCGGAGTTGTGGCCCTTGCCTTCGGATTTTCGGCGGTGGTCGGGATGGTGTTCGGCTATTTTCCGGCCCGCGCTGCGGCGCGGCTCGACCCGATCGAGGCCCTGCGGCGCCAATAGCCGCAGGGCCGCTCCGGGTTCGGCTTACGCGCCGCCCTGCTGCCAGGCCTGGTCCAGCCGGTCTTTCAGCCGGGCATGGAACAGCCGGTCTCCGATGATGTGCAGGTGATTGGTGCCCGGCACGATCTCGGAGGCTGTAGCGCGCGGCGACAGGCGCCGCCAGTCCACGAGATTGAGCCCGCGGCTGAGGCTGTCCCCCGCGCTGAACGAGGCGACAGGCACGTCCAGCGCGGCCAGCCGGTGCCTGCGAAACACCAGCGCATTGTCGATCAGCACCCAGAACGTATGTTCGCGGCTGGACACTTCCGGGCCGTCGAAGGGCAGGGGGTCGGCCTCGTTGCCGATGAAGCGCAGAAACTGGTCGAAGCATTCGGCATCCATAAGCCCGATCAGCCGGTCCCATTCCGGCCGCATCCGGGTGCGGGCCAGCCAGGCGTCAAGCTCGGCTTTCAGCCGCGCGCGTTCGCCGGGGGCGAACTGCGGGGCGGCGCCGGGCGCGAAGTCGGTGCCCAGATCGCAGACATCGACCTGTGCGACCAGCCTCAGGTCGATCTCGTCCTGCAACTGCCGCGCTGCCTCCCAGGCCAGAAGCCCGCCCCACGACCAGCCCAGAAAGGCGCAAGGGCCGCCGCGCGCCTCGGCCCGGATATGGGCAACGTAATCTGCCACCACCGCCTCGACCGAAACATTCAGCGCCTTCTGCTCGTTCAGCGAATGGCACAGGAAGCCGGTGACGGGCTGGTCCGGCCCAAGGTAATCGGTCAGCCGTTGATATTCGCGGGTCGAAACCAGCAATCCGGGGAAGCAATACAGCCGGGGCAGGGTGCCGCTGGCGCGCAGGGCAATGGCGCTGCGCCCTGTGGCATTTCCCGCGTCTATCCGGCCAGAAAGTGCGCGGACCGTCGGGGCGTCGAACAGGTCGGCCACCGTCAGCGCCACACCGGGCCACAGCTCGCGCAGCCGGGCCAGAACCTTCAGCGCCACCAGTGACCGCCCGCCCATAGCAAAGAAATCATCGGTCACTCCGATCCCGTCATGCCCGATCTCGGCCCGCCAGACGGACAGCATCCGGGCTTCGGTGTCTGTCGCCGGGGTCACGCCTTCCGCTTTCCGCTGCACCCGGCCCGGCAGAGGCAGGGCGGCCCGATCCAGCTTGGCATTCGGATTGGTTGGCATCCTGTCCAGTACCACCACCGCCTGCGGCAGCATGTGGCGCGGCAACCGGCTCTCCAGCGCGGCCAGCAGATCCTCGCCTGCTACGGTTGCGGGCGCGACGACATAGCCGATCAGCCGCTTCCCGCCCTCCTCCTCGCGCAGCAGCACAAGGGCCTCGCTGACGCCCGGCTCGGCCAGAAGCGCGGCCTCGATCTCGCCGGGTTCGATCCGGTAGCCATTCAGCTTTACCTGAAGATCGGCCCGGCCAAGGAATTCGATGGTACCGTCTTCACGCCAGCGCCCCAGATCGCCGGAACGGTAAAGCCGCGCGCCCGCAGGCCCGCCAAGGCGCGGCCCGAAAGGATCGGGAACAAACCGGTCTGCGGTGGTTCCGGGCCGCCCGACATAGCCCCGCGCCACGCCCGAGCCGCCCAGATGGATCTCGCCCACCACACCGATGGGGCAGGGCATCATGTCTGGGTCCAGCACATAGGCCCGACGGTCGCCTACCGCCCGACCCAGTGGAGCATAGGCCCCGTCGAACCGCGTGCCCGCTGCGACCTTCCAAACCATCGGCGTCATGATGGTTTCGGTCGGGCCATAGCCGTTGATGAGCGTCCGGGCCTTCAGCGCGCGGCTCAGCAGGTCGAAGGTGCTTTGGGCCAGACCCTCGCCGCCAAAGGAATAAAGCCGCATCGGTGGTGCCTCTCCCGTCGTTTCGGCCCATTCGGCAAGCTGTTGCAGATAGGTGGTCGGGATAGAGGCATTGTTGCAGCCGTGTTCCCGCATCGCCGCCAGGGTCTGCTCCGGCGTCCACAGTGGCCCGTCGGGGATCACGACGGAACCGCCCATCATAAGCGGCACCATCCAGCGTTCATGCCCGCCATCGGACGAAAACGGCAGGAAGGGCAGTTCGCGGCTCTCCGCGCTCATCTCATAGACGCGGGCGGTGGTCTGGTTGTGCAGGCTCAGCGGCCCGTGTTCGACCGCCACCCCCTTTGGCTTGCCGGTCGAGCCGGAGGTGTACATCACATAGGCAAGCTGGTCGGGATGGATCGTGACTGCCGGATCGGTGTCAGGGAAATCCCCGTGCGGCAGGTCATCAAGGCACAGCACATGCGCCGCAAGCCCGGCAGGCAGCCGATCCCGGTAACGGCGGCGGGTCAGGACGACGCGAACCCCCGCATCAGTCAGAATGTGATGGTTGCGGCTGGCGGGGTGATCCGGCTCGACCGGAATATAGGCGCCGCCAGCCTTCAGCGTGGCAAGGATCGCGATCACCGCTTCGGCGCCGCGCTCGACGAGAATGGCCACCGGCACCTCGGCGCCCACGCCCAGCGTGAGCAGCCGATGTGCCAGCCGGTTCGCCCCCCGGTTCATGGCATCGTGGCTCAGCCGGTCCGGCCCGCAGATGATGGCCAGCTTGTCGGGCGTCTGTGCGGCATGGGCCGCGATGATTTCATGCGTGGCGCGCGGATCGGCCGGGGTGTCATCAGGATAAGGGGCCGACAGACCGGCCAGTTCCGTATCGCTGAGCAGGGGAAAAAGAGCCAGCGGGCGCTGCGGATCGGTCAGCACCGCAGCCAGCAGGCGGTCGAGGTGTTCAAGCAACCGCGCGATCAGCGCCGGTTCATGCAGCCCTTCTGCATGATCAGCGCTGAGCGTTACCTGCCCGTCTGCCGCCACCTCGGCCAGAACCACGCATTCGCCCTGTGAGGCGGGCCGGGGGCGGGTGATCCGGGTCACACCGTCCGGCAGCGGGTTGGCCGGCCATATATGCAGAGTCAGCGCACCCAGCGGATGCCGGTCTGCCCCGGCATGGCGCAGCATGTCCTGCACCAGAAGCTCCGAGGGCAGGGCGTCGGCCCGCGCCCCGTCGATAGCCGCCGCGATCCGGTCACCGAAAGCGGCAAAGCCTTCGCCCGGATCGTAGCTGACCAGCAGTGGCAACAGATCCTCCCCCCGCCGCGCAGGATCGGGCGAGGGCTGCCCGAGTGCGAACCGTAGCCTGTCCTGTCCGCAGTAGCGGGCCAGCAGGGCTGCAAACCCGGTGGCCAGGATATGTTCTGCCTCTGCCGGGGGCAGAGGGATCGAAAGGGGGTGCGTGGTCAGCAACCGCACTCTGCCTTCCGACCCGCCATGGCGCTGCGGCAGCCGGGCGAGGGCATGGCCCTGGCCCAGCCGGTCCCGCCAGCGCTGCATCTTTGCCCGGGGTGCGCTTTCCGGCATCTGCGCGCCCAGCAACAGCGGTGTCGGGCTTTGTCCGGCAAGGGCTGCAAACAGCGTCCGCTCCATCGCGGCCAGCGTCGCCGCATCGCCAAGGATCGGATGCAGGGCGATGGCCAGCGCATGTGTCCCACCACAGCTCGGAACAAGATCGACCGTGGCCAGCGGCCCCGCGTCCAGCGCAAGGTGCCGGTCGGCCAGCAATGCAACGGCGCGGGCTGCCGGGTCGGTGGCGGGGTCGTGCCGCCGCAGCTCGGTGCGGGGACGGGCGGATTGCAGACGCAACACCTCGCCGCCCGGCCGGCGCAGCAACTCTGCGCTGAAGGCCGGATGCGCGGCAATCATCGCTTCGGCCGCCATCGTCAGGGTCGCTCCGCCGAAACGGGCAGGAAAGTGCAATACCAGATCGGGCCGCGCGAAGGGGCCAAGCTCACCCACCTGATCATGGGCAAGGATCTGGCGCTCTTTTGCTGTCAGCGCAAATCCGTTCTGTGCGGGTGTGGGATGCAGGTCGTTCATGCGTCCATCACCTTCCGCAGCGCAACCGGGCGCGGATCGGCCCAGAGGGTTTCGATCTGCGCGAGGCAGGCATCGCGCGTCCCTTTGGCACCCTCCGCGATCCACCCTTCGGGCAGCGGAAGCAGGGCGGGCCAGACGGAATGGCGGCCCTCGCCATTGCGGACGATATGCCAGTCGCCACCGGCAGTCAGAGAACGGGTCATGCTACTCCCTCGTGCATCTCGGTCGCCTCAATGACGTGGGGCCGGGAGGATAATTCACATCTGCGGCAAATATTTTCGGCGCGAGGTGAATTTTCGCGCGGCTCTTCCGTCCTGACGATGAAACAGCTGTGAATGACCGATGACCGCGACAGACCTTGGCGCCCCTGACCTGACCCGAACGCTCTGGCGTTGCGGCCTGCCCGCGATGGCGGGACTTGCAATCAACGCGGTTCATCAGAGTGTGGATGGTGCCTATCTGGGCCATTTGGGCACCGGGGCACTGGCCGCGGTGAGCCTTGTGCTGCCGCTCACCGGGGTGACGGCGGCACTTGGTGTCGGGCTGGGGGCGGGCACCGCGACCGCCATCGCGCGGCGCCTTGGTGCAGGGCGGCGGGAGGAGGCCGGGCAAATTGCCTCTGCCGCCATGGGCCTCTGTCTGGGATTGGCGCTGCTGGCGGCGGTTGTGTTGTTTCTGGCGCGGGGCCCATTGCTGACCCTGCTGGGGACAGAGGCCGACCTTAGGCCGCAGGCAGACATCTATCTGCGGCTGATGGCGGTTTCCGCCGGGCTGGGCACAGTGCAGATCCTGTGTGATTTCATTGCGATTGGCGAGGGCAACGCGCGCTTCAGCCTGCAGAGCCTGATCCTGTGTTTCGGCCTGAACCTCGGGCTTGATCCGTTGCTGATCTTCGGCGCGGGCTGGGGGGTGGCAGGCGCGGCCCTTGCCACGATCATCGCGCAGCTTGTGACGCTGGGTGTATACCTTTGGTATTTCCACACGTGGCGCGGGTCGGTGCGCCTGCATCTGCCTTCTTCCGCATGGCGCCGGATCGGCCCCGTCCTTCGGGTCGGCGCGCCCGAGGCACTGGCACTGCTTGCCACCACCGGCGCGACCTTGCTGCTCTATCGCCTCGCCGCGATGGAGGCCGGGGTGGAGGGGCTTGCCGCGTTGGGTATGGTGCTGCGGTTGCTGACACTGGCGGTTCTGCCGGTCGAGGGGTTTTGTCTGGGGGCGCAGGCCGTGCTGGCCCATGCCGCCGGGCGGGGCGATACCGGGCGGCTGGCACGGGCGGTCTGGCGTCTGGCTGCGGTGACGGCGGGGGCCACCGCCGTTGCGGCGGTTCTGCTGGTGCTGGTGCCCGATCTGGCGCTGCGGGCTTTCGCCGCTACGCCGGAAACGGCGGCGCTGGCGCGGCCTGCCTTGCTGCTGCTTCTGCCGGCCCTGCCGCTGATGGCGCTGCGGGCGGTGGCGCAGGTCCTGCTGCAAGCGACCGAACGCGCCGGAACCGCGCTGGCGCTTGGTCTCGCCACCTGGGGCTGGCTTCTGCTTCCGCTGCTCGCCGTGCTGGTCCCGCAGCACGGCTTCCTTGCCCTGCCATTGTCGCTTTCCCTTGCTGCCGGGCTTGCCGGTCTGGCGGCGCTTGTTCTTCTTTGGCGCGTGATCCGCGTGCCCCTGACCGGAGCCCCCGCATGACCCATCTGCCGCCCCTATCACCCGACCTGACCCAAGCCCTGCTTGCCGCCGCCGCCCAGCCGCATCACGCCACATCGGTGCCGATCTTCCAGACCTCCTCTTTTCTTTTCGACCGCTACGAGGAGATGGCGGCGGTTTTCGACGGCAGTTCTGACAGGTTCATCTACACTCGCGGCAACAACCCGACCGTGGCAGAGCTGGAGCGCCTGATCGCGGGGCTGGAGGGCACCGAAGCCGCACGAGGCTTCGCCTCGGGCATGGCCGCGATTGCGGCGGCGGTGATGCCTTTCGTACAGTCGGGCGACCGGGTTGTCGCGGTGGAAAACCTTTATTCCGATGCGTTCCGGCTGTTCGAGGTGGTGCTGAAGAAATTCGGTGTCACCACCACCTATGTGGATGGCAGCGACAGCGCGGCGGTGATCGCCGCCCTGCCGGGCGCGAAACTGCTCTACCTTGAAAGCCCGACAAGCTGGACCTTTACCCTGCAAGACCTGCCCGTGATCGCCCGTGCCGCGCGGGCGGAAGGTGTGATCTCGGTCATCGACAATTCCTGGGCCACGCCGCTGTACCAGCGCCCGGCCGAGGCGGGGATCGACCTCGTGATCCATGCCGCCTCCAAATACCTTGCCGGGCACAGTGACACGATTGCCGGGCTGGTGGCCGGGCCGAAGCATCTGATCGAGCGCATCAATCACGAAGCCTACCACTACCTTGGTGGCAAGATGTCGCCTTTAGATGCCTGGCTCGTCCTGCGCGGGATGCGCAGCCTGCATCTGCGCATGGCCCGGCATATGGAAAACGGCCTTGCGCTGGGGCGGGCGCTGTCTGACCACCACGAGGTGACTGCCCTGCGGCACCCGGCTTTCCATCCCCATCCGGGGCGGGCCGGGTTGTTGGGGTTCGGCGGGTTGTTCGCCTTCGATCTGGCCGAAACTATCGACATCCCCCGTTTTGCCAATGCGCTGCGACTGACGAAGATCGGCGTCAGCTGGGGCGGGCCGGAAAGCCTGATCATCCCGGCTAAGGCCGCGCTGGACCTGGCGGGCAGCGCCAATTCCTTCCGGCGCTTCGGGGTCAGCGGGCGGTCGATCCGTTTTGCGGCAGGGTTGGAGGAGACCGGGGCGCTTGTCGCCGATGTGCTGGCAGCCATCGACGAGGCGCGGCTGTGATCCCGGTGGCCGAGGGCCTGGCGCAATGCGGCGGCGCCCGCTGGTTCGATCTGGCCGACCGCGTGACCGGCGTCGTACGGCGGGTGTTCCTTTGGGTGCCTCCGGGCGAGGCTCCGGCGGAGGGTTGGCCTTCGCTTTTGATGACGGATGGCAATGCGGTGATCGGCACGGCGGTCGATGCGATGCGGGCGCAAGCCTTCTATCCGACCGGCACCAATCTGGGCTGGGGCGTGCTGATCGCGGTCGGCTATCCCACCGATGACGCCTATGACCCGTTTCGCCGCAGCTGGGATCTGGGGCCGCCGCCCGGCGCCAGCTATCCGCCCTTCTGGCCCGATACGCCGGAGGTCAGAACCGGCGGCGGGGCCGAGATGGCGCGCTTTCTCCTGGAGGATCTGCGCGATTTCCTTTCAACCCGCGTGGCACTTGATCCGGCGCACGCCGGGCTGTTCGGCCATTCCTTCGGCGGGCTTTTCGCGCTTTGGCTGCTGTTCACCCGACCGGATGCCTTCACCCACTGGATCGCGGCCAGCCCGGCCATCACCTGGGAAAACAGCTTCCTGCTGACGCACCGCGACGGCTTCGATCCCGCCGGACGACGGTTGGTGGTGCTTCTGTCAGCGGGCGAATGGGAAGGCGACGATCTGGCGCCGTTCCAGCGTGCGGCACCGGATGCCGAAAGGCGGCTGGCGGAAAAGGCGACAACCCGCACCATCGCGGCCGCGCAGGAGATGGCCGCTCATCTTGCCGCTTTGGGTCTGGCTGTCCGCTATGAAACTTACGCAGGTGAAACCCATATGTCTGTTCTGCCGGTGGCGGTGAACCGGGCGCTGCACTGCGTCTTTGCGCTGGGGGCGCCGCAATGAAAATCGCCGCGCGGGGTGAATATCCCCCGGCGTCGCGCGTCACAGGGGTATGACCCCTGCAAATCCGAAGGATCATTCATGAGCTTCGACGCTATTCCTGTTCCTCTCCTCGCGCGGCGCGACGGAGACCGCATCCTGATCGGCGACCCGGTGGAAGAGGTGCTTTCACTGGCCGATGACGGGGCGGGTCGCCTGCGGCTTGCGGCCCCCGCAGGCGGCCTGACCACCGCACTCGCGGCCTTCGAGGCTCTGACCGCGACGGGCGATGAAACGGTGGTCCTGCTGGAGGGGCCGGGATGGGAGCGGCTGGCACCCGACCTGACCGAACGCGGGATCGCTGTACCCTTCGACGGCACGCTGGCGGTGTTTCCGGCGCTGTTCTGGCAGGTGCCTGACCGCTGGCTGATGCACCCGGCCCCGGCATGGCCCGAACTTTTCTGCCGTGGCCCGCACGGCCGTCACCCCTTGCGTCCGCCCAAGCCGCAGGGGCTGCTGTATCGCCGCCATATTCCGTGGCTGGACCAGTGGTTCACGCTGCGGGCCCTGCATATGGGCGACCTGCCGACCTTCCATCGCTGGCAGAACGATCCCCGCGTCGCGGCCTTCTTTGAAGAGGCGGGCACGCTTGAGGATCATCGCGCCTACATTGCGCGCCTCGCTGCCGATTCACATATGCTGCCGGTCATCGGGGCACTGGACGGCCGGGACTTTGCCTATTTCGAGCTCTATTGGGCGCGCGAGAACCGGCTCGGGGCTGTGCACGACTGTGGCGCATGGGATCGGGGCTGGCATGTGCTGATCGGCGAGGAAGATGTGCGCGGCGCCGATTATGTCACCGCCTGGCTGCCCTCGCTGATGCATTACATGTTCCTTGCCGAACCGCGTACGCGCAGCCTTCTGGGCGAGCCGAAGGCCAGCCATGTGCAGCAATTGCGCAATCTGATGCGCGGCGGTTTCGCCCGGCTGCGCGATTTCGACTTTTCACACAAGCGCGCCGCGCTGGTGCAGCTTGATCGCCAGCACTTCTTTGAAAGCAGGCTCTGGGCCAGGCCGCCGGAAACCGACGGCATGCCGCTGCGCCTGTCCCCCGCCACGTTACTTTGAGGCAGATATGACCGAGACCATTCACGATCTGATCGGCGTGGGCTTCGGCCCGTCGAACCTTGCGCTGGCCATTGCGCTGCACGAACGTCAAAGCCCGGTTGACGCGCTGTTTCTTGAGGCGCGGCCCGGCTTTGCCTGGCATCCGGGCATGATGATCCCCGGTGCCGACATGCAGGTGTCGTTTCTCAAGGATCTTGTCACGCTGCACAATCCCGCCTCGGGGTTTTCCTTCCTCAGCTACCTGCACGAAAGGGGGCGGCTGGAACGCTTCGTCAACCGCAAGAGCTTTTTCCCCAGCCGGGTGGAGTTCAACGATTATCTCGGCTGGGCGGCGGCAAAGCTGGGCACCATCTGCGCCTATGACCAGCGGGTGACGGCCATCGAGCCGGTGGACCGGCAGGGGCAGATCACGCTGTTGCGCATTCGGGCCGAAGACGAATGTGGCCGCGTCACCACCCGCCTGGCGCGGCAGATCGTGCTGGCGCCCGGTGGGGCACCGCATTGGCCCGCCCCTTTCGCCGATCATCAGGGCGTGCCGGGGCTGAGCCATTCCAGTGATTTCACCCATGCCGTGCTGCCCCATGTGAGGCCGGGCCAAAGCGTCGCGGTGATCGGCGGCGGGCAAAGCGCCTCTGAAATCTTTGCCGCGCTGGCCGCGCATCCGGCGGGCCTTTCGGTCGATCTGATCCTGCGGGGGCATGCGCTGAAACCGGCGGATGACAGCCCCTTCGTCAATGAGATCTTTGACATTGCGCATACTGATCTTCTGTTCGGAATGACGCCCCGGCAGCAGCAGGCGTTCCGGCAGGATTTCGCGGCGACCAACTATGCGGTGACGGATATCGACCTGCTTCAGCAGATCCATGGCCTGCTCTACGAACAGTCGGTCATCGGCGAAGAACGGCTTGCACTGCGGCGTGATACGGCGGTGGCGGGCCTCCGGCCCGGCCCGGCGGGGCTGGCTCTGACACTGAAGACCCCGCAGGGGCGGCAGGACCGGCATTATGACCATGTGATCCTGTGCACCGGCTACCGGCGCGAGGCTGAAACCCTTGGCCTGACTGATCTTGCCTCGTGGATGCAGTGCGGGCAGCCCGACCGGCAGTATCGCCTGCCGATGCGGCCGGGGTTCCTTCCGGCGATCCATGTGCAGGGCTATAGCGAACAGACCCATGGTCTGTCGGATACGCTGCTATCCGTTCTGGCCGTGCGTGCGCAGGAAATCGCCGCTTCGGTCGAAGCGGCGCACCGGGGGCAGCTTCTGGCAGCGGAATAGCTGGATAAGGGCTTGAGCGCAGCCTGAGGTTGTGCAATCTGGCGGTATCCACCCACGCAGAGCGTCGGCAGACAGCAACCGCCTCGCCGTCCGTTCCCCGGACGGCCCTGCCCGTGGAGTCTGGCTGTGACCTCTGTCGCCCCGCTGCCCGTGCGTTCTGCACCGGCCCTGCCTTCGTCCTTTGCCCATCTCTTGCAGGAAATGATCGACAAGCGGCAAATGCTGCTGTGCGACGCCATCCGCATCCTTGGCGCGACCGACCGCGCCGAGGATGTGGTGCAAGAGGCGATGCTGCGCTGCCTTGACCGCAGCAACCCGCCCCGGATCGACCGGCCCACACAATTCGCCCGACGGATGGTGCGCAATCTTGCCATTGACCGGCTGCGGCGCGAACGTCATCTGGTGACGGGAACGCAGGAAGAACCCGCGACCAGCATCGACAATCCCGAGGCGCGACTGGCCGGCCGGCAAGCCCTGCGCCAGCTTGACGCCCGGCTCAGGGACTGCCCGCCCCGCGACCGTGAACTGTTCCTGCGGCATCGGCTGCTGGGCGAGCCGCAGAACCGTCTCGCGGCCGAATTCGGCCTGTCGACGGCGCGGGTCAATGCGATCATCGCGCGGCTGCACAGTCAGCTTGCACCTTTGCGCCCGGAGCCTGTGCCGGAATAGGCTCAAAGCCCCGTGGGCAGCACCACCGGACCGCCGCTGCCCGGCAGGTGCAGGCAGTCAAAGCCGATGCCGAAGGTCTCGCGCAGCGGGCCATCGGCCAGCACCTCGGACGGTGGCCCGCTGGCCACCAGCCGCCCGTCACGCAGTGCAAGCACATGGTCGCACAGCCGCGCGGCAATCGTCAGGTCATGCAGGATCATCACAACGCTGCGGCTTTCTCCCAGACGCCGCAGCATCTGCACCAGCCCGGCCTGATGCGGCAGATCCAGAAAGTTCAGCGGCTCGTCCAGCAGGAGCGTGCCGGAGGCCTGTGCCAATACCAGCGCAATCCAGGCCCTTTGCCGCTGCCCACCCGACAGGCTTTCGACCGCGCGATCCGCAAGCGGGGTCAGCCCAACCTCGTCCAGCGCCCCCGTCACCGCGGCCTCGTCCGCGCGGGTCATTGGCCGAAAGGCCCGCAACCACGGTGTGCGACCGCGCGCGACCAGCTGACGGACAGTCAGGCCCGGCGGTGCGATGGCGCTTTGCGGCATCAGCGCGATGCGTCGCGCGCGGTCGCGGTGGGTCAGGCTGGCGACGGGCTGGCCCGCGTGGTGCAGGCTGCCGCTTTCCGGCGGCAACAATCCGGCGAGGCAGCGCAGAAGGGTGGTCTTGCCACAACCGTTCGGGCCGATGATGCCGGTGATCCCCCCTTGTGGCAGGGCAAAGCTCAGCCCGTGCAGCACTTCGGTGCGGCCAAGCCGCAGGGTCAGATCCTGCACGGCGAAAGGCATGGCGGTCTCCTAGCTCGACTTGTCAGACATCTGGCGGCGCAATACGACCAGGAGGATCGGTGCGCCGATCAGCGCGGTGTAAAGCCCGGTCGGCAACAGCGCTGCGGGGGCCAGACCGCGTGCCAGCACATCGGCCAGCGTCACGAACCCGGCGCCCACCAGTGCTGCCAGAAACGGGTCGGGGCGCCTGCGTGCGAGCCAGCGCGATACCGGCCCCGCCGCCAGCGCGACAAAGCCAAGCGGCCCGCAGAGTGACACCGCGCCCGCCGCGACTAATGCGGCAAGCAGACCCAGCGCGGCGCGCAACACCCCGACCCGCAGGCCCAGCGATCGGGCCAGATCATCACCCAGTTCCAGCCGGTCAAGGATGCGCCGCGCGGCAAACACCGGCGCCAGCAGCGGCACCAGCCAGAGCGCGCGGCCCACCTCGGGCCAGCCTGCGCCATTCAGCGTGCCGGTCAGCCAGGCCATCGCCATCGAGGCATTGCCGTCGCCCGCCCGCAGGATCAGTGCCTCGGTTCCCGCTCCGGCCAGCAGGGCAAGGCCCAGCCCCTGAAGCACGACCGCGCGCGGGGCCAGCCCTTCGCGCGGATGTGCGGCCAACCAGCCCAGCAGGATGATGGCCGAAACCGCCCCCACCCATGCGCCTGCCATCGGGGGTAATCCCGCCATAAGCGCCGCCACGGCGCCAAAGGCGGCGCATTGCGTCAGTCCGATGACATCGGGCGAGGCCAGCGGATTGCGAAGCAGTGTCTGGAACACCAGACCCGCCGCGCCAAGGCACATGCCCGCAATTAGCCCGGTGATCAGGCGCGGCAGCCGCAGCGACCACAGCATCCGTCCCACCCCCTCGGGACCGGAGAAAAGCGCCTGCATAACCTCGACCGGCCCAAGCCAGCTTCGCCCGGCGGCCAATGCCAGACCCGCGAGGGCGACCAGTGCCAGAAGCATCAGAACAAGCCGCATCAGTCTTCCTTTCGCAGGATCGACCGGATGAGCAGCATGAACACCGGCGCCCCGATCATCGCCAGAACGATGCCCAGCGGCAGTTCTGCGGGGCGCATCAGCCTGCGCCCGGCAATATCGGCAAGCAGGGTCAAACCGGCGCCCAGCGGGCAGGCCAGAAGCATTGTGGCCCCCAGCCCCGCGCCCGATGCCAGCCTCCGCGCCAGATGCGGCGCAATCAGGCCGATGAAGCCAACCGGCCCCGCGATGGCGACCGCCGCCCCTGATGTCATCGCGATGGCGGCCAGCGCGAGGCTCAGCACCCGGCCCGGATGCAGACCAAGGGCGGCCCCCAGATCCTCGCCCAGCATCAGCGATTCCACCTGACGTGAAACGGCAAGGCCGAGGCAGATGCCCGCAAGGCCCAGCGGCGCGAGAGCGGCCAGCCGCCCGGTATCGGCCAACGCAAGCGAGCCCACCATCCAGAAGCGATAGAGGTTGCGGGCCTCGGGGTTCATCAGCACGACGAAAGACACGACCGACAGGCAGAGGCTTGCGAAGGCGGCGCCCGCCAGTGGCAGCCGCAGCGTGCCACCGCCGGAACCGGCCAGCAACCGCACCAGCAGGGCGGCAGCGGCCGCCCCGCTCAGCGCGAAGGCCGCGGTCGCGGCCGATCCCATCGGACCCAGAAACCACAGCCCTGCGACGACGGCCAGTGCTGCCCCCGCGTTGACGCCGGTCAGGCCGGGATCGGCCAGCGGATTGCGCGTCAGCGCCTGCATCATCAGGCCGGAAACTGCCAGCGCCGCCCCGATCATCAGCGCGGCCAGTGCGCGGGGCAGCCGCATCTCCACCACCACGGCCTGCGCAAGATCCTTCGGGTCGCGCGCGACCAGCGCCTGCCACAGCAGGCCGGGGCCATAATCCTGTGCGCCCAGGCACAGCGCCGCCACGAACACCACGGCAACCCCGGCGCACAGCAACGGCAGGGCAGGGGGGACGGAGCGTTGCGGAAGTACGGAAGAGAGCACGATGAAAACCTGCGCGGGGAAGGAGGGGCGGCTGGCTTCGTGCTGACTGCGGAATGATCCATGCCCGCCCGGACGGCGCGGGTCAACCCCTTCGCTTGACCCGCGCCGGAGATCACGGTAGCCCGGTCCTGTCCCCAGCCCGTCGCCAGGCATTCCGTCAACTGAAAGGTCGACCATGCCCCGGCTGCTGCCTGCCCTCTGCCTCCTGTTTCTGCTTTGCCTGTTCTCCGCGCCGCGCGCGCAGGCCGATCCGGTGCAATTGCGCCATGCCTTCGGCGAAATCACGGTCGATCCGGCCAAAGTGCGACGCATCGTATCGGTCGGCTACCACGAACAGGATTTCCTCTATGCGCTGGGGCTGGCCCCGGTAGGGGTGCATGAATGGTTCGGCGGCCACCCCTATGCGACCTGGCCCTGGGCGGAACCCGCGCGCATCGCGCTCGGGGCACGGCCCGAGGTGCAGACTGGGTTTGAAATCGACGTCGAATGGGTCTGGATGATGGAACCTGACCTGATCGTGGCGACCTTCGCCCCGATGGATGCCCAGACCTACGCCCTGTTGTCGGAGATTGCCCCGGTGGTTGGGCGACCCGAGGGCTATCCGGCCTGGGGGGCGCCCTGGGAAGAGGAGTTGCGCCTGATCGGCCGCGCGACAGGCCGGGAGGCGGCGGCAGAAACCGTCATCGCCCGTACCGGCGCGCGGATCGCTGATGCGGTCGCGAGCCACCCTGAGTTTCGCGGGCTGAGCGGCACGGCCGCTTTTTTCAACGACGGACAGATCATCGGCTATCGCCCCAGTGACGGGGCGAACCGTCTGCTTGGCCAGTTCGGTATCCTGACGCCGCCTGCCTTTGACGACATGGCGAGTGCGGGCGGCAATTTCATGGTCAGCCCCGAACGGTTTGATCTGTTTGATCTGGATGTCCTGCTGTGGCTTGTGGATGGTCCGATGCAGTCCGAGATCAAGGCGCTGCCGACCTGGCGCAATCTGCGGGTGGCACGGGAAGGGCGGGCGATCTGGGCCGACCAGATGATGACGGGGGCGATGAGCTTCCAGTCTCCGCTGTCGATCGACTGGGCGCTGGAGCGTCTGGTGCCGATGCTGGCCGCAGCGGTGGATGGCGATGCGGCAACAGCCATCCCGGCGGGTCCGGCAGAGATGCCCGGCGCGCCTTGACATTTGCGTGAGGGGTGACCACAACCGCCCCACCAAGGCAGCGCCCCGGCGCAACCACGGCAGGAACCCGCGTGCCCGCACGCTTTCAGACCTCGCGCCGTGACCTGCCGGGACTTTCCCCGCCCCTGATGCTCGCGGCCCTGCCCGGATGGACCCGTCATGTCAGGACCTATGATCTTTTCCCGCTGCCGACGCCCGCTGCTCGCGTTTGCCCTTTGCGGCGCGGCTTTCACCCCCGCATCGCTTCATGCTGAAGAGGCCGTCAGGCTGGGCACGATCTACCTTGAAGGCGGGGACGGTGGCGCGATCTCGGGCGGAACGGGCTATACTGTCAGCGAAACCGCGACCGGCATAAAGGCTGGCGTGCCGGTGACCGAAGTGCCACAGGCCGTTGGCGTGGTGACCGAGCAGGAACTGAAAGACCGTGACCCGGTCCAGATCGAGGATGCGCTGGCCTATGTGCCGGGTGTGACGGCATCCGTCTGGGGGGTGGATGACCGCTATGACCAGTTTGCCCTGCGGGGATTTGATCTGGGCACTTCGGGTATCTACCGGGATGGCCTGCTGAACAAGGCGATGAACTTTTCGGGCTTCAAGGTCGATCCGTTCATGGTGCAGCGCATCGACGTGCTGAAGGGGCCGTCCTCGGTGCTGTACGGGTCGAATGATGCGGCAGGCATGGTGAACATCATCACCAAACGGCCGGTCTTTGCCCCCTTTACCGAGGCGCGTCTGTCCTATGGCTCGCATGATACGGTCGAGGCGGGTCTGGACACCGGCGGCAGCAACGCGGATCAGACACTCGCCTGGCGTCTGACCGCGCTGACCCGCGAGGGGGCCAATGCCGAGAAGAACACCCGCGACGACCGCGATCTGCTGGCGCTTGGCCTGACCTGGGCGCCGACCGACCGCACATCGGTCACCTTCCTTGGGCACATCCAGCGCGACCGGCTGGCGCCCAACAGCTTCATCCCGGTCGCGGGCGAGGATTATCCGGCGGAAAAGGGAGAGCTGCCCGCTTCCTTCACCAATGCCCAGCATCCGTGGAACCGTTTCGACACCGAACAGGCCTCGATTGGCTGGCAGGCGGAACATGCCTTCAACGATGCGCTGAAGCTGCGGCAGAATTTTCGCTATGCCCGGCAGACCACCGACTACCGGCACATCTATTTCAACGGGATGATCCTGCCGGATTACACGCCTTCGGACGACACGATGAACTTCGCGGCCTTCTCGGTGGACGAGACGGCGAAGACCGCCGCGCTGGATACGCAGCTTGAGTATCGCTCGACCCTCGCGGGGGGCGAGAACATCCTGACCTTCGGTATCGACCTGTCGCGGCGCGAGGTTTCGGGCAGGATGGGCTGGGACAACAGCTATTCCGTGCCGGTCAGCGATCCGTCCTATGATTTCGTGGTGACCGCGCCCGGCATCTATCAGGACAACACCACCAAGGTGATCGAGAAGGGCCTCTACCTGCAGGACCATCTCCGGTTTTCCAACGGGGTGACGGTGACCGGCGGATTGCGGCGGTCGTGGGTGGAAAATACCACCGACAACCATCTGTCGGGCTCCACCAGCCGGCAGGACGATACTGCCACCACCGGCATGATCGGTGCAACCTGGGATCTGGGCAACGGCTTCGTGCCCTATGCGAGCTATGCCGAAAGCTTTACGGTGAATATCGGCAGCAGCTTCAGCGGTGAGCAGTTCCGGCCGACCGAGGGCAAGCAGGTCGAGGTCGGTCTGCGCTATCGCCCCGAAGGCAGCAACCTGCAATTCGCGGCGGCGCTGTTCGACATCACCAAGACCAATGTGCTGACCTCGGACCCCGGCAACCCCGGCTTCTCGGTACAGACCGGCGAAGTCCGGCATCGGGGCGTGGAGCTTGAGGCGCGCGGACAGGTCACCGAACAATTGTCGGTGGTGGCAGGCTACACCTATCTTGATGCCAGGATCACCAAATCGAATGACGGCGATGCGGGCAACCGCACTCCGCTGGCGCCCAGGCATCAGGCCTCGATCTGGGCGGATTACGCCTTCGCGGGCAAGGCCGAGGGGCTGAGCCTCGGGGCTGGTCTGCGCTATGTCGGTGAAACCTGGGGCGATACGGCGAATACCCGGTCAGTGGATTCATATGTTCTGGCCGATATGGCGCTGCGCTATGACTGGGAGGGTTATTCCGCCGCGCTTGGTGTGACCAACCTTTTCGACAAGGATTATGCGGCGACCTGCGATGCATCGGTCGGTTGCATCCGGGGCGAGGGGCGTGAAGTGACACTGACCCTATCGAAACGGTTCTGACACAAGGCATGACCGGGCGGAGCGACCCGCCCGGTCAGACCGGGATGGCGGTGGTGTGCTTCACCCGCCGCAATACGAAGATCGACGAGGAACTGGCGATCGCCTCGTGATCCAGAATCCCGTGCATCAGCACCCGTTCATAATCTGCCACGTCCTGCGCCACGATATGCAGCAGATAATCCCAGTCGCCGCTGATCGAATAGCATTCGATCACAGCCTCCTGCCGGTCAATGAACGCCTCGAAGGCGGCGCGCATCTTGCGGGTCTGAGCGTTCAGCCGGATCTGGCAGAAGATATCCAGCCCGCGGCCCAGCCGGGCCGGATCGACCAGTCGGATTTCGGGGCCAAGAACCCCCGCTTCCTCAAGCGCCTTCACACGCCGCCAGCAGGATGCGGCAGAAGATCCGATCCGTTCGGCCAGGTCCTGATTGGACAGGCCGGCCTCGCGCTGCAAGGTTTCAAGGATTTTGCGATCCATCGCATCTATCTGGGTCATATGGTTCGTATTCATGGCTTGAGTGAACTGTCTGTATCGAATTTATCCTGCATCTTGGAAGATATGAAAGAAAATTTCGCGTTTCCTGCTGTAGAATCCTTCAAGGATGAAGGAGGGCGCGATGGCAGGAAACACGGCAAGGATCATGCGGCGCAATGCGCCCGATGTTGCGGTGGACTGGCAGGCGGTGTTGCGACACATGGCGCTCAGCCGCGCGCTGGACGCGATGGAGGAAACCCGCCTCGTCCCGGAAAAGAAGGTGCTTTACCAGTTTTCGGCGCGGGGGCACGACATGGCGCAGATCCTTCTCGGGCTGCGGCTGGACGGCAGGCATGACGCGGTCTGCGGCTACTACCGCTCGCGTCCGCTTCTGTTGTCGCTGGGGGTGGACCCGGAAGATGCGCTGGGGTCGGCGATGGGCCGGGCAGGGGGCTATTCCGACGGGCGCGATATTGGCGTGGTGTTCAACCATCCGAACCCGAATGGTGCAACCGCCCTGCCGATGTGCGGCGGGGTCGGCGCGCAATACACGCCGACCGCAGGCTGGGCGCAGGCGCTGGAGTTTCATGCCCGCGTGCTGGGTTCCGCCGAACATGGCAGCTCGATTGCCGTCGTTCTGGGCGGCGATGGCTCGGTTGCCTCCAACGGGTTCTGGTCGGCGCTGACCATGGCCACTACGCAGCGCCTTCCGATGCTGTTCTATATCGAAGACAACGGTTTCGGCATTTCCGTCGCTTCGACCATGCAGACGCCGGGCGGCAATATCGCAGCCAATCTTGCGTCATGGCAGGGGTTGAAGATCTTTGCGGGCGACGGCACCGATCCGGCGGAAGCTGCGCAACTGACGGCCGATGCGGTGGCCTATGTGCGCGAGGAACGTGCGCCCGCCATGCTTCGCCTCACCGTGCCGCGCCTGCAAGGCCACAGCTTTCAGGATACGCAGGCCTACAAATCCGAAAAGCTGGTGCAGGCCGAGCGAGCCCGCGACCCCTGGGACAAGTTGAAGGCCTTCCTCGTCCCTTCGCGGATGACTGCGGCAGAGTGGGAAGCGGCGGTGCAGACTGCCGCCGAAACCGCCGAAGCCGCGCGCCTTGCCGCCGAGGCGCGTCCGGTGGCCGAGCCGACCACCGTGTTGCGGCATGTTTTTGATGATGGCGAAATGCAGCAGATGGGCGGCTTGCGCCCCGCTGGCTGGGAGCCGCCGCCGATGTCCGACACGCCCCGGCCCGAAGGCCAGCGGCTGAACATGGTCACTGCCATCCGCCGCGTACTGGAGCAGGAGCTTGCCTCCAATCCCCGCATGGTGGTGTTTGGCGAGGACGTCGGGCCGAAGGGCGGGGTTCACGCCGTAACGCTGGGCTTGCAGGACAAGTTCGGAGGCGAGCGGGTGTTCGACACCTCGCTGTCCGAAGAAGGTATCATCGGCCGGGCGGTCGGCATGGCGCTGGCGGGTCTGTTGCCGGTGCCGGAAATCCAGTTCCGCAAATATGCCGAACCGGCCACAGAACAGCTGAACGACTGCGGCTCGATGCGCTGGCGCACCAACAACCGCTTTGCTGCGCCCATGGTGGTACGGATGCCGGTCGGGTTCTTCAAATGTGGCGACCCCTGGCACAGCCAGACCAACGAGGTCGCCTTCATCCACAGCCCGGGCTGGAAAGTGGCGGCGCCCTCGAATGCCGAGGATGCGGTGGGTCTGTTGCGCAGCGCCTTGCGTGGCAATGATCCGGTGATCTTTCTGGAACATCGCGCCATGCTGGATCACCCCTGGGCGCGGCGCCCCTGGCCGGGTGACGATTACGGTCTGCCCTTCGGCAAAGCGCGGCTGGTGGCGGAAGGGCGGGGGGCCACGCTGGTCACATGGGGCGGCATGGTGGATCGCTGTCTTGAGGCCGCGAATGGCCTGTCGGTCGATGTGATCGACCTGCGCACGCTGATGCCATGGGACCGCGCCGCGGTTCTGGCCTCGGTTGCGCGGACCCATCGCTGCCTGATCGTGCATGAAGACCTGCAAACCGCCGGCTTTGGCGCAGAAATTGCGGCGGTGGTCGCCTTGGAAGCCTTCACCGCGCTGGATGCGCCGGTGGAGCGTCTGACCATGCCCGATATTCCCAGCCCGCATAACCCGGCTTTCCTGAATTGGGCCGTGCCCTCGGTGGCGGCGATCCGGGCGAAGCTCGAAGATCTGATGGGGTTCTGACATGATCGATGTTCTTGTCCCGCTGGAGCAGGAAGGCACTGAGGCGGTGATTTCCAATTGGCTGAAGGCAGTGGGCGATCAGGTCGCGCTGAACGATCCGCTGGTTGAGCTGGAAACCGACAAGGTTTCGGTCGAGGTGCCCGCACCCGTGGCCGGACGGCTGGCGGAAATTCTGGTCTCGGCAGGCAGTCAGGCGACTCCGGGTATGGTGCTGGCGCGGATAGATACCGCTGACGCTCGGGTCGAAGTGGCGTCGCCGCAACCGCAGGCGGCGCCGGATCAGCCGGATATGTCGGGCTGGCATTCGCCTGCGGTGCGCAAAGCGCTGGCCGAAACCGGGCTGGACCCGGCGGCGATCACCGGCTCGGGCCGGGGCGGCAGGCTGACGCGGGCCGATGTGGACCGGGCGGCAGCCAGCGCACCCGTTGTCGCCTCACCGGCACCCCGGCCGAAACCCGCGCCGGGATTGCAGGGCCAAAGCGTGCCGCATGATACCATGCGGCTGGCCATTGCCCGCAACATGCAGAAATCGGTCAGCGAGGCGCCGCAGGTGACAGCGGTGTTCGAGGCGGATTTCAGCGCGATCATGGCCCATCGCACCGCCCACCGGAAAGCGTTCGAGGCGCAGGGCATCGCGCTGTCTTACACTGCCTATATCGTTCTGGCGGCGGCACAGGCGATGCAATCCGTACCTCAGGTCAACAGCCGCTGGCATGACAGCCATCTGGAGCTGTTCAGCGACATCAATATCGGTGTCGGCACAGCCCTGGGCGACCGCGGACTGGTGGTGCCGGTGCTGCGCCGGGTACAGGATCTTTCGCTTCAGGGGGTGGCCGCACAGCTTCAGGATCTGACCGGCCGCGCGCGTGAGGGCAGGCTGACCCCCGAGGATATGCGGGGCGGAACATTCACCATCTCGAACCACGGGGTCTCAGGTTCGCTGCTCGCCGCGCCAATCCTCATTCACCAGCAACAGTCTGCCATCCTTGGGATTGGCAAGCTGGAAAAGCGTGTTGTCGTACGCGAAGTTGGTGGGATCGACACCATCCAGATCCGCCCGATGGCCTATGTCTCGCTGACCATCGACCATCGGGTGCTCGACGGGCATCAGACGAATGCCTGGCTGACACGTTTTGTGGACGCGCTGGAAAACTGGCGCGGCTGAGCGCAGGAGCGGTGCGTAAGAGGGTCGACGACAGGCGCGGTGCCGATTTTCCCGGCCAAAGTACCCTGGATGACAGTCCCGTCATATCGCGGGATGCGGTGCCCGACGATCTGCGTCGGGTGACTGCGGCTTTACGGCGAAGCAGATTGTATCCCGATCTGCCTTGCCACCTGAACGAAGGCTTGCACCTGAGGCGACTTGTTTGCACGTTTCCAGACCAGCACCGTCCGGCTGCGGAACGACGGATGCATGATTTGCCGGACTTCTACGGCGCGGCCGAGAAACCCGATCAGGCTTTCGGGATAGATTGTTATACCAAGCCCGGCAGCCACCAGGCCGTTGAGAGCCAGGGTATTTGACGCTTCAAGCGCCACGTTCAAAGCAATGCCCTCGGCCGAAAACAGATCGTTCAGGCGCCAGCGGTATTCTTCCCATTCCCGCATGTTGCCCAGGATGACCGGCTGGTCAGCGAAATCTGAAGGGACGATTTTGGGGCGTAACAGAAGCGGATGGTTGCGGGGAGTTACGACATAGAGCGGTTCGGACGTCAGCTGAAGCGCGTGGAAATCCGGGTGATCGAAGGGACCGATCATATAGCCGACATCCACCTCTCCGTTTGCAAGGGCGATCTTCTGGCCCTGCGTGCGGATGTATTCCAGCCGGACATCAATATAGGGATGCGCCCGCCTGAAGCGCAGGACGGCCGAGGGCATCAACTCGGTCGCGGCGAATGCCATGTAGGCGATACGCAAAAGCCCGGACTTGCCTTCTGCGAGGCGCCGGGCAGCCTGAATGGCTTCATCATAGCCGCGCAGCAATTCGGAGTTGTCGGTGAAGAATCTCTGGCCCGCCTGCGTCAGCGAGACTTCCCGTGTCGTCCGGTCCAGCAGGCGGAAGCCGAGGCTTTGTTCCAGCTTCTGAATGCGGCGGCTGAGGGCCGATTGGTCAAGGTTCAGCCGCTCTGCCGTACGCCGGAAATTCAGGTCCTGTGCAAGGGCAAGAAATGTCTGGATGTTTTCAAGGCCAGGCAGTGTCTTCATGCGATTGGTCCCGTTCGTCGCGGTGATTTGAGTGATGCAAATGATGCATCAATAAAGGATGAAGCGTCATTTCACAGCCGTCAATCTGCCTGCCAAATTCTGTTTTAGGGCCGCCGAACCCAAGCTCCCCAAGGTCGTCGGCAGCTCGGAACATTCGATTGCGCTTGTGCGTGATCGGCATCAGAGGATGACAGGAGACTAGAATGAGCGATGTTGACGCAAAGGAACTGGACCGGCTGTTGCAGCAGGCTTTCGACACGGCCAGCAAGCTGTATCAGCAGCGTGGCTTCCAGCGCCGCGTGGGCTTTGGCAGGCGTCCTGCACTGGTGAGCGTCGACCTCGCCAACGCCTGGACCCGTCCCGGCAATCCCTTCACCTGCGATCAGGAGAAGATGGATAACGAGATCATCCCCGGCATGCAGAAACTGCTCAAGGCCTTCCGCGCCGCGCAGCTGCCGGTCGTGCATGTGACCACGGCCTACGAAATCACCGACCGCAAAGCCGATTTCACCGACATGGGCCTGTGGCACAACAAGATCCCTGTCGATGTGGTGGATCTGAAGAACAAGGATCTGTGGGCGATCGACAGCCGCATTGCGCCGGTCGATGGCGAATATACCCTGCTGAAGAAACGCGCCTCGTCCTTCCATGGCACAGAACTGGCGGGTATCCTTCGGGCGAACAATGTGGATACGATCCTCGTGACCGGCGTGACGGCCTGCGCCTGTGTGCGTCAGACCATCTGCGACGGCATTGCGGACGGCTTCCGCACCATCGCGGTCAAGGAAGCCATCGGTGACCGCGTACCGGGCGCGGTGGCGTGGAATCTGTTCGATATCGACGCCAAGTTCGGTGACGTCCACACCGTCGATGAATGCGTGGCCTATATCGACAGCCTCGCTGCGCAGAGGGTCGCTGCCGAGTGATCGTCATGCCGGGCCGGAAGGCCCGGCATTTGCCATTCGCCCGAAAGAGGCGAGCGAACGACAGGAGAGCTGAAATGGCCAGAATTGGCGTCGACGTCGGCGGAACGAACACCGACCTCGTGCTGGAATGCGCGAAGGGCGTATTCTACCACAAGATTCCCACGACCCTGAAGAACCAGTCCATAGGCGTGGTCGAAGGCGTGCAGGGCATCTGCCGCAAAGCGGGCATTGATCCGGCCGAGGTGGAAACCATCGTCCATGGCACCACCACCGCGACGAATATCACGATCGAACATAACGGTGCCGAATGCGGGATGATCACGACCGAAGGGTTTCGCGACATCCTGCACATCGGGCGGCACAAACGGCCCTATAACTTCTCTCTCCATTTCGATGTGCCGTGGCAAAGTCAGCCCCTGGTCAAGCGGCGCAACCGGATTCCGGTGGCCGAGCGTATCCTGCCCCCCACGGGCGAGATCGCGACCCCTCTTGACGAACGGGCCGTGCGCGATGCCTGCGCGGTGTTCAGGAAGCGCGGGATCAATTCGGTCGTCATCGGCTTCATGTTCGCCTTCCTGAACGACGCGCATGAGGTACGGGCCAGGGAAATCGTGCTGGAAGAGATGCCCGACGCCTATGTCACCCTGTCGTCCGAGGTTGCCAAGGTGATGCGGGAGTATGAACGTTTCTCGACCGCCGCGATGAATTCCTATGTCGGACCCAAGACCGCCTTCTACCTGCGTGACCTCGACTCGCGGCTGCGCGAGGCGGGGGTGAAATCCAAGCTTCGGATCATGCAGTCGAATGGAGGTGTTTCCACGGTCGAATCCTGCGCGAGGCGGCCCATTCGCATCCTGATGTCCGGCCCGGCGGGCGGGGTTATCGGCGGCGCTTCCGAAGGCGCGATGGCGGGTGAAGCCAACATCATTACCGTCGATATCGGCGGAACCTCGGCAGATATTTCCACCATTCCTGCGGGCGCGGTGAAGATCATGAACCCGCGCGACACCTATGTGTCAGGCCATCCCGTGCTGACGCCGATGATTGACCTTGTCACCATCGGTGCGGGCGGCGGATCGGTTGCCTATATCGATGAGGCGGGGGCTTTCCATGTCGGCCCGCGTTCGGCCGGATCGGAACCGGGGCCTGCCTGCTATGGCCGAGGCGGCACCGAACCCACTGTGACCGATGCACAGATCGTGCTGGGACGGCTGGACCCAGATATGGCGCTGGGGGGCGATCTGAAGCTGGATGCAAGCCTGTCTCACAAAGCGATAGAGGAAAAGATTGCCGTTCCGCTGGGCATGACGGTCAAGGAGGCGGCGCTGGGAATCATCCGTATCATCAACAACAACATGGCGCTGGCGATCCGGTCAAACTCGGTCGCCCGGGGCATCGACCCGCGCGAATTCTCGATCATGCCGTTTGGCGGGGCGGGTCCGCTGCATGGTGTCGCGCTGGCCGAGGCGATGTCCTGCAAGGACGTGATCGTGCCTGTCGCGCCTGGCATCACCGCCGCGGTCGGGCTGTTGAAGACCGATCTGCAATATGAACACACCGAAGCGGTGATCGTCGAATTGCTGAAGGCGGGAGAGGCGGAATTTGTGCGCATCAATGCTGCCGTCGCCTCCCTGCGGGACCGGGTTCAGGCAGAACTGGACAATGACGGCATTCCACGCGACCAGCAGACCATCACCGTGATTGCGGAATGCCGCTATCATGGGCAGGGTTTCGAATTGCGCGCGGTGATGCCCGAAGGGCCGGTTGTCCGGCAGAATGTGCATGTCATCACCGACAGCTTCCACGACCAGCATCAGCAGGATTATGGCTACAGCTACCGCAAGGCCGAAGTGGAACTGATCACGCTTCGGGCCATCGGGTCCGCTGCGGTCCGCAGGATCGAGATCCCGGCAATCCCTCGGACCGACGGCTCCGGAATCGACCGTGCGCTGATGTTCGTGCGCCCGACGACCTTTGATGATGGCCGGACGCTGGAAACCCCGCGTTATGACCGCACGAGGCTTCTGGCGGGTGACCGCGTTCCGGGACCGGCGCTCTTGCACCAGCACAACGCGACGACCCTCGTCCCGCCCGGCTATGTGGCTGAGACGCTGGATTACGGGAACACGCGCATCCGCCTGATCGGCGCGTAAGGAGACACGCCCATGAATGTCATGACCAATCCTGATGTCATCACCGTCGATCCGATCACGCTGCAGGTGATCCGCGGCAGCTTTGAAACCATTGCGGAAGAGATGGGGCACGTCCTCTATCGCATGTCCTTTTCCTCGATCATCCGAGAAAGCCAGGATCTTGGTGCGGGTCTGTTTGATGTGAACTTCAACACGCTGTGCGAGTCGGAATCGACGCCCATGCATATCGGGTCGATCCCCGGCTATCTGCGGGGCATCGCCGAAACGCTGGAGGATGACACATGGTACGAGGGGGATGTGGTCGTTCATAACCACCCCTATTTCGGGTCCAGTCATACGCCCGACCTCGCCATCGTGGTGCCTGTTTTCTATCAGGGACGGCTGGTGGGGTTCGCGGGCAACACGGCGCACCATGTCGATATCGGCGCCGCGACGCCGGGCCTGATCATCGATGTGCCCGACGTCTATGCCGAAGGTATGCTTTTCGCGGGGACCAAACTCTACCGCAAGGGTGAACCCAACAACGCGATGTGGAACTACATCCGCCGCAACAGCCGCGCCGCACAGCAGCTCGTGGCGGATATCGAAGCGCAGATTGCTTCGGCCCGGCTGGGGGCGAAGCGGTTTGTCGAGCTGCTCGACAAATATGGTGAGGCAACGGTCTTCGGTGCGGCGAACCAGTTGATGGATTATGCCGAACGCATGACGCGACAGCGCATCAGCGAAATTCCCGATGGCGACTATACCGCCGAAGGCTGGCTGGACGATGACGGGCGCAACCGCGACAGGCAGCTGAAGGTCAAGGTCACTGTCCGCGTGCGGGGGGATGAGGTGGAGGTGGATCTGACGGGTTCCGCCGATCAGACGCCGACCGCCTATAACGTGCCCTTCGAGGGGTCGACCAAGGTCGCGGCTTATGCAGGGTTTCGCAAGCTCCTGCTGGATGCCGCCACCTCGGATGTGCGTGTCCCGTCGAATGAAGGGTCTTTCCGCCCGATCAGGGTGACAGCGCCTCTGGGGTCGATCTTCAACCCCCGTGCCCCCGCCAGCGCGGAGGCACGCTTTACCCAGTGCAACCGCATGATCGACCTGATTATCCGCGCGCTGGCCCCTGTGATGCCGGAAAAAGTGATTGCAGGGTCTTCGGCCTCGATCAGCTTCGCGGCCTATTCGGGCGTGCGGCCGTCCGGTGAATACTGGGTGTTTCTTGAGGTCAACGAAGGCGCCTATGGCGGGCGTCCCCGTTCGGATGGACCTGACAGCATTGACAACCTGATGGCCAATACGCGTAACAACCCGCTTGAAGATCTTGCGATGCATATTCCCA
Organism: Gemmobacter sp. LW-1; assembly: GCF_001303875.1. Taxonomy (NCBI): domain Bacteria; kingdom Pseudomonadati; phylum Pseudomonadota; class Alphaproteobacteria; order Rhodobacterales; family Paracoccaceae; genus Gemmobacter; species Gemmobacter sp. LW-1. Next base: position 182,680 of record NZ_LJSC01000043.1, on the reverse strand, counting down.
TGATCTGCGACCGCTATGAATTGCGCGACGACCAGCCGCCCGGCGCTGGCGAGTTCCGTGGCGGTATCGGGGTGGTCAAGGCACAGCGGGTGCTGACGACCGCCTTCATCACCCACGAATCCGAACGGCACACGGATGCGCCATGGGGCATCTTTGGCGGGCGGGACGGAACGGTGGGCCGCTGCACCATCACCAACCCGAACCGCCCCGGAGACCTGCGCGAGATGCCGTCGAAGTTCTCGGGTCTGGCTGTCGAGGCCAATGATGTGATGACCTACTACAGCCCGAACGGCGGCGGGTACGGCGATCCGCTGAACCGTCCGCCCGTAAAGGTGCTGGAAGACGTGCTGGACGGGTTCTGCACCGTCGCCGATGCGCGCGAGGTATATGGGGTCATCCTCGACATTGACGCCGAAACGGTGGACATGGCCGCGACTGAAAAGCGCCGTGCCGCCATGCAGAAAGTCAGCTGACAGCGAAAGGGGCCGCCGCATGCGGCCCCTTCTCTCATCCAGGGATGACACGGGCCCGCGTGAAGGTGGCGCACGAAGAAAACACTCATCCCGACAACAGGGAAAACGTGACTATGACAACGACAGACAACACGGGCGCGCAGTCATCTGACCGAACCGCGCTTATCGAGGAAAGTATCCTGCCCACAAGGGCCTGTCAGAGGCCCATCGGGATGCTGGGCTATGCGTGGATCTGGGTCGGCATCGCTGTGATCATCGCCACCTATTCGCTGGGCGCGAGCGGCGTTGCCGGGGGATTTTCGCTGACCACGGTGATCCTGACTATCTTTGCCGCGAACCTTGCCATAGGCGCTTTCATGATCCTGACCGCGGATATCGGCACTGAACACGGCCTGTCCTTCGCCGTGTATCTGCGCGCGCCCTTCGGTATCCACGGCACACATCTTCCGGCGGTGTCACGCGGGCTGGTTGCCGCGATGTGGTTCGGTATCCAGACCTATCTGGGGGCGCTGGCGCTGAACGGGATCGGAGAATATTTCCTGGGCTTTTCCAACTGGTTCGTCTGGTATCTGGTGTTCGGCCTTGTCCAGATCGGCAACACCATGCTGGGAATGAAGTCGGTGGAGCGCCTCGCCTCCCTGGCAGCACCTGCGATCATCGCGATTTCGGTGTGGATGTATTTCTCGCTGGAAGGGCTTGCCCGGACCAACGGGCTGAATATCTGGACCTTCCGCGCCGAAGGGCAGATGTCGCTGCTGGTATTGTTCATTGCGAACATGGGCTTCTGGTCTACTCTGGCCATCGATATTCCCAACCTGACGCGCTTTGTGAAAACCGGGACACGTCAGCGCGGCTTCTTCGCCCGCAACCGCAACATCTTTGCGGCGCAGCTTCTGGCGCTGCCGGTAACGCAGGCGATGATTGCGGGGATCGGGGCGGTGTCGTTCATCGCAACCGGCAACTGGAACCCCGTCGAGGTGATTCAGGGCGATGCGCAGGGCATGGCGCTGGTGATCCTGCTGGCTCTGGTCGTTCTGGCGCAGTGGTCTACCAACAACTCTGCCAACCTGATCCCCGCTGCGCTGACCTTCATCAACCTTGCGCCGCGTGCCATCACCTACAAGACTGGCGTGGCGCTGGCAGGTGTTGTCGGTACACTTTGCTTCCCGTGGGAAATTCTGGGCAATCTCTTTGTCTTCCTCGGCTACTATGGCGCCTTCCTGTCGGCCATTGGCGGCATCATGGTGGCGGATTATTACGCGCTTCGGGGTCGCAAGCTGAACGTGCCGGATCTGTTCAACTCAAACGGACAGTACCGTTACACGGGGGGCTTCAACATTGCGGGCCTGCTGGCGTGGTTCATTGCAGGCGGCCTTGCGGCCTGGTGGTCACAATACGCCTTCGTCATCGGCTTTCCGGCAGGCTTTATAGCCTACCTCTTGCTGATGAAGGCGCTGGTACTGCCGAACCATCCGCAGGCCGAACTGGGTCGCGGCAACGGCGATGAGTTCCTTGCAGCATCTGTGGGCAAAGACTGGGTCCATACCGGCTTTGGGGCCTTTGCCCGTGTGGACTGCGATGCCGGGCATGAACTGCCGGCGCGGGAAGATCTCTGATTATCGGCGCTGCCTCCCTCCCCGGAGGGCGCCCAAACTCCGGCTCGCCGCGCGCGAGCCGGTTTTTTTGGCAGACAATTCAGGGCAGTTCTGTCGAAAGCCCCGGAGACATCTGGCATGCGAAGGGCCGGACAGAGCCGGCGGGAAGATGCGATGGAACTGGATGAATCGGCAGGGCGATCCGTCACCGCTGCGCTTTCTGCGCATCGGCTGCGCAAAATGCGCCGCAGTTTGGTGTGACTGCCAGGTGGTGGAAGCGGTGGCAGCAGGCCAGCCTTGGTTCAGGCATGCACAGCAGGGAGCGACATCGTGACAGCCACCACCTACAGCATTTCTCTGATCGGGTTTGGCGGCGTGAACCGCGCTTTGGCCGAACTGATCGTCACCCGGAACGATGTCTGGCAGCGCGAGCTTGGCTTTCGGCTGATGATCGTCGGGGTCAGCGATCTGACACTGGGCTCGATCATTGCGCCGGGTGGCATTGACCCGCGGGTTCTGACCCGGACCCGGTTCGAGCCGGGTGGCTTTGCGGCTCTTTCGGGGGGCAGTGCCGATCCGCGCAGTCTGATCGTGGCGCGTGACGCCCCGGCCGATATCGTGGTCGAGGCCACTTTCACCGATGCGCAGACGGGGGAGCCTGCCATCTCGCATTGCCGCGCGGCGGTGGCGGCAGGGCGCCATGTCGTCACCACCAACAAGGGGCCGGTGGCGCTGGCAGCCCGCGCGCTGACGGAACAGGCCAACCGTCTTGGCCTGCGGTTCGAATGCGAAGGCAGCGTGATGAGCGGCACGCCGGTGCTGCGCCTTGCGCGTGAGGCTTTGGCGGGATCACAGATCACCGGATTCAAGGGCGTGCTGAATGGCACCTCCAATTTCATTCTGGGCCGGATGGAGGCGGGGCTGAATTTCGCGGCAGCGCTGCACGAGGCACAGGCTATGCCGAGGCCGACCCGACGGCGGATGTGGAGGGCCATGATGTGCGGCTTAAGGTCGTGATCCTGGCAAATGAGCTGCTGGGGGCTGATCTTCTGCCTGCTCAGGTAGAGTGTTCCGGGATCACTGCCATTACGCCTGCGCATCTGGCCGAGGCGGCGGCGCAGGGGCGGCGCTGGAAACTTATCGGCTCTGCCATGCGGCAGGCGGATGGTCAGGTAACGGCGCAGGTGCAGGCGGAATGCCTGCCGCTGTCGCATCCACTGGCGGGGATCAGCGGCGCAGTGAATGCGGTGACCTTTACCACCGATCTTCTGGGGGATGTGACGATCTCGGGTCCGGGCGCCGGACGGGTGGAAACCGCCTATGCGATCCTGTCGGATATCATCGCGCTGCATCGCGACGGGGTTGCCGTCAAATGCTGCGAGGCCGCAGAATGACGCTGCAAGCCCCGCTCACCCCGCGCGAGATGACTCTCACCCCGATCATTGCAGTCCGCTCTCCCTTTGATGGAGCCTGGCTGGCGGATGTTCCTGAAACCCAGGTCGCCGATCTGCCGGCCTTGCTGGCGCGGGCGCGGATCGGGGCCGGGGTGGCGCGGGCCTTGCCCCGCCATGCCCGCGCCGCCATTCTGGACAGGGCGGCGGCGCAGATCGCCGCTGACGCCGAAATCTTTGCCCGGCGCATCGTGCTGGAGGCGGGCAAGACCATCCGGCAGGCCCGTAAGGAAGTGGCGCGCTGTGTGAACACGTTGCGCCTGTCGGCGGATGAGGCGCGTCGCGGGGGTGGCGAGGTGATCCCCTTTGATGCCTTTCCGGGGTCGGAAAGCCGTCAGGGCTGGTTCACGCGTGAGCCCCTGGGAATGATTGCGGCCATCACGCCCTTCAACGATCCGCTCAACCTTGTGGCGCATAAGCTTGGCCCGGCCATTGCCGGAGGCAACGCGGTTCTGTTGAAACCGTCGGAGCTCGCGCCGCTGTCGGCACTGGCGCTGGTGGATGCGTTGGTTGCAGCCGGTTTGCCGGAGGTGGTGGTGACGCCGATGATCGGCGGGGCCGAGCTGGGCCGGGCGCTGGTGTCGGCCCGCGATGTGCGGATGATCAGCTTTACCGGCGGCTTCCGCACCGGCGGGGCGATTGCAGCGGCGGCGGGGCTGAAAAAGTTGGCGATGGACCTTGGGGGCAATGCCCCTGTGATCGTGATGGCCGATGCCGATCTGGACAAGGCGGTGGCGGGTTGTGTGTCGGGGGCGTTCTGGGCGGCAGGGCAGAATTGCATCGGCGCGCAGCGGCGGCTGATCGCCCGCCCGGTCTATGAGGCCTTCCGGGATCGCTTTGTCACGGCCACACGGGCGCTGGTGACAGGCGATCCGATGGCAGAGGACAGCGATATGGGGCCGATGATCTCGGAGGCGGCGGCAGGTCTGATCGCCGCGCGGACAGAGGCAGCGGTGGCACTTGGGGCGACAGTCCTGTGCGGGCACCAGCGGCAGGGCGCGCTGCATGCCCCGACCGTGCTGGAAGGTGTGCCGCATGCGGCGGCGCTGTGGCAGGAAGAGGCCTTTGCGCCGGTCGTGATGCTGGAGCCGTTCGATAATTTCGAGGAGGCGATTGCCCGCGCCAATGCGATCCCGTTCAGCCTGCATGCGGGGATTTTCACTGCGAGCCTTGAAACCGCACTGGCGGCAGCCGAACGGATCGAGGCTGGCGGTGTGATGATCAACGACAGTTCGGATTACCGTTTTGATGCCATGCCGTTTGGCGGGTTCAAATATGGCAGTCTGGGGCGCGAAGGAGTGCGGTTTGCCTATGAGGAGATGACCCAGCCGCGCGCCATCTGCCTGAATCGGGGGTGACACCGCATCGCCGCGCAGGTTGTCGCATCTGCGCGGGAAAAGCCCGGAACTGGCTAAAAGATTGCAGATTTTCGGCGGGTGGGGCCGGTATTCTGCCGGAAAGGAAGGGATATCCCGATGCCGGTCTTGCTTGAAATCATCGGAGAGGCGGGTCAGGCCGAACGGATTGCCCGTGAGCTGGATGGTGCTGGTCCGTTTCAGGCACGCGCCTGTGATCTGCACTCGCCCGTGCCTGTAGGGGAAGCATCGCCGGACTTTCTGTTGTTTTTACGCGATCGCGGGCAGGGGATGACCCTTGTCGCCGGGAAGGAGAAGCTATGATCTTTACAAGCACGCGCGGCCACGCGGCACCCGTCCCGCTGCGGGCCTTGTTGACGCGGGGCACGGCACCGGATGGCGGGCTTTACATGCCGCAAAACTTTCCCGCCCCGGACCTTCAGTGCGCGCTGGCCCTGGGGGCGCTGCCCTTTGCCGATCTGGTGGCGGCGCTGATCGCACTGTTTGACGACCGGCCTGAAGCCGGGTCCGCGACACGGGCAGCGATTGCCCGTGCCTATGCGCGCTTTTCCACAGCCGGGGCGCCGCCGGTGACGGCGCTGACCGAGCGTTGTCATGCGCTGGAGCTGTTTCATGGCCCGACGCTGGCCTTCAAGGATTATGCCCTGATGCCGCTGGCCGAACTCATCTCGGAGGAGATGCAGCGCAGCGGTGGGGAGGCGACCATTCTTTGATGGCGCTTGAGGAAGCGACGAAGCAGGTTTCGATCCGGCTGGCCATCCGCGAACGGAAAAGATGCGCGCCTCACGGAACGACGGATGCGATAACGGGCGCAACGTTGAAGGCATGCGAGCCGACGAGCGCCATCATCAACAGATAGCTGCCGATCAGGGCTGGTTCGACGCTGGTGCCGCCAAACGCGCCGAATTGCAAAGGAACTCCGGTCGGCAAGGCGGCAACAATGGAGGGCGGAAGCAGCGTGTTTACCTGTTGTATATGAGCCGCCTGCGCTGGCCGGATTCACGCGTTCTTTACGCTGCACCCGACACTTCCGAATAGCCCCTTTGCGGGCCGGCGTAGGAAGCTCTGCCAGTAAACCCTTGGGGGAGAGCTGCAATGGCTGACCTGATTTATCTTGCGCTGGGGCTTGGCGGGTTTGCCGCCTTCTCCGGCCTCACCTTTCTGATCGCGCGGATCTGAGGGGGTATCCATGTTTGACATCATCCTTGGCCTCGCAGCCGCTGTTGGGGTCTTCGGCTTTCTGGTGCTGGCGCTGATCCGCCCCGGCCGGTTCTGACGGGGGCATCATGCAGGATCTTCTTGGATATACCCTGTTTTGCGCGGTTCTGACTGCGGCGGGCTGGGCGCTGGCCGCGCATATGTCCGGCGTCTTTGCCGGGCGCCGCAACCTGATGTCGCCGGTTCTGGCGCCGGTGGAACAGAGGTTCTACCGGCTGGCGGGCATCCGGCCCGACAATGCGCAGGGCTGGAAGGCTTATGCGCTGGCGGTTCTGGCGTTCAACGGCCTCGGGTTTCTTGCGCTTTACGCGATCCTGCGCCTGCAGGGCGTGCTGCCGCTGAACCCTGCCGCCATCTCCGGCATGCCCCCGGATCTGGCCTTCAATACCGCGATCAGCTTCGTCACCAACACCAACTGGCAGGCTTATTCCGGCGAGACACAGCTGAGCTATCTGTCGCAGATGGCCGGGCTGACGGTGCAGAACTTCGTGTCTGCCGCGACTGGCATGGCGGTGGGTGTGGCGGTCATCCGGGGCTTTACCGGGCCGAAAGGTGCGGGGCTGGGCAATTTCTGGGCCGACATGACGCGGTCGGTGCTTTATGTGCTTTTGCCGCTGGCCGCGATCCTCGGATTTGCGCTGGTGCTGCAAGGCGTGCCGCAGACTTTACAGGGGGCTGCCCATGTCACCACGCTGGAGGGCGCCGGGCAGATACTCCCGCGAGGGCCGGTGGCGGCGCAGGTTGCAATCAAGCAACTGGGCACGAATGGCGGCGGTTTCTTCGGTGTGAACTCCGCCCATCCGTTCGAGAATCCCACGATCCTGTCGAACATGCTGCAATGCTTTTCGATCCTGCTGATCCCGGTCGCCTTCTGCTTCCTGTTCGGGCGCATGGCGGCGGATCGGCGGCAGGGCCGGGCGATCTTCGCGGCTATGGGCCTCATGTTCGTTGCCGGGCTTCTGATCATCTGGTGGGCCGAGACGGCAGGAAATCCCGTGCTGAACGCTGGGCCGAACATGGAAGGCAAGGAACTGCGCTTTGGTGCGGGCCTCTCGGCCCTCTGGGCGGCTGCGACCACCGCCGCCTCGAACGGGTCCGTCAATGCAATGCATGACAGTTTCATGCCGCTGTCGGGGCTGGTGCAACTGGTCAACATGCAGGTGGGCGAGGTGATTTTTGGCGGCGTGGGGGCAGGGCTTTACGGTATGTTGCTTTACGTCGTGCTGGCTGTGTTTCTGGCGGGCCTGATGGTGGGACGTACGCCGGAATATCTGGGTCGCAAGATCGAGGGGCGCGAGGTCACGCTGGCCATGCTCGCCTTTCTGTCGATGCCGCTGGGCATCCTGGGCGGGGCGGCGCTTTCGGCTACGGTCCCCGCCGCGCTTGTCTCGCTGCAAGAAGCGGGTCCGCATGGCCTGAGCGAGATCCTCTACGCATATTCCTCGGCCGTGGGGAACAACGGTTCGGCCTTCGCCGGGTTTGGCGCGGCAACGCCCTGGCAAACGACGGCGCTTGGTCTTCTCATGCTGATGGGGCGCTATGCGATCATCCTGCCGATGCTGGCCATCGCCGGATCGCTGGTCGCGAAATCCCGCGCTCCGGTGACGGCAGGCACCTTCCCAACGCATGGGCCGCTGTTTGTCCTGCTGCTGGTGCTGACTGTGCTGGTGCTGGGCGCCCTGACTTTCTTTCCGGTTCTGGCGCTTGGTCCCATCGCCGAACAGGCCGCGCTGACTGCTGGCCAAAGCGACTGACATTCCGGGCGGCCGGGACGCGGCCGCCTTTTCCCCTGACAGGATTCAATCCCATGTCCATCCCGTCCACCGCCCGGTCCGGGCTGTATCCGGCGGCGCTGAAGACCGCGTTTGTCAAGCTTCACCCCCGCGCCCTGATCCGCAATGCGGTGATCTGCGTGACCGCTGTTACTGCGGCGCTGACCACAATTCTTGCGCTGCGTGACCTGATGACCGGCGCGCCCGGTTGGGGTGTCACGCTGCAAATCGCCTTCTGGCTCTGGGTCTGCGTGATCTTCGCCAATTTTGCCGAAGCCCTGGCCGAAGGGCGCGGCAAGGCACGCGCCGACAGCCTGCGGGCCACCAAGGCCGAAACCATGGTGAAACTGCTGGCCAGCGAGGATAGCCCTGAGCCAAGCCTTGTGCCATCGGCCACTTTGCGCGCGGGACAGCTTGTTCGCGTCGATGCGGGCGACCTGATCCCCACCGATGCCGAGGTGATCCGGGGCGTTGCCTCGGTCGATGAAAGCGCCATCACCGGCGAAAGCGCCCCGGTGATCCGTGAGAGCGGGGGCGACCGCTCCTCGGTCACCGGCGGCACAAGGATCGTGTCTGATAGCCTGATCCTGCGCATCGTGGCAGAACCGGGCAAAAGCTTTCTGGACCGGATGATCGCGATGGTCGAGGGTGCAGAACGTCAGAAGACGCCGAACGAGATCGCCCTGAACATCCTGCTGTGCGGGCTGACACTGATCTTTCTCATCGTCACCGTGACGCTGGACCCTTTCGCACGCTACTCGGGCATCGTGATCCCGGTGGTTACGCTGGCCGCTCTTTTCGTGACCCTGATCCCGACGACGATCGGCGGGCTTTTGTCAGCCATCGGCATCGCGGGGATGGACCGTCTGGTGCGCGCCAATGTCATCGCGAAATCCGGGCGCGCGGTCGAGGCGGCGGGCGATGTGGATACGCTGTTGCTGGACAAGACAGGCACGATCACCTTCGGCAACCGCATGGCTGATGCCTTCCTTCCCGCACAGGGCGTGGCGGAGTGGGATCTGGTGCACGCAGCCTGTCTGGCATCGCTGGCGGATGAGACGCCCGAGGGCAAAAGCATCGTCGACCTCGCACGCCGGATGCAGCCGGAACTGGCCGCTGCGGAGGCCGGGGGACAGCCGGTCCTGTTCAGCGCCGAGACACGGCTTTCTGGTGTTGATCTGCCGGGTCGAACACTGCGCAAGGGTGCCGTGGATGCCGTCGAGCGGTTTGTCGGGCACCGGCTGGATGCAGCGCTGAGGGCGCGGGTCGATGAAATCGCGCGCTCCGGCGGGACACCCTTGCTGGTGGCCGAGGGCGACCGGCTTCTGGGTGCCATCCATCTGAAGGACGTGGTGAAACCCGGCGTGCGCGAACGGTTCGCCGAACTGCGTGCTATGGGGATCCGCACGGTGATGATTACCGGCGACAACCCCCTGACTGCCGCTGCCATCGCCGCCGAGGCCGGGGTAGATGATTTTCTGGCCGAGGCCACGCCCGAGATGAAGCTGGACTATATCCGCCGGGAACAGGCGGGCGGGCGGCTGGTGGCAATGTGTGGCGACGGTTCGAACGATGCGCCCGCGCTTGCGCAGGCCGATGTGGGTGTTGCGATGAACTCGGGCACACCAGCCGCGAAGGAGGCGGCGAACCTGATCGACCTTGACAGTGATCCGACCAAACTGATCGAGGTGGTGCTGGTGGGCAAGCAACTGCTGATCAGCCGGGGCGCGCTGACCACCTTCAGTATCGCCAATGATGTCGCCAAATATTTCGCCATCCTGCCGGCGATCTTTGTCGCCGCCTATCCGGGGCTGGGTGTGCTGAACGTTATGGGTCTGTCCAGCCCGCAAAGCGCCATTCTGGCGGCGGTGATCTTTAATGCGCTGATCATCGTGGCGCTGATCCCCCTCGCGCTGCGCGGGGTGAAATATGCGCCCGGCAGTGCGGCGGCGCTGTTGCGCCGGAACCTGACGATCTACGGCCTCGGCGGTCTGATCGTGCCCTTTCTGGGGATCAAGGCCATCGACATGGCCGTGTCCGCCCTCGGTCTGGCCTGAACGGAGATTTGTCATGCTGACCCAACTTCGCCCTGCTTTCGTCCTGCTGCTGGCCATGACCCTGCTGACCGGGCTGGCCTATCCGCTGGCCATGACCGGGATTGCGCGGCTTGTCGCGCCCGGTGCCGCAAGCGGCAGTCTCGTGTTCCGCGATGGTCTGCCTGTCGGGTCTGATCTGGTCGGGCAGGCCTTCGCGCGGCCTGAGTACCTACACCCCCGTCCGTCGGCCAGCGATTACGGGGCCATGCCTTCGGGTGCATCGAACCTTGGTCCTGCCTCGGCCGGTTTGCGCGACGCGATTGGCGCGCGGCGTGCGGCATGGCAGGCGGAAAACGGTGTATCGCCGCCGGTTGATGCGGTGACAGCCTCTGGCTCGGGGCTTGATCCGCATGTGTCGCCGGAAAATGCGCAGGGGCAGGCGGCCCGGATCGCCGCCGCGCGGGGCGTGCCGGTGGCCGATGTGCTGGCGCTGATCACGGCCGCGACCGAGGCGCCCTGGCTGGGGCTTTACGGCCAGCCGCGTGTGCATGTGCTGCGGCTCAATCTGGCTCTTGACGCCGCCCTGCCGCTGCCGCCTGCTGGCACGAACTGAGGAGCGCGCCTTGCCCGACCCCGCCCGCCCCACGCCAGAGGCCCTTCTGCCCGCCGCCCGCCGCGAAGGCCGGGGGCATCTCAAGGTCTTTCTGGGTGCGGCGCCCGGGGTCGGCAAGACCTATGCCATGCTTCAGGCCGCGCGCAGCCGTGCGGCCGAGGGCACCAAAGTGCTGGTCGGCGTGGTCGAGACCCATGGCCGGGCCGAGACAGAGGCGATGTTGCGCGGGCTGGACGTGCTGCCCCGCCGTCCGGTCTATCACAATGGCCGCATCCTTCAGGAAATGGACACTGAGGCGCTGATCGCACAGCGGCCTGATCTGGCGCTGATCGACGAGCTGGCGCATTCCAACCTGTCCGGCGGGCAGCATGACAAGCGCTGGCAGGATGTCGAGGATGTGCTGGCGGCGGGGATCGATGTCTATACTACCCTGAACGTGCAGCATGTCGAGACACTCAATGACACCGTGGCCCGGATCACCGGGGTACGCGTGCGCGAGACAGTGCCGGATTCGGTGCTGGAATCCGCCGATGAAATCGCGCTGATCGATCTTTCGCCGGACGAGCTGATTTCCCGCCTGCGCGCGGGGAAGGTCTATGTTCAGGATCAGGCCGCGCGGGCTGTGGCGAATTTCTTCGCCAAGGGCAATCTGACGGCGCTGCGCGAACTGGCGATGCGGACGGCAGCCGACCGGGTCGATGCCCAGTTGCAGGAGCATATGGCCGTCCATGCGATCGAGGGGCCGTGGCCCACGCAGGAGCGCATTCTCGTCGTGCTGCCGGAAGGTTCGATCGGGCGCGACGCGGTTCGGATCGCCAAACGTTCGGCCGATCGGGCGCGGGTGGAGTGGCTGGCCGTCGCCCTGACCAGCCTGCGCGCCGAGGCCCGCGCCGAAGACAGCACCAGCCCCGCCCTGCGGCTTGCCGAACGGCTGGGCGCCGAGGTGACTGTTCTGCAGGCCGACGGCGCGGCAGAGGCAGAGTTGCTGGATTTTGCCCGCCGCCACAATGTCCGCCGGATCGTGGTTCCGCGTCCGCCCGTCCGCGGGTTTCTGGCCCGCCGCCTGATGCCCCGTCCGCAGGAACAGGTGGTGGCGGGTCTTCTGCGCGGTGCGACCCGGTTCGAGCTTACGCTGGTGACCGACGAGGATAGCCCCGGCCGCCGGACCCCACGCGCGGCGAGCCCTTCTTTGCCCGATGCCGGGCGCAACTTCGCGCTGGTGGCCGGGGCGGTGGCGGCAACCACGCTGCTTGCGGTTCTGGCCGACCGCTTTATCCCGGTTTTCAGCCTGTCACTGCTGTATATGACCATGGTCGTCGCTGTCGCAGCCCGGCTTGGGCGCTGGCCCTCTGTCGCGGCGGCCGTGCTCAGTTTTCTGGTCTACAATGTTCTTTTCACGGAGCCGCGCTTCTCGCTGAGGATCTGGAGCCAGGGCCAGTTCCTGACGCTGCTGCTGTTCCTGGCGGCCTCGATCCTGACCGGCAATCTGGCGGCCCGGCTGCGGGACCGGGCCATCCTGCAACGGGCGATTTCTGACCGCACCCGCAAGCTTTACGATTTCTCGCGCCGCGCGGCGGCGGCGGCTTCGGTCGATGATGTGGTCTGGGCAGCGGTCAGCCATGTCGCTGCCGTGCTGGAATGCGAAACCATCCTGCTGCTGCCCGATGATGCGGGGCAACTGGCCGTTGTCGGTGCCTTCCCGCCCGAAGACCGGATGGAGCCGCGCGAAACTTCGGCTGCGCGTTACGCATATGACAAGGGTGAACCGGCGGGGCGGGGATCGGGCACCTTGCCTGCCTCGCGCTGGCTGTTCCTGCCGCTTTCGGCGGCAGAGCGACGTATCGGTGTGCTGGGGCTGACTTATGCCGACGGGCGTGAACCCGCCCCGGGCGACCGGCATCTGGTCGAGGCGCTGGCCGATCAGGTCGCGCTGGCGCTGGAGCGGGTGCGGCTGGCCGATGATCTGGCGCAAAGCCGGGTGCTGAGCGAGACAGAGCGCCTGCGCGTCGCGCTGCTTTCCTCGGTCAGCCACGATCTGCGCACGCCGCTGGTGTCGATCCTCGGCGCAGCCGAGGGGCTGGGTCAGGCCGGGCTGGCGCCCGATGGCCGCGCCCAGTTGGTCGATACCATTCGCGAAGAGGGTGAACGGCTGGACCGCTATATCCAGAACCTGCTGGATATGACCCGGCTGGGTCACGGCGCGCTGAAGCCGCGCACCACCACGGTCGATCTGCGTGAACTTGCCGGTGCAGCCCGCCATCGACTGCGAGGTGCGCTGCGTGATCAGCCTGTTGAGGTGGCGATCCCCGCTGACATGGCCCCGGCCGAGGTGGACCCGGTGCTGATCGAACAGGTTCTGGTCAATATTCTCGACAATGCGCGCAAATATGCCGGGTCCCGCAGCCCGATCCGCATGTCGGCCCGGACCGAGCGTGGCCGCGCCGTGCTGGTGATCGAGGATGACGGACCCGGCCTGCCTCCGGGCGCCGAAACACAGGTGTTCGACATGTTCTGGCGCGCCGATCAGGGCGATGGCGGGCAATCCGGCACCGGGCTGGGCCTTGCCATCTGCAAGGGGATCGTCGAAGCCCATGGCGGGCGTATCCGGGCCGAAGCCGTTCATCCTGACGGGCATGGCACGCGGATCACGCTTGATCTGCCGCTCTGGAATCCCGAGGTATCCGCATGACCGCCCGCATCCTGATCGTCGAGGACGAGGCTCCGATCCGCCGTTTCCTGCGTATCGCGCTGGAGGCCGAGGGGCATCTGGTGTCCGAAGCGGCAACGGCGCACGAGGGGCTGGCCCTGGCCGCGAAAGAAGCTCCGGCCGCGATGATCCTTGACCTCGGTCTGCCGGATGCTGACGGGATCAGCGTGCTGCGCGGCGTGCGGGAGTGGACGCAGATGCCGGTTCTTCTGCTGTCGGTGCGCAGCGACGAGGCGGGCAAGATCGCCGCACTGGATGCCGGCGCGCAAGATTACGTCACCAAACCATTTTCAACAGGCGAATTGCTGGCGCGGCTGCGCGGCCTGCTGCGCGACCGCGCGGTCGAGGGCGGCAGCGCGTTCCTGACGCTCGGCCCGCTGGAAATTGACGCCGCAGACCATCGCGCCAGCCTTTCCGGCGAGGATCTGCGCCTGACCCGCAAGGAATTCGACCTCCTGTGGCTTCTTGCCAGTCATGCAGGGCGGCTGGTCACGCAGGACATGATCCTCCGGGCGATCTGGGGGCCTGCGCATGCCGGGGACAGCCAGTATCTGCGGGTCTACATCCGCCAGTTGCGCGTCAAGCTGGGCGACGATGCCGCCGATCCGCGGTGGATCTTCACCGAGCCGGGCGTAGGCTATCGGCTGGCGGCGGGGTAGGTCGCGGGAGTGGTGGCCGTGATGTGCTCCTCTTGTGATCTTTCCAGATCGCACAGGGATTGGAGAGGAACGGGTTTCACAGGGAAGTTCGCATTGAAGAAGCCGGACTCCGGGATGGTTGCGCCGCGTGTGGTGGCCAGACGAGCAGCCACCGTCCCTTCGCAATATCGGCCCTGACAGGGTCCCATACCCGTGCGGCATTCAAGTTTCACCGCGCTTGCGGTGGACAGGAAGGGGTTCTTGCGCAGCGCTGCATCCAGCGTACCGCTGCGGATCAGCTCGCAGCGGCAAACGATCACGTCCTCAGCCCCTGACAGCCGTGCCAGTGCCTCGCGTTTCGGTTCGAACATGGTCTGGATCACGCGGGAAAACCGGCCCGCCCGTGCCAGAATGCGGCCCGCCCGCCTGCGCTGCGTCGGATCTGCCGCAACCCCAAGCGATGCGGCGATGCCCAGACCGGCCATCTGCCCCTCGGCCCGGGACCGTTCGGCCCCGGCGATCCCGGTCGGCTCTCCGGCGACAAAGACGCCTTCGACCGAAGTCTGGAACGTCTGGTCATGGGCCACTACCCAGCCACCGAGATCCGAGGCCCATTGCATCCTGCAACCCGCCTGACGCGCAAGTTCGGTCGAGGGGTTGAAGCCATAGCCCAGCACCAGAAGGTCGGCGGCGACATGTCGCGGCTTCCCCGTGCGCATCCAGCCTTCATCGACCTCCGCCAGCCGGACCCCGGTCACCTCTGTCGTGCCTTCGACCCCGTCGATTATGGTCCGGCGCGTGACGGGTATCCCCCGTGCAATGATCTTGCCCATCGCCCGGAACGCATCGGCAAACAAGGTGACATGGCCGGGAAGGGCAGGGACCGTGCCGATCATCTCGGCAAAATTCGGCATGCCGCGGGCAAGGGCGATTTCGACGATATCGGCGCGGGCCTCCAGCAACTGTTCGGCGAGGATCAGAAGGATCGGATGCGACCCCGCGAGAACAAGGCGGCGCCCCATCAGCAGTTTCTGACTTTTCAAAAGCGACTGTACCGCCCCTGCCGTCATCACGCCCGGAAGTGTCCAGCCGGGGAAGGCGACCGGCATGTCATGCGCTCCGGTTGCGATCAGCAGACGGCGGGCCACAACAAGGCGCCCGCCTTCGGGTGTTTGCAGGGCAAGCCGCAGCGGGGCGCGGTCGTCGGGGTCGCGCAAGACCCCAAAGGCGGTGCTTCGAAAGGCGGTCGTGATGCCCGGATGGTCTTCGAAACGTTCGATCAGGTCTTTGGCCCAGGAATAGGGGCGGTAATTACCGTGCCGCTGGCCCCATTCCTGCGGTGGGCGACGAAAGATCTGCCCGCCTGCCCGCGCCTGTTCGTCGACCACCAGTACCGAAAAACCGGCATCCGCCACCGCGATGGCGGCGGCCATGCCGGCAGGGCCTGCGCCTATGACCGCGAGATCCATCATCATGTCGTCTCGTGTCGGGTGACACAAAGACCGTCGCGCGCCTCTGTCAGGCAGGCCCGCACCAGCCTCTGTCCATCGACGGTGACAACACAGTCAAAGCAGGTGCCCATGTTGCAGAAGGGCAGGCGTGGAGTTCCTTCGCGCGTCAGCCCAAAAGCGGATACCTGCGCAGCCAGAAGGGCCGTTGCCAGCGTTTCGCCGCAGTAGCCCGTCACCGGCTGCCCCTCGAAGTGGAAAGTAACAGCCGGGCCTCTGGTCGCCGTCATGCGCCTTGCTTCTGTCATGTCCTACCCCCTGCCATATCTGGCCGCGTCGAATTTCGTGAGATCCATGCTGGCCTGCCGTCCCGCGATCAGATCGGCCAAGACCTGTGCGAAACAGGGCCCAAGCGTGAAGGCCGATCCGCCGGTTGCGACGAAGGCACCGGGATATCCGGGCACCGGACCGACCAGCGGCAACTGGTCGGGTGTGATCGTCGTGGTGCCAACCCAGCTGCGCAGCGTCGGCACCTTCCCCAGTTCGGGCAGAACCCGGATTGCCATGGCAGCATTCCCGGCAAGCGACGAGGCGAGAAGCTCGGGCCTGGTGTCGAGATCGGGCTGGCCATCGGGCAAAAGCGGCAGTCGCGCGGGCCAGCCGCCGCCAATCAGGATATTGCCGTCAAGCGCCTGTTTCAGAGACAGTTTCCCCCCGGCATGCTGCACCAGATGGGGAACCAGTTTGGGGATGCGCATTGTGACCGTCATGGTCAGGGCCAGCGGGATCGTCGGCAGATGCGCGCCCATCATCTGCCCCAGCTGTGTTGTCCAGACGCCGGCGGCGATCACCACTGCACTGGCGCTCACCGTCCGGGCTGTGTCGCCCTGCAACTGCACCTGCCAGACCCCGCCCTGCCGCGACAGGCCGGTAATCGCGCAGCCTGTCCGGATTTCCGCCCCCAGCCGCAGGGCGGCACGGGCCAGTGCCGGCGCGGCGGTGCGGGCATCGGCCTTGCCCTCCAGCGGGCAATGCGCTGCCGCAATCACCCGGTCCGATAGATAGGGCGCGATGCGGTCGATCTCTCCGCGGTCGATCAGTTGGTTGTCCAGACCCCAGGAGCGTTCGATCTCTGTCTTCTGCTCCAGCAGCGCGACCTGCCCTGCATCCTCGGCGATCATCAGCCCGCCAGTCTGTCTGACCTCGACCGGCTCACCGCAGAGCTGGGGCAGCGCGGCCCAAAGCCGCGCCGCCTCAAGATGAAGGGGCATGGCCTCAGCCGCCTGCCGCGCCGCTTCGATGCCACGGTCGATCATGCGGTATTCCAGCTGAAAATGCAGGCTGCCCGCATTTCTGCCCGACGCGTGCTGGTTGATCTGGTCGCGTTCGACCAGCAGCACGCGACCGCCCTCGCGGGCGATC
Organism: Gemmobacter sp. LW-1; assembly: GCF_001303875.1. Lineage (NCBI taxonomy): Bacteria > Pseudomonadati > Pseudomonadota > Alphaproteobacteria > Rhodobacterales > Paracoccaceae > Gemmobacter > Gemmobacter sp. LW-1. The sequence goes on along the minus strand of NZ_LJSC01000043.1, from coordinate 165,931 downwards.
ATCCAGGCTGTTGCACAGCCCAGAAGCCCCCCGCCGATCACAACAGCATCAAACGGCGCATCCATCAGATTGCCACGGTCTCAATCCCGAGCGCGCGCAACGTCTGCTCGATGCGCAGCACTTCAGGGGGTGTCAGTTCCAGCAGCGGTTCGCGTACGAAACCGGCGCGCACACCGCGCAGACGCAGGGCGGTTTTCATGATCGCCTGCTGATTTCCGAAGCGCACCCCGTAATCCGGTGTGAACCAGGCCTGCATGACGACCCGGTCCCGAGCGCCAAGCCGGATTGCCCTGTCGCGGTCACCCGCCGCAATCGCACGCCAGAAATCGGGGTGATCGGCTCCCAGCACACCGCCGGACCCCATAAGCCCGTCGCCATGCCCCAGAAGCGCCAGATCGACGCCAAGTTCGCTCGTGGGCAGGCCGAAATAGCGCACCCGCCCTTCGACCCTGTACATTGCGGCAAGAAAGCCTGCGAAATTTCCGGTGGAATTCTTGATGGCCACCACGTTTTCAATGTCCGCAAGCTCATCCAGAAGATCGGGGTCCATATCCACGATACACCCGCGCGGCCAGTTGTATACCGTCATCGGAATGTCGGTGGCATCCGAGACGGAGCGGTAGAATTGCACGATCTCTGCCCGGTTCGGCACGACATAGGGCGGCGGCGTCAGCAGGATACCATCCAGCCCCGCCTTTTCCGCCGCCCTTGCATGCAGGATTGCCTCTTGCGCCGTGAAGGCATTGCAGGCGCCGATCACCGTCAGCCCGGCCTTGCGATAGGGCGCCCCGGCCTCGAAGAGCTGTGCCCGTTCCCCGGCCGACAGGCTGAACCATTCGCCGCTGGTCCCGGCCAGGATCACCCCGTGCATCCTTTCCGTGCTCAGCCAGTCCATCTGGCCGGCAAAGGCCTCGAGGTCCAGCTGGCCCTTGCGGGTGAACGGGGTGGTGATGGCGGGAATATATCCTGTCCAGTCCACACTTGTCCGGTCCATTGCGACGTCCTTTCACTTGCAGTCAGAGTAGGTTCAGTTCGCCGGATTGCCAGCGGCGACTGGTTGCGGCGAGGTGACGGCGGAACCGTCCTTCGCCTCATAGGTTCGTCCCCAGCCGGTGATCACCGACAGAATCATGATCGCGGTCAGCACCAGCGGGTAGAGCGTGACCGGGAACAGATCGAAGGTCGACAGCGCCGGGGCGGCTTCATAGCCCGAGGTCAGCAGGGCGCCGATGAACAGATAGGCGCTCAGCACCGGCACGACGGAGGCCAGCCCCAGCGCGAAGCAATCCATCACATTGGCCCGGCGATAGGGGTGCAGGCCGACACGGGCGCCCAGTTCGTCGGCAACCGGGCCGAAGGTCAGCATGGCCGCCGAGTTCACGCCGCCGAACAGCAGGGTCGTGGCCGTGACGCCAAGGCCAATGGCGGTTTCAACCCCACGCGGCGTCGACGACAGTTTGCCCGAGGTGATCTTGTCCACCATCAGTTCCATGACGCCCGCGCCGCGCAGCACGCCCATGATGCCGAAGACCGAAAGGACCAGCGCCACCGTGCCCAGCATCGAGTTCACGCCATCGTACAGGAAGCCGCTCAGCGCACCGTCCTTGACCCCTACGATCATCGCGGGCGTCAGGAGTCCGGTGGCAAGTCCGGTTGCCGAACCAAGGACAAGACCCACCGTCACCGCCATGAAGATGTCACGCGTGATCATTGCGACGATCAGCATGATCGCCACCGGGATCAGCATGAACAGCGGCATTGCCGAAGCTGTGGCGCTGAACTGGCTGACGATGCTGGTATCGGCGGTCTGCGATTGGCCGATCACCAGGAACAGGGCGGCCGAAATCAGCGCGGCCGTCAGGGCATAGCGCGCCCGGTGCCGCACGACGCCACCGATATCGGCGACCGCAGACCGGCTGCGGAATCGCTGGCTGGAGGAAGAAATGATGGTGGTATCCGAGATGGGCGCGAGATTGTCACCCAGAATGGCCGCCGACAGAATTGCCCCCGCCAGCAGCGCGGGGGGCGCGCCGATTGCCAGCCCGGCGGCGTAGAAGATCGGGAAAGCAGTAAACATCGTGCCGATCGACGATCCGGTCGCCATGGCGACCACGCTGACCGCGATAAAGACGAAGAAGGTGTAATAGCCCGCGCTCAGGCCGATATCCTGGGCCAGCCAGACAAAGCCATTGGCGACGCCCGTCGCCTTGATCATGGCCGAGATCATCCCAACCAGAAATAGGATCACCACGATGGCAACAGAGGTTTCACTGCCGATGCCTTTCAGCACCTGCTCCCAGAACTTGCCATAGTCGCGGGCGAAGACCGCCCCCACCAGCAGCGAGACAAAGCCGCCCATTGCAAGGGCGGTCATGTCGAAGGCCTTGAACACGATGAAAAACAGGACGCACATCACCAGAAAGATGACGGGCGGCAGAAAGGCGAGGGCCAGCCCGCCGCGAAAACGCAGGATCGGTTCGCTCATGAAGTCTCTCCTTCATTGCAGAAAATGGTCGCACGACTGGTCCCGCGCCGTGGGCACGATCATGCCAGCGGCGGAACCCTTGCGGAAACAGTTTGGCAGGGCGGTTTGTCAGCCCTGAACCGACCGCAACACCATGTCGCTGGCCGGATCGGTGATCTGTTGCAGTTCCACGAAATTGCCGTCGGGATCGCGGCAGAAGCACAGCCGCATGGGGCCGACATCCGTCGGGGGCGTGTTGAAGGTGACGCCCGCCGCACTCAGTCTCGCGTGATCGGCAATCACGTCATCGCTGTCGAAGCACAGATGCGCGAAGCCCTGCTGTGACAGGCTCCGATCATCGCTGCGGGTCGAGACCGGGGTCTGGTATTCGAAGACCTCCAGAAAGGCGTTGCCTGCGTGCAGCAGGACCGACCTTGCCGTGGACTCGGGAATGCCAATAATCCGGCCTGCGAAGGCGGACATCTCGGTTCCGGCCTCCCAGCCGAAACCCGATACCTCCCGGAAGCCCAGAAAACCGCAATAGAAGGCCAGAGACCGGTCCAGATCGCCGGTGGTGATGCCGGGGTGGTGAATGCCACGGATCATGTCGGGCTTCTCAGGCGCAGGCGGTGGCTTCGACCTCGACCAGAAGGTCGGGCGAAAACAGGCGGGTCACACCGGCGAGCGTGCTGGCCGGGCGGTGCCCCAGCGCGGCGAAAGGCCCGATCAGAGCGCCCCAGTTGGCCAGTGTTGCATCCATGTCGGTCGTCAGTACCCGGATGCCCGTGACATTGGCATAGGTCATCCCGGCAGCCGCCAGGACCTCACCGAGATTGGCCACGCAAAGGGCCAGTTGCGCCGCCATGTCGCCCTTGTGCTGCGGCGCGCCGGTGGCGTCGGTGGCACACTGGCCCGAGAGGGTCAGGATGCGGGTCGCCCCGCTGACCTCGCGGCCATGGGCAAAGCCGAAGCCTTCTTGCCAAGACCAGGGATTGATTTCTCGCGTTTCCATGTCGTCCTCGCTGTTGGAATGTTCTTGCTGTTCTTGGCCGCGGTGTTTGCCGATCTTGCGGGGCAATCTTGCCCGCAGGGTCAGAAAATTCAGCGACTTGATACATTTCATGCTCAAAACATGTTGCAGTCAATGCGACGTTTATCTATTTTAGATTGCAATAAACGCAACAAATTTGCATTGATGACAAATGGATACCGCAAATATCGGTGACTCATGATCTTCACCCGGCCTGTCCTGCACCTTGCGGATGGTGGCGCGCGCCTGTTCGCGCGGGGCGAAGACCGGCGCAGCAGGAGGCGGCATGCAGATCAATGACCGGCGGATTCACTTCCTTTACGAGGCGTGGCGCAGCGGTTCGATGCGTCAGGCCAGCGAAATCCTTGAGATGGCGCCATCCTCGATCAGCCGCCAGATCGCCCAGCTTGAACGAGAGATCGGCAGCACCCTGATCGAGCACGGACGCCGCGAAATCGTTCTGACCGAAGCAGGCCATGCTGTGCTTGAATATTACCGGAACCGGCACAGCAGCCTTGAGATGCTGAATGCCCAGTTGCGTGACCTGTCGGCGGCGCGGACCGGGCATGTCAAATTCGCCATCGGCGAAGGCTTTCTGGGTGAAGCGCTCTATCGCACGCTGGACGAGTTCATGGATGGTTATCCGGGCTTTACCCTGTCTCTCAGCGTCACCGACACGACCGAAATGGTGCGGCTTCTGCTGGAGGATGAGGTGCATTTCGGGCTTGGTTTCCACCCGCTGTCGCATCCACAGGTCGTGTCGCGGTTTCGTGCGGCGGTTCCGCTGAAGGCAATCATGCATGCCGCGCATCCACTTGCGGATCGCTCCAGCATTTCTATCGCCGAGCTTTGCGCCGAGCCGCTGGCCCTGATGGGGCAGGCGTTCCGAATCCGCCAGATGATCGACCTGGCGGCAGCGGATAGTGGTCAGCTTGTTTCGCCGGTGCTGGTCTCCAACTCGATCCCGGTCCTGATCCGCAGCGCCTGCGCACGCCGGGCGGTGACGGTCCTGCCTGAATTCAGCGTCAGGTCCGAGCTTTCGAACGGTCAGCTGGTCGCCGTAAGGATCGTGTCGTCCGCCATGCAATCGGTCTATGTGCACCTGATAACACGCAGAAACCGGATTCTTTCGCCGCAGGTGATGGCCCTGACCGAACAGATGCGCAAACGGCTGGCGCCGACGGCACTCTATGCGCCGACGGATGGTAAGGAGCCGGCGGCTTCCTGACCCAGCGCTGGCGGCCTCGCGAATGATTCTGGTCGGGTCCGTCCGGCCTCTGTCGGCGCGATCAGTGCAACGCAGTGGTGCGGCAGGGTGTTGCAGTGTATATAACGGCGTCAGGTGGTCCTGAGGGGAGCGCGCCATGCATGTCGGCTTGATTACCGGGCTGGGGCCTGCCGCGACGGTGGTTTACTATCAACGTTTGAACCAGATCGCGGCTGATCGCGGGTGCCGGCTTGAACTGACGATGGTTGAAGCGAATATTCGTAAGGTTCTGGCCAATAACCTTGCCGGTCGGGCACAGGAACAGGCAGAGATATTTGCCGCGCTGCTGCACCGGCTCAGGGCGGCAGGTGCTGATTTTGCAAGCATCACCGCCATCGGCCCGCTTTTCTGCTGGGAAGAAACACGCGCCCTCAGCCCTTTGCCTCTGCTTTCAGCCGTGACGCCATTGGATCTTTACTGTGCCGGGAAAGGATACTCGCAGGTCGGGCTTCTGGGAACCGCAAGAGCCATGCGCACGAAGCTTTTCGGTCAGATGGTGCGCACCGGAGTTCTGCTGCCTGAGAACCTCGAACCAGTGGGCAAGGCTTATCAGGACATGGCCGTCGGAGGCCGGTGCGACGAGGCCACCCGCAAGCTGCTTTTCGATGCAGGCCGGAAAATGATGGAGCAAGGGGCCGAAGCCGTGGCTTTGGCGGGAACCGACCTCCTGCTCGCGTTCGATGGCCGTGATCCGGGCTTTCCGGTTATTGATGCTCTTGAAGTGCATGTCGCAATGCTGGCCGATCTGGCGACGGGCAGGATTTCCCTCGCGGATATCCGGCAAGAGACCGGCGCCCGAATTTCCTGACGGCGCGTTGCGACGCGCACTGCTGCGTCTGCCCCTTTTCCTCTGTATCCTGTCAGGGCGGGGTGCTTCGCGCGCGTAGGTCTTCCGGCCATTCGCGCGTCAGATCATGGAATCGGCATCTCGCCTCTGTCACACGCCTGCAGTTGCAACCAGTCCGTGAACGCCCCGGAGACAGAGCCGCTTTTCGGCGCATGGGCCGATAGCAGGAAATAGGCGCTCCCGTCCTCGCGAAACCCTTGCGGCGCCACGAGAAGCCCATCCCTGATGTCGTTTTCTACCAGATGCCAGGGCCCGATGGCCACGCCGATGCCTGCGACGGCAGCTTGCAGGCTGAAATAGAAATGCTCAAAGTCCTGTCCTGCGCCGGTGGGGCAGGGCTGGTCGAAAACTTCCGCCCATGTCTGCCAAGCCGACGACCGCGTGCGCGTATGCAGCACCTTCGCATCCGCCCGGAGCCGGCCATGATCAAAGTAGATTGCCGCCTTGTCAGGGCGGCAGACCGGGCCAATCCGTTCGTTGAACAGATGTTGTGCGAAATGGTTTTCCGGCCATGTGAAATCATTGCGGCGGATCGCTAGGTCGATGCCTGATCCAAGCAATACCGGCCCGCCACCGGCCAGCAGGCGAATCTCTGATGACGGATGTGCCGCATGAAACCGGGGCATTCGCGGGATAAGCCAGCGCATCATCAGCGTCGGTTCGCAGGACACTGTGACGGGGGCATCGGCGTGTCTGGTCCTGATGCGCTGCACCTCGTCCTCAATGTCCGCCAGGCCCCGCGTCACCACCTCTGCCAGCCTGCGCCCGGTATCGGTCAGAAAAACAGCACGATTGCGACGATCGAACAACGGGACGCCCAGGTCATCCTCAAGCAATCGCACTGCGCGGCTGACGGCGCCATGCGTAAGATTAAGCCGGTCGGCGGCCTTACTGAAGCTTTCCAGTTCGGCGGCGACCCGGAAGCAGGCGAGGGCGGGGAGCGAGGTGACTGACTGTCTCATATGTTATTTATCTTCACAGATATTGTCAGAAGTCATCGTTTTTCAGATGGCCGCGGCCGCGTTACCCAACCGGAAAACCGAAAGGATACGCATATGGCCGAATGGTTCGCCGTGATCACCATAACCCTCTTTGCTGTTATCAGTCCGGGGCCGGATTTTGCCATGGTGTCGCGTAATTCCCTGACGCTTTCCCGCCGGGCGGGCCTCGTGACGGCGCTTGGAATTGGTGCGGGGGTGCTGGTGCATGTCAGCTACACGCTGCTCGGCATCGGCGTGCTCATTCGGGAAACACCGACCCTCTTCGATGTTCTGAAGCTGGCCGGAGCGGCCTATCTCGCGTGGCTGGGATGGCAGATGCTGCTCAGCCATAAGGCAGAGGGGGCAGTTTCAGCAAGCGAAACAGCCCTCTCTGATCTTGCGGCCTTTCGGATCGGCTTTCTGACGAATGCTCTGAACCCCAAGACGACAATCTTCATTGTCAGCCTGTTCATGCAGGTCATTCAGGCGGAAACTCCGCTGGCAACGCGGATCGGCTATGGGCTGTTCATCTCTTTCGCCCATGTGGTGTGGTTTTCGACTGTCAGCCTGTTCTTCGGCGCGCCATCCGTTCAACAGCGCATCCTGCGTCTGCGCCCCTGGATTGACCGGATTTTCGGTGTATTGCTGATCGGCTTTGCCATCGCACTGGCCGCGACTGATCTGGCCAGAACAGCTGTGTGACTGGCCAGCGGCTGCAACGCCGGCAGGCGCATCCTGCCAGCGGTGGCGCCGGCAGGATGCAGGTTCCGGGGGACCGCGCGCGTATGCCCCATTCGTTGTCAGGGGCAGGCGGCCATGGCTCAGCCAAGAGCCCCCTGAATCGACACTACATGCCGGGCCAGATCATGTGCGGCGGCAAGGCTGGCGTCTGCGTCGAGACCGCGATGTCGGGCGGCGATCCAGCCTGCGTTGAAGGCATCCCCGGCGCCAGTGGTGTCGACCGGGGTCACGGTGTCCAGCGGCCAGAGCGTCCGGGCCCCGTCGACCGCCAGCAATACGTCCTGACCGCCGTTCTTCACCACCACGTCGCGCCCGGCATCCGCGCCGTAGCGACGGGCGCAGGCGGCAAGGTCAGCATCGCCGAAATGCTGGGCTTCATCCTCGAAGCTGGGCAAAAGTACATCGGCCAGCCCGGCGGCGCGGGTAATCGTCGCGCGCATGGTTGGTGCATCTTCCCACAGCCGGGGGCGCAGGTTCGGATCGAAGATCAGCCGCCGCCCGGCGGCATGCGCGGTTTCAAGTGCGCTCAGCAGGCGCGCGCGCGCCTCCGGTGTCAGGATAGCAAGGGTGATGCCGCTGAAATAGATGGTCCCGGCCCAGTCCAACGCCGCAGCGAGGTGCTCAGGATCATCAGCCAACAGCCGGGCTGCGGAGCGGTCGCGCCAATATGTGAAACTGCGTTCGCCATCTTGCAGCGAGATCGCGTAAAGCCCCGGTCCACGCCCCGCGTCCCGGCGCAGAAAGCGCGTTCCGATGCCCGAAGCCGCCATGAAGCGTGCAATCCGGTCCGAGAAAGGATCTGTACCGAGCACGCTCAGATATTCGACCTCGGCCGTATCGCCCAGCAGGCGTTTCACATGCCAGGCCGTATTGAACGTGTCTCCGGCAACATTCAGCGCCCAGAGCGGGGATTGCTCGGACAGTTCCAGCATGGCCTCGCCAATTGCCAGAAATCGCATGGTCAACCCTCCTGCGCCAGGGCTTCGCGGGCGATCACCGCCTGCATTCCTTCGGTCAGGATCATGCCCAGCAATTCGCGCAGCGCCATGCCGAAGGGGCCGCTGCTCAGCTTCGGGGGCAGGATATCGGGGCAGACCCCGGCAACGGCCGAAAGGATGTCTGAAGCTGCGGTATGGCGTCCGATTGCGGCCGCCAGTGCCCCGGCCTTCGGATCGTCCACAGGCACCAGCTTGCCCGCAGCATCGCGACGGGCGAGCCAGGCCAGCCAGGATGCCAGCGCGAAGGCGAAGGGACGGACAGGCGTACCTGCCTCCAGCGCTTCGATTGCGGGGGCGGTCACGCGCTGCGGCAGTTTCTGCGTGCCGTCCATGGCGATCTGTGCGGTCGCATGGGCGATGGCCGGGTTGCTGAACCGCTCCGCCAGCGCCGTGGCATAGGCTGCGAGATCCAGCGAAAGCCCCTGCACGGTGGCTGCTGCTGCTGCCAGATGCGCGCGCACCAGTGTGGCATGGGTGGGATCGGCCATCACATCGCGCACATAGGCCCGCCCGGCCAGCTGACCACTGTAGGCCAGCATCGAATGCGCCCCGTTCAGCATGCGCAGTTTCATCTGTTCATAGGGGGCGACATCCTGCACGAACAGGACTCCGGTCTGTTCCCATGCGGGGCGGCCCGCGCTGAAATCATCCTCGATCACCCATTGCGAGAAGGGCTCCGTCTCGACCGCCGCCAGATCCTGACAGCCGGTCAGGCGCAGGGCGGTTTCTGTGGTTTCCGGGGTTGGCGCAGGGGTGATGCGGTCGACCATCGTAGCGGGAAAGCGCACCCCGGCGGCGATCCAATCGGCAAGATCTGAACCGTGGGCGCGGCGGGCGAAATCCAGCACTGCCCCACGCAGCTTTGCACCATTATGCGAAAGGTTATCACAGGAGAGCACGGTGAAGGGCGGCACCGACGCCGCGCGCCGCGCGGCCAGCGCGGCGGTGATCAGCCCGATGACCCCCGTCGGCGCATCCGGGCGGGCCAGATCTGCCCGCACTGCGGGATGATCAGGATCAAGCGTCCCGGCGCTGGTGATGCCATAGCCCTTTTCGGTTACGGTGAGGCTGACAATCCGGCAGCCCGGCGCAGCCATGGCGGCCAGGGCCTGCGCCCCGACATCCGGCCCGGACAGCACCGTCGTCAGCGCTCCGATCACGCGGGCCGATACTTCGGCTCCGCGGGTGATCAGCGTATAGCGGCCATCCTGCGGCATCAGACCCTCCGCGACCGAGGTGCCGCGCAGCGAGACCCCGGTGACGCGCCAGTCGCCACGCTGCAAGGCCAGTGCCCGGTCGGTATAGGCGAGAAGGTGGGCACGGGCGAAATTGCCAAGGCCAAGATGCACGATGCCGGGGGCATGATCCTCTGGCCGGTATTCCGGCCATGCCGCAGCCCCCTGTGGCTCAGATCGCGCCGAAAGCCGGGTCATGCCTGGGTACTCGTGGCGGGCTGAGACAGCATGGGATGGGACAGGGCGATCATGATGCCGCGCAGTTCTGCCAGACCCTTCAGCCGACCGATCGCGGGATAGCCGGGCTGTGCCTTGCGCTTCAGATCGTCCAGAATGTCCTGCCCGTGATCGGGCCGCATCGGGATCTGCCAGTCGGCGCGACCAGCGGCCTTGCGGCGGGCCTCCTCGGCCAGAACGGCGGCGATCATGGCCACCATATCGGTATTGCCCTCCAGATGCGCCGCCTCGTGGAACGACCCGCCCAGGTGGCGTTCTTCCAGTGCCACGTTACGCAGATGCAGGAAATGCACGCGGTCGCCCAGGCGCTGCATCATGCCGGGCAGGTCATTGTCGGCCCGCGCGCCCAGCGATCCGGTGCAGAGCGTGATGCCATTTGCCGGAATGTCCACCGCTTCCATCACAGCGCGGTAATCGGCTTCGGTGGACATGATGCGGGGCAGGCCAAGCAGCGGGAAAGGCGGATCGTCAGGATGGCAGCACAGCCGCATCCCGATCTCTTCGGCCAGCGGCGCGACTTCGGCAAGGAAATCGACCAGATGCCCGCGCAGCCGGTCTGCGGGAATGCTGTCGTAGCGGGCCAGATGGGATTTCACATCCTCCATCGACATGCGCTCGGCTGCGCCGGGCAGGCCGAATACCACATTTCCGGCCAACCCGGTCTTGCGGGCCTCGGTCATGTCGGCAAAGCGCGCCCGCGCGGCTTCGGTCACCTCGGGCGTATAGCTGTCTGCGGCGCCCCTGCGCTGCAACAGGAACAGATCGAAGGCAGCAAAGTCGATGGCGTCGAACCGCATGCAGGTCGCGCCATTCGACAGGCGATGGGCCAGATCGGTGCGCGTCCAGTCGAGGATCGGCATGAAGTTGTAGCAGATCACCTCGATCCCTGCGGCGCGCAGGTTCCGCATCGAGGTTTTCCAGTTGGCGATATGGGTTTTCCAGTCGCCGGACTGGCGCTTGATATCTTCGGAAACGGGCAGGCTTTCGACCACCTCCCATTTCAGGCCCGAGGGGCCGCCATCCTGCATCACCGCCAGCATGTCCTGCCGGGCCGCGATTTCACCGGGCGACCAGACCGCGCCGGTCGGAATGTGGTGCAGCGCGGTGACAACGCCTTCCACACCGGCCTGCAACATGTCGTCGATGGAAACCAGATCTTTCGGGCCGAACCAGCGCCAGGTCTGTCTCATGGGGTGTCTTTCTGTCTGGAAAAGCCGCGCGCTCAGGCGCCGGCGAACGAGATCTGGACCTTGACCGCACGGGCGCGGTCACGGGCGGTATCGAAGGCGTCAAGCGCTTCTGTCACCGGATAGGTGCCGGTGATCATCGGGCGCGGGTCGATCCGGCCAGAGCCGATCAGCGCCACGGCATCCGCAAACTCGGCATCAAACCGCTGCGAGCCGATGAACAGGATTTCCTTGCCCACCATCACATTCAGCGGCATCGGGGTCGGCCCGGCCACACCGACCTGCACCATGGTGCCACGCGGGCGCAGGCAGGTGATCGCATCGCGGATCGCCGGGGCCGCAGCCGAACATTCAAAGACCAGATCGACCCGGCCCTTGCCCGCCTGCCAGGGAGCCAGGCCGTCCGGGGTTTTCAGGGTGTTGACCGCATGGTCGGCCCCCATCCGCAGGGCCACCGCAAGCGTGGTATCCTGAATGTCGGTCACCACGATTTCGGCCGCGCCGCGTGCCCGAGCAACTGCAACACACAGCGCGCCGATCGGCCCGGCCCCGGTAACCAGCACAACCTTGCCCGCCAGACTGCCCGCCACACTCTCGCCGCGGTTCGCGGCATGCAGGCAGACGGCGAGCGGTTCTGCACAGGCGGCTGCCCCCGGATCGGTGCCATCGGGCAGCACATGGCATTGCGCGGCGTCGATCACCATCAGGTCGCGGAACATGCCCTGCTGATGCGGCAGATACATGGCCGAACCCTTGAACTTCATCGCGGTGCAATGGATCGTCAGCCCCTGCTGGCAGAAGTCGCATAAACCGCAGGGATGCGAAGGGTTCATCGCAACCAGTTGCCCGACCTCCAGCCCGGTGACACCGGCGCCCAGAGTCTCGATCCGCCCGGCGGCCTCATGGCCGAGGATGATCGGCTCGCGCACGCGGATGGTGCCGATCCCGCCCTCCAGCCAGTAATGCAGGTCCGAGCCGCAGATACCCCCGGCCAGCACCGAGACGCGCACTTGGCCCGGTCCGGGCTGGGCGGTCGGCTCGGTTTCAACGCGCAGGTCATCCTGACCGTAAAGACGCACGATGCGGTTTTCTGTCTGGGTCATGTCTTGCCTCAGGGCATCAGCAGTTTCGGAAGCCAGGTCGCCAGCGGCGCCCAGTAGCTGACCAGCAGCAGCACTGCGATGTTGGTCACGATATAGGGGGTGATGGCGCGGATCACCGGCGACAGCGGCAGCCGTGCGATGTTCGAGGCAACGAAGAGGCAGACCCCGACGGGCGGCGTGGTCAGCCCGATCATCAGGTTCAGCACCGCAAAGCAGGCGAAATGCAGCGGGTCAATCCCCACCGCCATGGCCAAAGCCTGAAGCGGCACGAACAGGATGATCAGCGCGGCGATGGTTTCCATGAACATGCCGACGAACAGCAGCAGCAGGTTGATCAGCAGGATCACGAGGAATTTGTTATCGGTGACCGAAAGAACGGCATCTGCAAGCATCTGCGGAATCCGCTCTGATACCAGAATCCAGCCGAAGACATTCGCCGTGCCGACCAGAACCAGAATACCCGCCGAACTGACCGCGCTGTCGATGATGATCTTCGGGATGCGGGCCACCGGCAATTCCCGGTAGATGAACAGCCCGACGAGCGCCGCGTAAAGGCAGGCGACCACGGCAGTTTCGGTGGGTGTGGTCACGCCGATCAGCAGCCCGCCAACGATGAGCCCGGTCATCGCAATGGCCCATATCGCGCCGGTGAACGAGGTGAACAGCTCCCGCAGGCCCTGCCAGGGTTCACGCGGGAAGTTCTTTTTCTTCGCGATGAAATAGGTGGTGATCATCATCGCAAAGCCCATCAGCAGGCCGGGAACGGCCCCGGCAAGAAACAGCTTGCCGACCGACAGGCCGGACAGCGATCCGACAATGATCATCGGAACGCTGGGCGGGATCATCGGCCCCACGGTGGACGAAGCCGCCGTGACCGCCGCCGAGAAATCGCCGGGATAGCCTGCTTTCTTCATGCCGGGGATCATCATGCCGCCGACCGAGGCCACATCGGCCACCGCCGTGCCGGAAATGCCGCCGAACAGCATCGAGGCGGCGATATTGGCCTGCGCCAGCCCGCCGCGCATCCAGCCAACCAGCGCATTGGCGAAGCGGATGATCCGTTCAGTGATCCCGCCCGAATTCATCAGATTCCCGGCGAGGATGAAGCCCGGAATGCACAGCAGAACGAAACTGTCCATTCCCGCATACATCTTCTGCGGAATGACCACGAGCGGGATGTCGGCGAACAGCAGATAGGCCATCGAGGACAGCCCCAGCGTCACCGCAACGGGCAGGCCGATGGCAAGGCCCAGCACAAAGACGCCCAGCAGCAGGGTCAGACCCATCACAGTTCCTCCGAATTCGGGATCGGGCGGCCGTCATGTCGGCCGGTCAGCATCTCGAACACGCGCACCAGCGCCCAAAGCGCGAGCGTCAGGAACAGCACAAGCATCGAGATGTGGATGAAATCCATGCGCCAGCCAAGCGACGGGGCGGTCTGGCGTTGTCCGACAACCGTATAGGCCCAGGCCGCGGGCAACAGCGTCAGCGCGAAACCCGCCGTCAGAACGGCCGACAGCAGCCGCAGCAGGCGCGGGCCGTGACCGGGCAGATTTTCGCACAGCAGGTCCACGTTCACCATATCACCGCTGCGCAGCGCCAGTCCCGCCCCGAGGGCGCCAATGTAGATCAGGCAGAACCGCGTCAGCTCTTCGGTCCAGACCGGCGCTGTCGAAAGGAAGGTGCGCGCAAAGACCTGCAACAGAACCGAACCCGAAAGGACTAGGAACGCCGCGAGGATCAGGAGGCGGCACAGTCCCTCCAGCCACTTGAAAGCATGTGTCATGGATGCCTCCGCAAGGGACCTGCCGCGTGAAACGGCAGATCCCGTCGCATTGTCAGTTGTTGAAGATCTGCTCGGCCAGAGGGCGGATATCTTCGGGAACCGCCGCGATGACGGCATCTTTGGCCCTGGCGGCAAAGGCGGCCTGATCGACCTCGACGAACTTGACGCCCTTCGATTCCAGATCCGTGACCAGCGCCTGTTCATCCGCAAGGAACAGTTCGCGCTCGAAGGCCTGGGTGCGGTTTGCAGCCTCCTGAACGGCGGCCTGATCGGCTTCCGACAGCTTGTCCCAGCTGCTTTCCGCGATGGTCAGGTAGATCCACGAACGCACATGCTCGGTCTTGTTGACGACCTTCTGCACCTCGTAGAAGCCACCGGACTTGAACAGCGCCAGCGGGTTTTCCTGCCCTTCGATGGTGCCGTTCTGAAGCGAGGTGAAGACCTCGGAGAAGGCCATCGGCGTCGGATTTGCGCCAAGCGCCTGCCAGGCGGCCACGAAAATCGGCACGTTCGGCACACGCAGCTTGAACCCGTTCAGCTGATCGGGCGAGGTAATCTCGCGGTTGGCCGACAGGTTGCGCGGACCACGGGCGAAGTAGGTCAGCGGGCGGATGCCGGCATTCGCGATGATCTCGGCCTCGATCGCATCACCGATCTCGCCCGACGCGACACGGTCCATGTGTTCAAGCGATTTGTAGGCATAGGGCAGTGCCAGAAGCGCGGCTTTCGGTGCCCAGTTCTGAAGGCTTTCGCCGGTGATCGTCATGTCGGCAGTGCCAAGCTGCATACCGTTGATGACGTCGATTTCCTTGCCCAGCGTCTCGTTCGGGTAGACAACGACCTCGACGCGGCCCTCGGTCAGGGCGGCAACCTCTTCGGCGAATTTCAGCGCGGCCTTGTGCCAGATGTTCTCCTCGTTGGCGAGGTGTCCCAGTTTGAGCGTGACTTCGGCGGCCATTGCCGAAGTGCCCATCAGTACGGCCAGCGCACAGCCCGCGGCAAGGCGGGTCAGCTTTGTGACAAACATCATTTCCTCCTCCAGGATGATGTGATCGCGGCAGATGCCGTGATCAAAGAAAATATTCGGGGCGTTCCTGCTTGATCACCGGCAGGTCGGACAGGATGCCTTGCAGGTGCTGGCGCATCTGCGTCTCGGCGGCGGGCCTGTCACCGCCCGCTATGGCATCGACAATGGCGCGGTGCTGTTCGATCAGGCGCGCAACGGAAAAATGCATGCTGGACAGAAAGCGGACGCGGTCCATCTGCGCCTTCATCTCGACCAGCACACGCCAGGCATTACCCTTGTCCGCCCCTTCGGCCAGGGTGCGGTGGAAGATTTCATCCGCCTCCATGAAGTCGCGGGCGGAGCCGCCAATCAGCTCCTGCTGTCGGGCCAGCTGGCCCCGCAGATCCGCGATCAGCGCGGGATCGGGTGTGTCCGCCAGAAGCTTCACGATATCGGCCTCTACGGCCTCGCGCACGAAGCGGGCATCCAGCACCGCCGCGAGCGAGATCTTGGCTACGAAAGAGCCGCGCTGCGGGCGGATATCCAGCAGCCCTTCATTCGCGAGCGTGATGAAGGCCTCGCGCACGGGTTGGCGACTGATGCCGTATTGCTGCGCGACCTCGGATTCGGAAATCCGGGTGCCGGGCGACAAGTCGTTGCCGATGATCGCCATGCGCAGGGCGGCGTGAAGCTGGTCCACCACACTGATGCGGACTGGCTGAAGGGCGACGATTTCGCGTTTCCGGTCAGACATGACAGTTCCCCCTTGGGGATTCGATACACCATACTACCATACAAGTAAATGCCCGGTATGGTTCTGGAAGCAAATCTTCAGACGGGCGAGGAAGTCCTTTGTGGTTTCCGACCAAGGCATTTGGTGGCTGCAAACGGCTTCACTGGTGGCAGCCGGCCTCGTCGTATCGGAAGCTGACGCTGGTCAGGTGCTTGGAGTTGACAGGTAAGGGGCTGCGCCGATGGCTGCTGAGAGGACTTCTGGATATCCTGCATAAAATTGTTGACTCGCAGGATATCCTGCATGATGCTTGATGGAACACTAACAGGATATGCCGCCGATGACCCTGCTCAGCCGTATTCAGCACACATCCCAGAAACTGACCGCAGCAGACAGGAAGGTCATCGAGGTCTTGCTGGGTCAGCAGGCGGAGGCGGTGTTCCTGTCAGCGGCCCAACTGGCCGAGCGGGCGCAGGTGCATGAAACGACGGCGACGCGGCTGGCGCAGAAGCTGGGCTTCAGCGGCTACCCGGAGCTGCGCGCGCAATTGCAGCGCGAAGTGATGGAAGGGCAGGATGCGGCGGCGCGGATGCGCCGGTCGGTGTCGAAAGTGGCCGATGGCAGCTATCTGGCTGATCTGGTGCAAAGCGAAATCTCCGCGCTGGAACAGCTTGCCCGCAGCATCGACCAGCGCGATGTCGATACCGCATCGGACATGATCTTTGCGGCGCGGCGGGTGTTCATCTTCGCACAGGGCCATGCAACCGCCGTATCCGCCTTCTTGCAACGGCGGCTGGATCGTTTCGCCATGACGACGGTGATGCTGACCGGCCGCGGCCGCGACATTGCGGAGCGGCTGACCAGCCTTGGGCAGGATGATCTGGTTCTGGTTCTGGCGTTTCGCAAGCAACCGACAGACTACGCGGCGATCATGGGCCACGCCGCGCAGGTGGGAGCGCGCACCCTGCTGATTTCGGATCTGGCGGGTCCAACCATGACCCCGCCTGCCGAACATCTGCTGGCGGCGCCGAGGGGGCGGTCGGGCACGGAGTTCCAGACCCCGATCGTCCCCATGACCATCGTCAACGCCATTCTGCTGACCATTGCCGGTCGGCATGAGCCGCAGATCGTCACCAAACTTGAGGACCTGGCCGATCTGTTCGACCGCTTCGCCTGACGGCGTTGCCATCTCTGGGAGGAGAGAAGACACAATGTGGAAGAGCCTGAAGGCCGCGCTTCTCGCGGTGGCCTGCGTCCCTGCTTTGGCTGCGGCGCAGGATCTGGATGCGATGTCGACCGCAGAACTTTATGATCGGGCCAAAGAGGAAAAGACGGTGACCGTCTTTTCGTTGTCCAGCCGCATCGCACGGGTGGAGAAGGCCTTTGAGGCGACCTATCCGGGGGTTGATCTGATCGGGCTGGATCTCAGCTCCGCCAAGCAGATTGCGCGCGTTGTGGCGGAACAGCAGGCCGGGGTGTATGCGGTGGACGTGCTTTATATCGCCGATGCGCCGGTTGCGTTGCGTGACCTGCTGGCGCCCGGACGCATCCATACCTATGTGCCGCCAAGGCTGGCGGACCAGATCGAGGATCGTTTCAAGGCGCCGCTTCTGGTGCACCGGCTGTCGACCAAGGTGCTCATGTATAACGAGCAGGCCTATCCCGACGGAAGCCCGGTCACCAATCTCTGGCAACTGACCCTGCCCGAATGGTCAGGGAAGGTGATGATGGTCGATCCGACGCAGCGCGGCGAATTGCTGGACCTTCTGACCGAGATTGCGCTCCATCCCGACGAGATGGCGGCGGCGTACAAGGCCCAGTTCGGCAGCGATATCGTGATCGACGATGATCTGTCGGGCGCGGGAGAGCAATTCATCCGCAATCTCTTTCTCAACGATCTGGTTCTGGTCTCGAACAGTGACGATCTGAACAAGGCCGTCGGGACGCGGGATGCCAAGGACCCGCCGGTCGCCTTTGGCACCTATTCCGACCGCCGCGACAATGAAGAGGAAGGCTGGGCATTGCAGGTTGCCAACGATGTTGAGCCTGCAAATGGCATCCTGTTCCCGGCGGTGCTGGCGGTGGCGGACAAGGCGCCCAGTCCGGCCGCGGCGCGGCTGCTGATCGACTTCATGTTTGGCGATGACACCGCAGACGGGGGCCCGGCCTTTGCGCCCTTCAACGTTCCGGGCGACTATGCGACCCGCACGACCATTGCCGATGACCCGGATTCCGTGCCGCTGGAAGATCTGAAGGCATGGACCATCAATACCGAGGCCGTGGCGGAACACCGCGCCCGCATCGCCGATCTGATCATCACCCTGCAATGATACGGGTGTGGCGCAGCCGCGACAGGCTGCGCCCGCCGTCCGCCGGAGATTTTCCTCATGTCAATGCCCGAGCTTGCCGCGCCCGGTTGGCGCCGGTTTCTGACCGCGCGCAGACTCGCACCGCTGCTGATGATCCTGATCGTCGGCGTTCTGGTGCTTGCCCCGCTGCTGCGCATCCTTCTGGCCACCCTGAGCCCCGCCGGGGTCGAAGCCTGGGGGGCGATACTTGCCAGCCCGATGTCGCCGAACCTGTGGTGGCGCCCGTTGATGAACACCCTGATCCTGGGTTTGGGCGTTTCGGCGGGCTGTCTGCTGCTGGGGGGCTTCACCGCCTGGCTGGTGGTGATGACCGATGTGCCGGGCCGTCGCATCCTTGGGGTGCTGCACACATTGCCCTTCATGATCCCGAGCTTTGCGGCGGCGCTGGCCTGGGGCACATTGTTTCGCAACGGGCGCATGGGCGGATCACCGGGCTTTTTCGAGGCGAACGGCTTCATCATTCCCGACTGGCTGGCCTGGGGCATCGTGCCGGTGCTGATCGTGCTGATCGCGCATTACTATTCGCTGGCCTTCACCATCATCGCCGCCGCGCTGTCTTCGGTCGGCGCAGACCTGGTCGAGGCTGCGCAGATGACCGGCGCCCGCCGTCCGCGCATCTTCTTCGGCATCGTGCTTCCGGTGGTGACGCCGGCGCTGGTTTCGGCGGCCTCGCTGACACTCGCGGGTGCGGTGGCGAACTTCGCCGCGCCTGCGCTGCTGGGCCTGCCGGTGCGGATGCAGACACTTTCAACCCGGCTTTTCGGCATGATCGAGATTGGTCAGGCGGAGCGCGGCTTCGTGCTGGCGCTCTTGCTGATTGCTGTTTCCGGCATCTTCCTGTTTCTGTCGGACCGGCTGGTTTCAGGGCGGCGTGCCTTTGTGACCGTGACCGGGAAGGGCGGGCGCACCCGGCGCTTTCCTCTGGGAAAATGGCGCTGGCCGCTGTTTGTGGCGGGCTTTGGGCTTGCCATCCTGACCACGATCGTGCCGGTGGTGGTTCTGGTCGCCTCCAGCCTTGCGACGCAGACCGGGGCGCTGTTTTCAAACTGGACGCTGCATTTCTGGCTTGGCGAGGGGGGCGGCCAGATCGCGCAGGGTACGGCGGGCATCTTTCGCAATCCTGTGCTGATCGGCGCACTGCTGAACACGCTGAAGCTGGGCGTGGTGGTGGCACTGATCACGATGCTTCTGGGGTTGGCGCTGGCCCATACGATTACCCGCAACAAGGGGACCGTGCTGGCCAATATCCTGTCGCAGCTGGCCTTTCTGCCGCTGCTGATCCCCTCGATTGCCTTCGCCGCAGCCTATATCGCCCTGTTTGGCGCACCTATCGGGCCGCTGCCTTCGCTTTACGGCAGCTTTACGCTGCTGGTCATGGCTGCCGCCGCGCATAACCTGCCCTATGCGGTGCAGTCCGGGCGATCTGTGCTGGGTCAGATTTCCACCGATCTTGAGGAAAGTGCCCGGCTCACCGGCGCCGGTCCCTTGCGGCGGATGTGGGCCATCGTCGTGCCGCTGGCAATCCGGGGGCTTCTGGCGGGCGCCATTCTCGTCTTCGTCAAGATGGTGCGCGACCTGTCGCTGGTCGTCCTGCTGTTCAGCGCCACCTCTCCTGTCCTTTCGATGGTCGCCTACCGCTATGCCGCCGAAGGGTTCATGCAATTTGCCAATGCCATCACCGTTCTGATCCTCGTGATCTGTCTGACGGCCTCGCTTGTCGCGCAGGCCCTTCAGGCGCGCGTGCAGAAATGGAAGGAGTGACTTTCATGGCTTCTGTCCCGAACGAAGCAAAGGATGCGATCCGCATCACCAATCTCGTGAAACGCTTCGGCGACTTTACGGCCATTCCCGATCTTTCGCTTTCGGTCCCGCCGGGGTCTTTCCTTGTGCTGGTTGGCCCGTCAGGCTGCGGAAAATCCACCCTTCTGCGCATGCTGGCCGGGCTGGATGAACCGACCGGCGGCGAGATTGCCTTCATGGGGCAGGTCGTTTCTTCGGGAACGGGCGGTGTGGTTGCCGATCCAAGGATGCGGAATGCGGGTCTGGTGTTCCAATCCTATGCGCTCTGGCCGCATATGACGGTGGCGGGCAATATCGGCTGGCCTCTGAAGGTGGCCGGCTGGGACAGGGCCGCGCGCGAGGCACGGATTGACGAGGTGCTGGGATTGCTGGGCATCGCCGCCCTGCGCGACCGCTATCCGGCGGAAATCTCGGGCGGGCAGCAGCAACGGGTCGCCATTGCCCGCACACTGGCCCCGAAACCCTCGATCCTGCTGTTCGACGAGCCGCTGTCCAATCTGGATGCAAAGCTCAGGATCGAGATGCGCAGCGAGCTGATGCGGATTCACCGGGCGACGGGCGCCACCTCGGTCTATGTGACGCATGATCAGGTGGAGGCCATGACGATGGCCACCCATGTGGCGGTGATGAACCAGGGCCGGGTCGAACAGTTTGGCCCGCCGCGTGACCTGCTGGCACGACCGGCCACCACCTTTGTCGCCACCTTCCTCGGGACACCCCCCGGAAATCTGCTGCCTGCCAAGCGTGAGGGCGACATGCTTGTCCATGCCGGGGTGCCACTGGCGCCGGCAGCGCTGGCCGGAAGCCATGACGCGGTGCAGCTGTTCTATCGGGCAGAGCAAATCACCATCGGTCGCGCGCCCGGGCGGCCCATCTTGACGGCAGAATTTTCCGAGGCGGCCCCCATGGCGGGCAAGGTTATGGTGACCGCAGCGACGGGCGCGCTGCGACTGTCGGCGATTGTTGATGATTTTCCCGATGCCCGTCCGGGGGATCTGATTGAACTTGCACTTACCGGCGCGCCGGACGCCGTCTTTGCCGCGACCGGCGAAAGGATCGAATGATGCGCCTTATCCTGATGCGCCATGGCGAAACCACATGGAATGCCCAATCCCGGCTGCAGGGACAGGACAACTCCGACCTGTCCGAACGCGGGATCGAACAGGCCCGCCGTTTCAGCGCCTTCGTGCGGGCGCTGAAACCGGCGCGGGTGGTGTCGTCGGATTTGGGACGCACCCGGCAGACCGCTGAACTGATCGGCCATGGCGACTGTCCCAGCGACGCGCGCCTGCGGGAGTGGGACATGGGCAGCTGGACCGGGCGTACGAAGCCTGATCTGATCGCCGCCGACGCCGAACTGTATCACGCCTGGCGCGCGGGCACCTACAGCCCCGAAGGCAGCGAGCCTTGGGCCGTGTTCCGCGACCGGGTGGCAGGGGGCCTGCGCCACTGGCTCGCCGCGGGTTCCGGCGACCTGCTGGCGGTGGTGCATGGTGGCGTGATCCGCGCCGCGCTGGACGCCTTTTTACAGATGCCACCCGCGCGGGTGATCCCGGTGACGCCCGGCACCGGCACCATCCTCAGCTTCACGCCCGGCGTCTGGGAAACCGCCCAGTTGGAGGGCTACAATATCGGCGCAGTGGTGCCGGATCTTTCCGTCGCAGACTGAAAGGGCCCTGCCATGACCGGCACGTTTGTCATCCTCGATCTGCTCGGGGGCGTTGCCCTGTTGCTCTGGGGTGTGCGCATGGTCCGCACCGGGATGGAGCGTGGCTGGGGCGACCGGCTGCGCGCCTGGCTGGAACGAAGGCTGTCGAGCCGGATCGCAGCCTTCGGGGGCGGCTTGGGTGTCACGGCCATTCTGGGCAGCGCCACCGCGACCACGCTGATCGTGGCCAGTCTTGCGGCTGGCGGTGTTCTGGCGCCTGCCGCCGGGCTGGCGGTATTGCTGGGGGCGGATGTCGGGTCGGCGGCCACGGCTGCGGTGCTGGCCTCTGGATCTTCGGTGGCTGCGATGCTGGCGCCAGTGCTGATATTTGCGGGCTATGTGACCTTTGGCCGATCCGCCGAGTTCCGCCCACGCAACATGGGGCGCATGCTGATCGGGCTTGGCCTGATGTTGTTCGCGCTGAAGCTGGTGGTCGGCGCAACCGCGCCGCTGCGCGAGGCAACGCTGTTTCACGATCTCCTCAATGCCCTGTCGGCCGAGCCGATGCTTGCCTTTCTGGCCGGGGCCCTTCTCACATGGATCTGCCATTCGTCGCTGGCAGTCGTTCTGTTGCTGACGACCTTCGTGATGAACGGCAGCCTCGCACCGGATCAGGCGTTGCCCTTCGTGCTGGGGCTGAACTTCGGAGGCGGCCTTCCCGCGCTGACCGCCACGATGGGGCAGCCTGCCGCCGCACGGCAGTTGCCGGTTGCAAACCTGTTGTGCCGGGGCGGGTTGGCGGTGCTTGCCCTGCTGGGCATGGCGCCGCTGCTGCGCGGGCTGGCAGGGATGCATCTGACGCCAGCTACGGCGGTGGCGCAGATGCATCTGGGTTTCAACCTGGCTGCCGCGATCATCTTCCTGCCGCTGTCGCACAAGGTGCCGGGGGTGGTGGCGCGGCTGGTGCCGGGTGATCCGCCCCCGGATCAGGGGCTCGCTGCGCCGCGATACCTGACGGTTTCGGCGGCAACCACACCGCAGATGGCGCTGATCAATGCAGGGCTGGAAACCACGCGCATGGCCGAGATGGTGGCCCGGATGATCGAACTGCCTCTGGATGTTCTGAAAAGCGGCAAACTGGAAGGCCTGCGCGATCTGTCGCCACTGGGGGACCAACTCTCAGCGCATCTCAAGGCGCTTGGACGTTATCTGTCCGGGCTGACAGCCGAAGGCCAGACAGGAGACGAAGCGCGGCGTGCCCGGATGATCCTGCATTACGCAGGCAGCCTGGAACATGCGGGCGACATCATCCGCCGCACCCTGAGCGACCGCGCCCGCCAGAAGGTGCGCCGAAACAGCGTCTTCGACACCATTCAGCAAGACAGTCTGAGCGATCTGCGGGCTGTTCTGACGGGTACGCTTCAGGTGCTGCCCGCAGCACTTTGCTCTGACGATCTGGAGGTGGCCAAGGAACTGGCCAGTCGCAAGGATGTTTTTCGCAGCCGGGAAGACAGGATCATCGCGGCGGATCTTTCGCAGGGATCTTCGGACAGTGCTTCGGCAAAGCTGTTCTTCGACATCTTGCGTGATCTCCACCGTGTCAATTCTGTGCTGGCCGCTGCGGCCTATCCCAGACTGGCTGCCGCTGGCCTCATGCATGGCAGTCGCCTGCGGGAGATGGAGCGTGTCGACGAAGCCGGGATCTCCGAATAGGCGCCGGATGTAAGCATCTGCGATCTCAAGTGATTGCAGGCCCGGACCCGTGCCGCACCCGTGGCTGGTCCGGCAGCTTCGAACTGCCGGGCCATTCCTGCACAGGAAAGTTCAGAATCCTTCGACGACAATCTTGCCGATCATCCGGCCGGATTCTACGGCGGCATGGGCCTCGCGCATCGTTGCTGCGTTGATGGGCGACAAGGTTCTGGTCAGTGTCGTGCGGATCTCGCCGGCATCGACAAGCCCGGCCACCCGGTTCAGAAGCCGGTGCTGTTCGATCATGTCAGGGGTCTGGTGCATGGGCCGGGCGAACATGTATTCCCAGTGCAGGCTGGCCGCCTTGGTTTTCATGCCTCCCATTGGCATCGGCAGGTCGGTATCGTCGATCGCCACGATGCCGCCCTGCGGGCGGATCAGTTCCACGCAGGCAGCCCAGTGCCGCATGTCGTTGAAAATCGCGATATGGTCGACGTGCCGGAAACCCAGCCCGCGCACCTGCGCAACCAGATCCTCGCGGTGATTGACAACATGACTGGCGCCCAGATCCCGAACCCAGGATATCGTATCGGGGCGCGAGGCGGTGGCGATCACCGTCAAACCCGCCCGTCTGGCAAGCTGGATGGCGATGGAGCCAACGCCGCCCGCGCCGCCGATCAAGAGGATCGACTGGCCCTTGTCCGCACCATCGGGGTCAATGCCCAGCCGGTCGAACATTGCCTCCCACGCGGTAATCGTCGTCAGCGGCATTGCGGCGGCTTCGGCGAAGGTCAGTGAGGCCGGTTTGCGCCCGGCGATCCGCGCGTCCACAAGGTGATACTGCTGGTTGGTTCCTGTGCGGGTGATGTCGCCCGCATACCAGACCTCGTCGCCCGGTTTGAAAAGGGTCACATCCGACCCCACCGCCGAGACGATCCCGGCCGCGTCATAGCCGATCACCCGTGGCGTGGTCTCAGCCTTGTCCTTGGGCGCACGCACTTTGGTATCCACCGGGTTGACCGAAACGGCCTTCACCTCGACCAGCAGATCGTGGCCTTCGGCGCGGGGCATCGGCAGGTCCACATCGACGAGGCATTGGGGATCATCAACCGGCAGATAACGCAGCAGGGCGATGGCTTTCATGGCAGTAATCCTTTCCTTCGGGCGGCGGTCGGGCAGGGCCGGTGCCGTGTCATCCATTGCGGGCGTCGATGACGGCGCCCAGCATCGCCCGCACATAAGGGCTTTGCGGGCGGCATTGCGTCCTGGTGAACAGGGCAAGGAAACGGGCGAGCTTCATGGAATTGTCCTCGGTGTCACGGCGGGAATGCCGCATGGGGAACATTACACCGCGAGGATTTCATGATAATCACCGCATTCAGGCAATGATAATTTGGAATTTCAAAATTCAGGTGCCGGGGGCATGCGGCAGGGCTGTGCCTTGCTGCACTGCGGTCTGAAACCTTTTTTCAAAGAATTCAATGAATGCCTGCACCCGTGACGGAAGCACCCGGTTCGGAGGGCGCACGGCCCAGACGTACCAGTCGGGACCGACGGAATAGTCGGGCAGCACCCGCACCAGACGCCCGGCTTGCAGATGATCCGCGACATCCCAGAGCGATTTCAGGCCGATGCCAAGGCCTTGCAGCAAAGCCTCCGTCACGGCCTCGCCGAAATTGGTGGTAAACCGGCCCGAGACGCGTGTTTCCACCTCGGTTCCCATGGCATCGCGCAGCAGCCAGTTCCGGGTTTCACCCAGAACGATACAGCTATGTGACCTGAGATCGGCGGGCGAGGCGGGCTGGCCTGCCCGTTCAAGATAGGCAGGGGCCGCAACAAGCAGCCTCGGGTTCTGCGCCAGTTTCCGCGCCACCAGTGAAGACGAAGCCAGCGCACCGATACGGATTGCCAGATCATAGCCGTGTTCGATGATGTCCACCATGCTGTCGCTCAGGTCGAGCCTGAGCGAAACCTCGGGGTAGAGCCGCAGAAACTCCCCGATATGCGGCACGATCTGGCTGCGCCCGAAGGCTGCCGACGCGGTGACCCGCAAGTCGCCAAAGACCCGGCTGCGGCTTGATGACATGGCCGCGCGGGCTTCTTCCGCGCCATCGAGGATCTGCCGGGCGTGCAGCAGGAAGGTTTCGCCTTCGGGGGTCAGCGAAACCGCGCGTGTGGTGCGATGCAGCAGCCGGACGCCCAGTTCTGCCTCCAGCGCCTGAATGCGCTGCGTCGTGGCGGTCGGCGAAATGCGCATATCCTCGCCCGCCTTTCCAAGCGCCCCAAGTGCGGCCACGCGGACGAAAAGCTCCAGGGTTTTCAGATCGAATGCCATGGATGATCCGCTTCCTTCGTCACACCGCGCCGCCGAACGCGCAACAGCCTCGCACGGTGACGGCAGGAAGGGCAACGACCGATCCGCCTGCATACCGCAGGACAGATCAGAGCCTTCGGCAAGCCGAACCCCTGCGCCGGTCAGTGGCCAAGGCAGGTCAGCAAGGCACGCCCGGCATCCTCGATATGCGCGGCAGTCAGGCGGGCCGCGCGTTCGGCATCGCCGGACCTGCAGGCGTCAAGGATCAGCGCGTGTTCGTCGACTGCTTTCTGCTGGCCGTCTGTCAGTGAAAGCTGGGCACGCAGATAGCGGTCGCTGAGATTCAGCAGATTTTCGATCACGCCGAGATAGTGCCGTTGGCCGCCTGCACCATAGAGTGCGCAGTGGAAGCGGCGGTTCTGTTCCATCCATTCCGTCGGCGTGACCGCGCGGGCAAAGGCCAGATGCGCGGTTTCGGCGTCCGACAGGGCCGCTCCGGTCATCTGCCTTGCGGTCTGCCGGATGGCATCGCTTTCGACAAGCGCCCGCAGCCGGAAGATTTCCGCGATCTCCTGCGGCGGAAGATCGGTCACGAAAGCACCCTTGTAGCGCCGTGTCTCAACCAGGCCGAGTTGTTCAAGCCGGGCAATGGCCTCGCGCACCGGGATACGGCTGACATTGAAGGCGGTGGCGATTTCCTCCTGCCGGAGCTGGCTGCCGTTTTCCAGATCACCGTTCACGATGGCCGTGCGCAGCGCCGCGAAAACGACATCCGCGGCGGATCGGGTTTGTGACAGGTCGGTGCTTTCGAATTTCATAGGCCCGATATGCCCCGGATCGCCAAACTTTGGCCAGCGGAACAGGTTATAGCTTGAATTGTATATTGGATACAATATGCAATATCAGCGATTCATTACAGCCGGAGCAGGACATGCGCAGCACGAAGGTCATTCACGTCGTTTCATGCCATGCCGAGGGCGAGGTGGGCGATGTCATCGTCGGCGGTGTCGCACCTCCGCCGGGAAATACAGTGTGGGATCAGCGCAACTGGATTGCGCGCGATCAGGTGTTGCGCAATTTCATGCTGAATGAACCGCGGGGCGGGGTGTTCCGGCATGTGAACCTGCTGGTGCCGCCCAGGCATCCCGAGGCGCAGGCCGCATGGATCATCATGGAGCCGGAGGACACGCCGCCGATGTCGGGGTCGAACTCGATCTGTGTCTCGACCGTGCTGCTGGACAGCGGCATCATCCCGATGCAGGAGCCTGTTACCGAAATGGTGCTGGAGGCGCCGGGCGGTCTGGTGCGGGTGCGGGCCGAATGCGCGCAGGGCAAGGCCGAGCGCATCCATGTCGAAAACCTGCCGTCTTTCGCCACGCGGCTGGATGTGCCGCTGGAAGTGCCGGGGTTGGGCTGCCTGACGGTTGATACGGCCTTCGGCGGGGACAGTTTTGTCGTTGTCGATCCGGTTGCTCTGGGCATTGACCTTGTGGCCGGGAATGCGCGCGAGATCGCGGAAACCGGCATCCGCATTACCAACGCTGCCAATGCGCGTTATCGGTTCGAGCATCCGGGGCAGCCCGACTGGACGCATCACTCCTTCTGTCTGTTCGCCGGTCCGGTGTCGCGGCAGGGCAACCAGTTGCGGGCGCAATCGGTGGTGGCGATCCAGCCGGGCAAGCTGGATCGCTCGCCGACCGGAACCGCCGTTTCCGCCCGCATGGCCATCCTGCATGCGCGCAACCAGATGGGTCCGGAGGACCGCTTTACCGGCGTGTCGATCATCGGGTCAGAGTTTCATGGCCGCATTCTTGGCGAAACCCGTGTAGGGGATATACCTGCCATCCGGCCCGAGATCAGTGGCCGGGCATGGATCACGGGCACGCATCAGCACATGCTGGACCCGGCAGACCCCTGGCCCGAGGGCTATCGCATTTCCGATACCTGGCCCCGGCTGTTCGGCTGAGGCCAGGGGCCGGTTCAGAACCGGCGCGGGTCGAAGGGGACGAGCGACAGCGCAGGTGCCCGGCCCGCGACAAGCGCGGCGACCAGTTCGGCGGTTCCGGCGGATTGGGTCAGACCCAGATGGCCGTGGCCGAAGGCATAGATCACCCGGTCAGCCCCCGGTGCGCGGGCGATGACCGGCAGGCTGTCAGGCAGCGAAGGGCGGAAACCCATCCATTGCGTGCCGCCATTCGGATCGAAACCGGGCAGAAACTCGGCTGTCTTGCGCACAAGGATTTCGGCGCGCCTGTAGTTCGGCGGAAGGTTCAGGCCGCCCAGCTCTACCGCGCCGCCGACGCGCAGGCCCTCGCCAATGCGGCTGACGACGAAGCCGTGATTGCTGAAGGTCAGATGGGTGCGCAGATCGAAACTGGCCGTGGGGAAGGTGGTGTTGTAGCCGCGTTCGGTGTCCAGCGGGATGCGGTGGCCCAGCGTCCGGGCAAGATGATGCGACCACGCCCCGGCGGCAACGACCACCTGCGCGGCGGCGCGGGGTCCGGTGGCGGTGATGACATCCGCGCCCGCCTCGCGCGGCCTGATCGCACGAACATCTGCCACCTCGATCATCCCGCCTGCATTTACGAAGGCAGCGGCGAGGTGTTCGGTCCAGCGCGCGGGATCGACGGTATTCATCCAGCCGGGGGTAAAGCCTGCATGGGTAAAGCGCGGGTTCAGCCCCGGCTGGATCTCCGCAATCGCCGCCGGGCTTTCCAGCAGGTCGAAGGCGATGCCATGGCGGCGGCGCAATTCCCATGCGGGCAGCGAGGCGGCGAACTGCGCCTGGCCCTCATAGACCTGAAGCTGGCCTTCGCGCCGCATCAGGGGTTCCCCGTCAACGCGCGTGATCAGCCGCTCCAGCGCCTGTTGTGACAGCCGCATCAGCCCTGACTGCGCCTGCACCGCCGCCTCGTAGCGTGAAGGCGCCGTCGCGCGCCAGAAATGCCACATCCACGGCAGGATCTGCGCCGCATAGGCCAGGCGCAGCGACAGCGGCCCCAGCGGGTCCAGCAGCCATTTCGGTGCCTTGCGCAGAATGCCGGGGGTGGCCAGCGGTTCCAGCTCGGCAAAGGCGAAGGCCCCGGCGTTTCCGCGCGAGGTTTCGGAAGCCACGCCCTTGCGATCCAACAGGCGGACGCGGTGCCCCTTGGCCTGAAGCGCCAGAGCGGCGGTCACGCCGATGATCCCGGCGCCGATGACGATGATTTCCGTTTGGGTGGGATGTGGCATTCCGTTCAGCCATGAAAGCAAAGGAAAACCCCGGCCCTGACGGCCGGGGCTGGGGTCAGAGCACGATGCCCCGCCGGAACGGATCTTCCGCCTGAAAGATCAGCCGGCTTTCCGCCATCACATAGGCGCGGCCGGTGATCGAGGGGATGACCCCGCCATTCGCCCCCTTGCGCCAGGACAGCCGATAGGTGCTGCCGATGATGCTTTCCTGCACGATCTCGGCGCCTTCTGCCAGGCGTCCGGCGGCAGCAAGACAGGCCAGCCGGGCCGAACTGCCGGTGCCGCAGGGCGAGCGGTCATAGGCGTCATCGGGGCACAGCACGAAGTTGCGGCTGTGACCTTCCGGCGTTTCAGGGGGGCCGTAGAAGATCACATGATCGACCGGCATGCCTGGCGCGCAGGTGATCCCCGCCGTCTGAAGCGCCTCGCGCACCGCAATGGTAACCTCGGTCAGCTGACGGATGTTCGAGGCGGTGACAGGGATCGGGCTGGGATCGACAATGAAGAAGCCGTTGCCGCCATAGGCCAGGTCGCCGGTGACAGTGCCGACGCCCGCGACCTCGACCGAAACGCCGCTGCGGGTGCGGCGGCTTTCGACATTCGTCACCCGAACCGTGGTCGGGTCCAGCAGATCGACCGTCACCACCCCGACCGGCGTTTCGATCCGGTGCTGGCCGATGCCGATGCGGCCCAGATGGGCCAGCGTCACCGCCAGCCCGATGGTGCCATGGCCGCACATGCCCAGAACCGCCTCGGCGTCGAAGTAGATCACCCCGGTCACGCAGGTCGGATCGACCGGCGGAACCAGCAGGGCACAGACCATGGCGGGCTGTCCGCGCGGTTCAAGAATGACCGAGCGGTAGAAATCGCGGTGATCCGTGGCCAGCCGCGCCGCCCGCTCGGCCAGTGGCCCGGTCCCGAGATCGGGACCGCCGTCGAGGATCACCCGTGTCGGCTCCCCGCCGGTATGGCTGTCGATCACATGCATTCAGCGATCACCCCGCCCTGACGCGACCATGCGGCGAACCACTTGTTGAACTGATGGAACTGCGCTTCACAGAATTTGGCCTGCGAGGGCGACAGCGCATCGGTTTCATTGATGTTGAGCGCATACTCGCTTTCGCCCTTCAGCACCATGAGATGCTTGAAGTAAAGCACGAGATCGACACCCTCGTCGAATTTGGCCAGCACCGAGAATGCCTCGGCAAGCTCGCGCGCGCGGAGGTCGGCTTCGGGGCAGCCCTCGGCGGCGCGACGTGACAGCGCGACCTGAAGCAGCGATTCCTTCGGGAAGATCGTGCCGATTCCGGTGATCGCGCCCACCGCGCCGCATTTGACGAAACCGTGGTAGACCTCGGTATCCACGCCCACCATCAGGATCACCTCGTCATCCTGCGAGGTGATGTGTTCCGCGGCGTAGCTCAGATCCGCCTTGCCGCCGAATTCCTTGAAACCGATCAGATTTCTGTGCTCGGCGCGCAGAGCGAAGAACAGGTCGGCCTTGGTCGAATAGCCGTAATAGGGGCTGTTGTAGATGATGGCGGGCACATCCGGTGCCGCGTCGAGGATGGCCTTGAAATGGTTGCGCTGTGCGGCGACCGAAAGCCCGCGCGACAGCACCCGCGGAATGACCATCAGACCGGCGGCGCCGATCTTCTGGGCATGGGCGGCATGGGCCACGGCGGATCTGGTGTTGATGGCGCCGGTGCCGACGACGACCGGCACCCCGGCCTTCGTCAGACGTTCCACGCCTTCCATCCGCTGTTCGTCGGTCAGCAGTGGCCAGTCGCCGCATGACCCGCAATAGACCACGCCGGACATGCCGGCCGCCATCATCTCTTGTCCCTTGCGCACAAGCGCGTCGAAATCGGGCTGACGGTCTGCGGTGCAGGGCGTCAGCAATGCGGGGATCGTGCCAAGGAAAACGTCTTTCTTCATCGGAGGCTCCGTTGGTTCGTGGGAAGGGCAGGGGGAACCCCCGCGTCAGATTGTGGCTTGCGTCATCCAGCCGGGGGGCAGGGCAGGGGCCAGCCCGCTGCGCGCCGTTTCGGCGCATTGGGCAAGCGCGCCGAAGCGGATGCTGCGGTTGCTCAGCCCCGGCGCGTAATGAGCGTATTTGCCGGAATTGGTCATCAGCACCTTTGCCTGTGGCGGAAAGACCGGCTCCGAGATCGAGCACCAGCACAGATCGGGAATGATCCTGACGCCCGCGGCTTCCAGCCGGGCCTGCACCCCGTTCCGCCCGATCACTGCAAGTGTGTCGCGGCCAAGCGTGATGATCGTGGTGACTTCGGGATGCACGCGGCTTCCCGCCATCAGATCTGCGAAAAGCGCGCATTCGTCCGCCGAGAAATGCGGGCTGCCAAGCGCAACCAGATCGACCTGCGCGGGGCCGCGATTGAAGTCCTGCCAGAGCCGGGCGAAATCGGCAGGGCCAAGCGTCACGGTGTCTGCCTCGGGCGCTGGGGGCAGGCCTGCCTCGGGCGTGAGGCCTGCGACATGCAGCATCGGCGCGGCTGAGGTCGTGCCGAAGGCGGCGCAAAGCGCCTTCAGATCATCCTGCGAAGGCTGCGCCTGTTCCAGCCCCCGGATCAGCGGAATACGGTCCGGTGCGGCGCGACCCACCAGCCAGCCGAGCATGGGCCAGAAGGCATCGTCGGCCCCGTCCGGCAGGGCCACATCGATGATCCGGCGCGGCGCGCGGTTTTCCGGCAGGTAGACCCCGGCAAGCGCGGTGCGTCCGGTCAGCGCGATGCAGAGATCCATGAAATCAGCGTGTTTCACCGTGCGCGCGCCCAGCACGCTGTTGGCATAGATCACCGCATTGCTTTCGGCCCATGCTATGTCTTCGCCCGTGCCGGGGCGATCCTCCAGCAGATAGGGGGCGCAGGTGAAGCTGGGCTTCGCGCCCATCTCGACATAGGCATCGGCCAGCCCCGCAGCCGGAGTGCCGAAGGCAGGAGCGACGCCCTGCGCGCGCCAGTTGGCGTGATCCACCGAAATGGCGTTCATCGTGGTCGGAACGCGCACCCGTGCGCCCTTG
The DNA here is from genome assembly GCF_001303875.1 of Gemmobacter sp. LW-1. Lineage (NCBI taxonomy): Bacteria > Pseudomonadati > Pseudomonadota > Alphaproteobacteria > Rhodobacterales > Paracoccaceae > Gemmobacter > Gemmobacter sp. LW-1. The sequence continues at coordinate 134,220 of NZ_LJSC01000043.1, read as the reverse complement.
TCGGCCATGCCGCGGGCAAAGGTCAGGAAGGCCGGGCTGGCGTAGATGCAGCCGTCGATATGCACGCGGCTGACATCGGTCAGGCGCGGGGCGCTCTGCGCACGCGCCATGGTGACGATGATCTCCATGGCCAGCCGCGCCGCCTCGCCATGCTGCCCGTCAAGGAAGGCCTGGTCAGCTGCCGTCAGCTCAAGATCCCGGTCTCCGGCGGGGGCAAGCGGCAGGGTCAACGCTCCGGCGGTCAGCGCGTCGGGGGTGATGCTGGCGGCAGTTTCGCGGGCCAGCGCATCATATTCGGCGGGGCTGAGACGCAGCACGGCGATGCCATGCCCGAACAGCCGCCCGGCGACCAGTGCGCCCAGCGTCAGGATGTCCTCGCCCTCGCGGAAGATCAGGGCGCGCGGGGCATTCCCTGCGAAGGCCAGACCCAAAAGCACACCGCTGCCGGTGCAAGACCCCCGGCTGGTCGGCATCATCACGATCTGACCGGCAAGCGAATGCCCGCGTTGCGGGTGCAGCGTGTCGATGATCTCGCCCGTGGACGGGTTCACGCCGCCCCAGACACTCAGCCCTTCGTCGCAGGCGAGGAGCGGCCCCTGAACCGATGCGGAAACGATCATGGTTGCCATGGTTGACCTCGTTGCCCGTCGAAGACCTGCCGTTTCGCGGATTTCACGCGCAACGGCACCGAAAGGGCCGACTTTGGGATTCTCTTTTCTGCTGGCAGATTGCTAATCTTGCAGTCGCCATGGAAATATGCTTAAACGATCACAACTGGTAAGAAAAGAAAAATATGACGCAAACGGAAAAATCCTTGGACGGCGCCGTCGACTCCGATCAGACCGGGGACGACTGGGAGGCCGAGCGCCTGCAACTGCGGTCGGACCTGGGGAACCGGATGAAATCCGTGCGTCAGGCCTGCGGCCTGACCCTGGAGGCGGCGGCGCAGCGGACGGGTCTTGCCGTGTCGACGATCCACAAGATCGAAAACGGCCGCGTCTCGCCAAGCTACGAAAACCTTGTCCGCATCGCGCGGGCCTATGACATCGGGATGGAGCGGCTGTTCTCGTCGGATCACGAGGCGCATCAGACCACGCGCATGACGGTGACCAAGGCGGGTCAGGGCCGCAAGGTGCGTTCGAAGAACTTCGAATACGAGGTGCTTTGCAACGCGCTGGCCGAGAAAAAGATCATCCCGCTGGTGACCCGTGTCGAAAAACGCGCGCCGCTGAAGCCGTCCGAGCTTGAGGCGCATGACGGCGAGGAAACGCTGTATGTGCTGTCCGGCCGGATCGAGCTGGTGGTGGAGCATTACCAGCCTGTCGTGCTGGAACCGGGCGACTGCGCCTATTTCGACAGCACGCTGAAGCACGGCTTGCGCGCCCTCGACGATGACGAGGCCCGCGTGTTCTGGGCCTGCACTTATATCGACGTGGACAGGTAGGCGCGCGACGCCCGGCCTGCCCACCCACCGCCTTCCTGAAGGAGACTGCCCAAGCATGGCCGAGCCCAATATCCTGTCCTGCGATGCGCTGCTGACGCGTGTCGAAACCATCTTCACCCGTGCCGGTGTGCGCCCCGAAAGCGCCGGGGCGGTGGCCCGTGTGATCGTTGCGGGCGAGCGCGACAACTGCAAGTCCCACGGCATTTACCGGATCGAGGGCTGCCTGCGGGTTCTGGCGGCGGGCAAGGTCGTGCCCGATGCGGTGCCGGAGCTGCATGATGCCGGGAAATCCGTGATCGAGGTGGATGCAAAGGGTGGATTTTCCAACCCCGCATTTTACACCGCCCGCGCCGCGCTGGCAGCCCGTGCCCGCGAAACCGGCCTTGCGGCGCTGGTGATCCGCGATTGTCTGCATTTCTCGGCGCTGTGGCATGATGTCGAGGCGCTGGCCGAGGACGGGCTTGCCTCGCTGTCGATGTGCCCGAGCTATTCCTTCGTGGCGCCCGCCGGCGGGAAGGAGCCGCTTCTGGGCACCAACCCGCTGGCCTTCGGCTGGCCGCGCAAGGGCGCGCATCCCTATGTCTTCGACTTTGCGACCAGCGTTGCCGCGCGGGGCGAGATCGAATTGCACCGCCGCGCAGGCAAGCCGATCCCGGAAGGCTGGGCCGTTGACCGCGACGGCAAGCCGACGACCGACCCCGAGGCCGCGCTGGACGGTGCGATGCTGACCTTCGGGGGGCACAAGGGGTCTGCCATCTCGACGATGGTTGAATTGCTGTCGGGCGCGATGCTGGGCGAATTCATGAGCAAGGAGGCGCTGGATTTCATGGGCGGCACCGACCTGCTGCCGCGTCACGGCGCGCTGGTGATCGCACTGGACCCGCAGGTCTTTGCCGCCCGCAGTGGCCGTGACCCGATTGCCGAGGGCGAGAAGCTGCTGACCGCCATCGGGGCGCAGGGCGCGCGCCTGCCGTCCGAGCGCCGCTTTGCCGCACGCGACAGGGCGCTGCGTGACGGCATCGCGCTGAGCGATACCGAACTGGCGCAGCTTGATCGTTTCGAGGCCATGGGCCTTGCGGCTGTCGCCGCTTGATCTTTCGCGCTGAAAAGGCGAAAGGCGCGGGGTTGCCCCCGCGCCTTTTTTGTTCCCGCCATGAAAGCGGTCAGCGCACGCTGGCCAGAAAGGCCCGCGTTTCCGGGTGTTGCGGATCGCCGAAAATCTGTTCCGGCGCACCGATTTCGGCCATGATCCCCTTATGGAAATAGGCCACGCGGTCCGACACATCGCGGGCAAAGGCCATTTCATGCGTTACGCAGATCATGGTCATGCCTTCCTCGGCCAGCATCTTGAGCGTCTCCAGTACCTCACCCACCAACTGCGGGTCCAGCGCCGAAGTCACTTCGTCGAACAGCATGTAGTCGGGCGACATGGCCAGCGCGCGGGCAATCGCCATGCGCTGCTGCTGACCGCCCGACAGACGCGACGGGAAGGTCGACAGCTTGTCGCCCAGGCCCACATGCCGAAGCTGTTTTTCCGCAATCGCCTCGGCCTCCGCCTTGCCGATTCCCAGCACCTTGCGCGGTGCCAGCGTCACGTTTTCCAAGACGGTCAGATGCGGAAAGGCGTTCCATTGCTGGAACACGATCCCAATGTTCTGGCGCAGCCTGTTCAGGTCGGTCGTGCGGGCGTGAACCTCGGTGCCATCCACAAGGATACGGCCGGAATCGATGGGCTCCAGCCCGTTGATGCAGGTCAGCAGCGTGGATTTCCCCGACCCCGAGCCGCCGATCACGGTCACGACCTCGCCCTTTTCCACCGTCAGGTCGATGCCCTTGAGAACCTTGAGCGGACCAAAGGATTTGTGGACGTTCTGGATCTCAATCATGGGACCACCTTTTTTCAAGATACCCGCCGAAACGGGCCAGCGGGAAGCTGATGAGGAAGTAGAAGGCGCCGCAGATCAGCAGCAGGAATAACGGCTCTTGCAGGCGGGTGATCAGGATCTGGGTGGATTTCAGCAATTCGGTCACCTGCACCACATAGACCAGCGCGGAATCCTTCATTACGCCAAGTGCCAGCCCGATCCACGAGGGCAGCGCGATGCGCGTCGCCAGCGGGGCCACGATATAGCGCATGTCCTGCATCCAGCTCATGCCCAGCGAGCGCGCCGCGCGGCGGGTGGTGGCAGGCACAGCGTCAATGCCGCCGCGCACGATCTCGGCGCAATAGGCGGCAGTGTAAAGTGACAGCACCCCGCAGGCCACGGTGAAGCCCGAAATCTGAAGGCGCAGCACCATGCCCATGAACGCATTGGCTAGGACAAGCTGGATCAGCAGCGGGACAGAGCGGAAGATATCCAGAAAGAAGGTCAGCGGCAGCGACAGCGTCGCACCAAGCTGCACCCGGATCACGCCGAACAGGATGCCAAGCAGGGTGCCGATGGCCACGGAAATCGCGGTGACAAGGATTGTCATGCCCGCGCCCTTGGCCAGAAAGACCAGATCGGCGGCGGAGAGTGCGGTATCGAACATGGTGGCCCCTCTCAATACCGGAACAGGCGTGCGGCGATGACGCGCGCGCCCAGCGTGATGATCTTCGTGATGGCGTAGAACAGCACTCCGGCAATGGCGAACAGCTCGAAGGTGCGGAAGGTCAGCGCGTTCAGATCCTGCGTGACGCCGTAAAGATCGGCATTCATGCCCACCGTCACACCCAGCGAGGTCATCAGCACGGCCCAGACCATCTGGTTCGTCATCGGCAGGAAGGAAATGCGCAGCATCTGCGGCAGGATGATGTAGCGGAAGGCTTGCAACTGCGACATGCCCAGCGACCGCCCGGCCCGCGTCTGTGTCTCGGGGATGGCCTTCAGCGCGCCGCGGAAATTCTCGGCCAGATAGCCCGCATTGTTGAAGGTGATGCCGATGAGCAGCGAGACGAAAGGGCTGAAGTGGATGCCGAAACTGGCAACGCCGAAATGTGCCATGTAGATCTGGAACAGGGCTGGGGTGTTGCGTGCGATCTCGACCCAGCCGGTTGCGATGGCGCGCAGCGGGCGCGCGCCGGACAGGCGCAGCAGGGTCAACAGGATGGCAAGCGCAATGCCGATCAGCATTGACAGCATTGCCACCTCCATCGTCACCAGCGCACCATCCAGCATCTTCGGAAGCCGGGCCAGCGCCTGGTTCCATTGGAAGGTGTAACCGAACATTGCTGTCTCCGGCCTGGGGACGCGGAAGGACAGGCGGGGCGGACTACCCCCCTGTCCTTCCGCCATCCGGTTAGCGATAGGCGTTCGGCACGGTCAGCGCGGGCAGCTCGCCACCAACCCATTTCTCATACAGTTCCGCGTAACGGCCGGTGCGGATCTGCTGGTTCACGAACAGGTTCAGATAGTTGATCAGGCCGTATTCATCGCGGTTGGTGAACAGCGCGACATAGTCGGTGTCGAAGGGCGCCTTGCCGACCACCGAGATGCCCGCAAAGTTGCCGGTCTTGACATTGGCCATGGCGACGGTCGAGGTGGAAACTGTCGCATCCAGCTGTCCCTGGCTGAGCGCGAGGAACACATCGGCCTGCGTTTGGTAGGGGCGGAACTCGCCCTCTCCCCAGGCGGTGACCTGCTGTTCCAGTGCGATGGCCTCGTAGGTGCCCGCGACGGCGCCGACCGTGTGACCCTTCATGTCGTCATAGGATTTGATGCCCGTCGCGTCATTCGCGGTCACCGCCATTTCGAAGGCGAAATAGGGGATGGAAAAGCCGACCGTCTTGGCACGTTCCAGCGTGTCCGAGGTCGAGGCGACGCCGACATCCACGCGCCCCGACATCAGCGCGGGAATACGTTCGGGGAAGGGGGTTTCGACGATCTCTGCGGTGACGCCAAGCGCCTTTGCCAGGTCGTTGCAATAGTCGACGTCAAAGCCCTCCGGCGCGTTATTGGCGTCGCGCATCCCCATCGGCGGGAAGTCCAGCACGACCGCGCAGCGCAGCGTGCCCGAAGCGATGATATCGTCCAGCTTGTCAGCCTGGGCCATGCCCGCAAGGCCGGTCGCGGCCAGCAGGGCGGTGGTCAAAGTCAGCTTTTTCATTTGTTGTTCCTCTCTGTTGATTCTTGCGCGAAGATGACTGGATTTATTTTTTATAGCAAGAATTTTTCTTTTATGAAAAACTGTGGTGCAGATGGAAAATTCCTGCTATGCCGCATCCATGATTTAACGCGCTGGTTTTGCGCCATTACATGCAGCCGCCGGAAGCACCCGGCTCAGGCGGGCTGCGTCAATGAAACGCCGTGTGGTCGGAAAAAACCGGCTGTCGACACATGCAGAAGGGGCCTCCCATGACTTTCGCACCCAGTGGCAAACACCTGATCGCCGGCGCATGGATCGGGAGCGAACACACCTTCCTGTCGGAGCCGGCGCATGGTCCGGCGCATGAATTTTCCGTCGGCACCCCCGGACTGGTCGATCAGGCCGTGCAGGCGGCCGAACAAGCCTTTGGCCTTTATGCCCACCTCCCGCGCGCGGCGCGTGCGGACTTCCTCGATGCCATCGCCGATGAGATTGAGGCCCGCGCCGAGGCGATCACGACCATCGGCACGCAGGAAACCGGCCTTCCCGAGGCCCGCCTGAACGGGGAACGCGGTCGCACCACCGGGCAGTTGCGCCTGTTCGCGCAGCATATCCGCGCGGGCGATTATCTGGACCTGCGCCATGATCCCGCCTTGCCGGACCGCCAGCCGCTGCCGCGCCCGGATCTGCGCATGATGCAGCGCCCGATCGGCCCGGTCGCGGTATTCGGCGCCTCGAACTTCCCGCTGGCCTTCTCGACCGCCGGGGGCGACACGGCGGCGGCGCTGGCGGCAGGCTGCCCGGTCGTGGTCAAGGGCCATGGCGCCCATCCCGGCACCGGCGAGATCGTCGCGCAGGCCATCCACGCCGCCATCCTGCGCTGCGGCATGCCTGCGGGCGTGTTCTCGCTGGTACAGGGCGGGCGGCGCGATGTGGGGCAGGCGCTTGTGCAGCATCCCCTGATCAGGGCTGTGGGCTTCACCGGCTCGCTGGCCGGGGGGCGGGCATTGTTCGACCTTTGCGCGCAGCGCCCTGAACCAATCCCGTTCTTTGGCGAACTGGGATCGGTGAATCCGATGTTTCTGCTGCCCGAGGCGGTGGCCCGTCGCGGAGTTGAGATTGGCCGGGGCTGGGCCGCCTCGCTGACCATGGGCGCCGGGCAATTCTGCACCAATCCGGGCATCGCCGTTTTCATAGAGGGGCCGGAAGCGGAGGCGCTGGTTGAGGCAACCCGCGCGGCACTGGCTGAAACCGGCGCGCAGATGATGCTGACCGAAGGTATTGCGGCTGCCTATGTTAGTGGTGCCGCGACCATGGCCGGTCAGGCCGGGGTGCAGGATCTGCTGACCCCGGTGTGTGACCATCGCAATGCGAAACCTTTCCTGTTCCGCGTCGCTGCTGCCGACTGGCTGGGTAACCATACGTTGTCAGAAGAGGTGTTCGGCCCGCTGGGTCTGGTGGTAACGGTGCGCGATGCGGCAGAGATGGTGCAGGTGGCCGAGAGCTTTCAGGGACAGTTGACCGCGACGCTGCATATGGATGAAGCCGACGCAGATCTGGCCCGCCGCCTGATGCCGGTGCTGGAACGCAAGGCCGGGCGCATCCTCGCCAACGGCTTTCCCACCGGGGTCGAGGTCTGCGACAGCATGGTGCATGGCGGCCCCTATCCCGCGTCGACGAATTTCGGGGCAACCTCGGTCGGCACGCTGTCGATCCGCCGTTTCCTGCGGCCGGTCTGCTATCAGAACATCCCTGAAAGCCTGCTCCCGGTCGCCTGATCAGACCTGTGCCGGGTGGTTCTGATGCAAGGACCAGGATCGCCCGTCACGGTAGCAATGCGCAGATACAGGGTTCTGCGCCCGGCCCGCACGTCTCGTGGAGGTGATCACAGGTATCTGTGAAAGCTTCGGCATCCCGCAGAAATCCAAACGTGTCTGCCTGACGGGCGGCAGATCGGGGATCAAGCCCTGTTTCCGGTTCTTCGGATTCCGAAGCCGGGGCATGAGCGTCGGCCCTGATTCACCGTTAGTGCGAAGCGGGCCTCTCCGGCTGAGGGCCGTCCTCGCACCTGTCCTCGAGAAAGATCTTGCCCAGCGGCCGTACTTCGACATTCGGGTTGGCGCAGGTTTCTCAGCGCATTCCCGTTGTTTGCGAATTTCACTTCGACATAACAGGTCTTTCGGGCGGGAGCGAAAACGAAAACAGGGGGCGCCTTGCCGCGCCCCCTGTCCGCAAAATCCCGGTAGCTCAGTCCAGCGAGAAGACCACGTTTGTCTGACCCGTGCCCGAGGAGGGGAAATATTCGGTGACGACCTCGCCCCGGCCCTTGTATTTGTCCCAGCCAAGCGCGCCGAACAGCATGACGGTATCGTGCATGTCACCCTCGCCGTCGCAGTATTTCGCGTAATCGGGCAGCATTTGCAGGAACAGCTCTGTCTCGCCGCCCTGCCACATCTCCAGCACGCGGCGGTCCACCACCTCATTGAACTTGGAAGAGATGGTAAAGGTGCCGTTGTTGGCGGCGTAGTCATCATTCGGCCAGATGTGGTGGCTGAGCGAGCCGGAGGCGATCAGCGCGACATTGCTGTCCGAGGCTTCAATCGCTTCACGGATCGACTGGCCCAGTCTGCGTGAGCTTTCAAAGCTGTGGACGGTGCACATGGCCGCGACCGACACCACCTTCAGGCCTGCATCGGCATTCATGTAACGCATCGGAACCAGCGTGCCATATTCCAGGTCCAGACTGTCGACCTGATGGCTGAGCGTATAGATCTCGTTTGCGCGGGCGGTTTCGGCGATCAGGTCGCCAAGTGCCGCGTTACCCTCGTAATCATAAGGCATGTCCTTGATGAATTGCGGGAATTCATGGCTGGTGAAGATGCCCTTGAAGCGGTGATTGGCATTGATGTGATAGGCCGCATTGACCAGCCAATGCGTGTCCAGCACCACGAACGTATCCGCTCCGGCCTCCCGCGCGCGGCGCCCGATCTCGCGGTGACCGTCAATGGCGGCCTGACGGCAACCCTTGAGCGGCCCTTCCTGCTCCGACATCAGCATGGTCGGCACATGTGTGACCTTGGCGGCCAGAACGAGTTTTCCCATCTGTTCCTCCGGGGAAGTTGCGCGTTTCCCGTAGTTCAGAATTCCTTGCGCAGCGCGGTGAGACCGGCGCGCAAGGTGCCGACATCCGATCCAACGGCGAGGAACTCGACCCCCATCGCGGCGTAGGATCGGGCGAGTGCCCGGTCAGATGTCAGGATGCCCGCGGCGCGGCCCGCAGCCCGGATACGGGTCAGCGCGTCGGTGACGGCCGCTTGAACCTCGGCCGCGCCGGGGTTGCCGCGATGGCCCATGTCGGCCGCCAGATCGGCAGGGCCGATGAAGATGCCATCGACGCCCTCAAGCGTCAGGATCTCGTCCAGTGCCCCGAGCCCCGCACGACTTTCCACCTGCAACAGCAGGCAGACCTGATCGTTGGCGGTGGCCAGATAATCGCCCGCCGCCCCATAGCCCGAGGCCCGCGCCAGCGCCGCCCCGACACCCCGCACGCCCTGCGGCGCGTAGAACATCGACCGTACCGCCTCGCGCGCCTGTGCGGCGCTTTCGATCATCGGCACCAGCAACGTCTGCGCCCCGATGTCCAGCATCTGCTTGATCTCGGCACGGTTGTCATCGCGCACCCGCACGACCGGGTGGCTGCGATCCCCCACGGCGCGCAGTTGCGCGAGGATGTCGCGCAGCCCGTTCGGCCCGTGTTCGCCGTCGATCACCAGCCAGTCGAAGCCGCAATGAGCGGCCAGTTCAGCGACAGACGCGTCGCCCATCGAGACCCAGAGGCCGATCTGCGTTTCCCCGGATTTCAGCCGGGCCTTGAAGTGGTTGACGGGGGCGGGCATGGGGGCACCTCAGTTGAAGGATACAGAGACGGCGCCGAACGGGCCGTAATCGGCGAAGATGCGTGTGCCGGGTGGACATTCGACGGGGCCGATGAACGACCCTGCCAGCACCACCTGTCCCGCCTCGATCCGTTGGCCGTACTGACCCATGCGGCGGGCGAGCCAGACGATGCCCATGACCGGATCGTCCAGCACGGCGGCACCAAGGCCGGTTGCCACCACCTCGTCGTTTTTCCTGACGATGGCCCCGACCCAACGCAGATCGAACGCCCCCGGCGCGTGACGCTGCGGGCCCAGCAAGATGCCGCCATTGGCGGCATTGTCCGACACGGTATCAAAGATCTTGCGCGGCTGTTTCGTCACCGGATCGGTGCGCAGGATGCGGGTATCGAGGATTTCGATGGCCGGGGCGACATAGTCGGTCGCCGCCAGCACATCCTCGCGCGTCACATCACCCTCCAGCGGTGCCTTCATCACGAAGGCGATCTCGGTCTCGATGCGTGGCTGGATGAAACGCCCGGCGGGCACCACCGCGCCATCGGCAAAATCCATGTCGTCATAGATCACGCCGCTATCGGGCGTGTCGATGCCAAGCGCCTCTTGCATGACCTTCGAGGTCAGGCCGATCTTCCAGCCGATGATCCGCCGCCCCTGTGCGAGCTTTTGCGCCATCTGGGCGGACTGAATTGCATAGGCGTCATCCAGCGTAATGCCCGGATGGCGCAGGCTGAGAAGACCGCATTGCCTGCCCGTCGCCTCGGCCGCCAGCAGATCGGCGGCGGCCTGCTCGATTTCGGATGCGCTCAGCATGCCTCGTCCTCGACGCCGTTGCGCAAGGTGCCGATGCCCTCGGCCTCCACCTCGACCACGTCGCCGGGCTTCAGCCAGATCGGCGGATCGAACCGCGCCCCCGCACCGGTGGGGGTGCCGCAGATGATCACATCGCCCGGCACCAGCGTGCAGAAGGTCGAGACGTAGTTCACGATATAGCGGAAGTCATACATCATCCGGCTGGTGCGATCTTGCTGGCGCACCTCGCCATTGACGCGCGTGGTCAGTTCGATGTCATCCAGTTGATCGGCGGACCGGAACGGCACCAGCCACGGGCCGATGGACCCCGAGCGATCCCAGTTCTTGCCCTGCGTCACATTGAACTTGGCGTGGCGCCCCCAGTCGCGGATGGTGCCCTCATTGCACAGGGTCAGCGCGGCGATGTGGTCATAGGCATTCTCGCGCGCGATGCGGCGGCCCGCCTTGCCGATTACGATGGCCACCTCGCCCTCGTAATCCAGCTGCGGGCTTTCCGGCGGGCGGATCAGCGGCTGGTCATGGCCGGTGAAGCTGCGCGGAAAGCGGATGAACATCGACGGATAGGATTTCGCGTCGGTGGTGCCATCCTTGTATTCGGCATTGCGGTCGGGAAAATTCACCCCGATGCAGATCAGCTTTTCCGGGTTGGCGACGGGGATCAGGAACGTGACATCAGCCGCGTTGAAGGTGGCGGAGCGGCCATCTGCGGCGGCGATCACCTCTTCCAGCGCACCAGCCTCGATCACCTCTTTCAGGCCCTTGAACCGGGCGCCATATTCGGGCGTCAGATCGACGATACCCTTGTCGGTGACGACGCCATAGCGGTCTGCGCCAAGGGCGCGGAAGGCGGCGATACGGGCGGGGAAGGATTTCATGGTGCCTCCTTACGCGATGCCGCCGAAGCAGAGGTATTTGATTTCGGTGAATTCCTCGATCCCGTAGCGCGAGCCTTCACGCCCCAGACCCGAGGATTTGATGCCGCCGAACGGTGCCTCGGCGGTCGAGATCAGGCCGGTATTGATGCCGACCATGCCATATTCAAGCTGTTCGCCCACCTTCCATGCCCGCGCCAAATCGCGGGTGTAGAAATAGCTCGCCAGGCCGAATTCGGTGTCGTTCCCCATCGCCACCCCCCCGGCATCGGTGTCGAACCTGAACAGCGGCGCTACCGGACCAAAGGTTTCCTCGCGCGCGATGGCCATATCCTGCGTGACACCGGTCAGCACCGTTGGCTGGAAGAAAGTGCCGCCAAGCGCATGGCGCTTGCCGCCCATCGCCACTTTTGCACCTTTCGCGGTGGCATCCGCGATATGTTCCTCGACCTTGGCGACGGCATGGACGTCGATCAGCGGGCCGAAGACGGTGTCTTCGTCCAGCCCGTTGCCCACCTTCAGCGTGGCAAGCCGCGCCGCCAGCTTTTCGGCAAAGACGTCATAGACCCCGGCCTGCACATAAATCCGGTTGGCGCAGACACAGGTCTGGCCATTGTTGCGGAATTTCGAGACGATGGCGCCTTCCACCGCCGCATCCAGATCGGCGTCGCCGAAGACGATGAAGGGTGCATTGCCGCCCAGCTCCAGCGCAAGCTTCTTCACCGTTGGCGCCGACTGGCGCATCAGCTCGATCCCGACCTCGGTGGAGCCGGTGAAGGTCAGCTTGCGCACCTTCTCGCTGGCTGTCATCACGCCGCCAATGGCACGGGCCGAGCCTGTGATGACCGAGAACAGCCCTGCGGGCAGCCCGGCGCGTTCGGCCAGAACCGCCAGCGCGAGGGCTGAAAACGGCGTCTGCGAGGCAGGTTTCAGCACCATGGCACAACCCGCTGCCAGCGCCGGGCCAGCCTTGCGGGTGATCATCGCATTGGGAAAGTTCCAGGGCGTGATCGCCGCCACCACGCCGATGGGCTGTTTGATGACGATGATGCGCTTGTCGGGCGCATGGCCGGGGATCACGTCGCCATAGATGCGGCGGGCTTCTTCCGCGAACCATTCGATGAAGGACGCGCCATAGAGGATCTCGCCCTTCGCCTCGGCCAGCGGCTTGCCCTGTTCCATGGTCAGGATGCGGGCCAGATCGTCGGCATTGGCGACGATAAGGTCATACCAGCGACGGAGGATCGCGCTGCGCTCTTTCGCGGTGCGCGCGGCCCAAACGCCCTGCGCCGCCTCGGCCGCCGCGATGGCGGCTTCGGTTTCGGCGGCGCCCAGGTCCGGCACATGGCCGATCAGGGCGCCGGTCGCCGGGTTGGTGACGGCGATGCCATCCCCGCCCGCTTCGATCCACTCTGCGCTGACCAGCGCGGCCTGCCTGAGCAGCGTTGCGTCCTTCAGCATCCGGGCCTCACGGTGCGATGATGGGCGATGCGCCCAGGGTGGAGGCAACGGGTTCGACACCTGCGAACAGAGAGCCATGCTCGAACCAGGAGCGCGGCGCGGGGGCGCCCCACAATGTCTGGCGTTGCGGGTCTTTCAGATCCCATTTGATCGCTTCCAGATCCGGGTCAACGGTCTGGTAGTCGGAGCAATAAATCTCGATCCGATGGCCATCAGGGTCGAGGATGTAGAGGAAGAAGGCGTTGGAGATGCCGTGCCGCCCCGGACCGCGTTCGATATTCGAGACATAGCCCGTGGTCGCCATCAGGTCGCACAGGTCGATGATGTTCAGCGGCGTCGGTACCCAGAAGGCGGTATGGTGCAGGCGCGGGCCGGTGCCATTGGTAAAGGCGAGGTCATGCACGCCGCCCTTGCGATGCGTCCAGGCGGCCCAGAGGCGCTTGCTGTCCTCGTCCTCGGTATATTCCGTGACGCGGAAACCGATCTGGTTGTAGAAACCGACCGCCTTGTCCACATCGGGCGAGAAGCAGTTGAAATGGTCGATCCGCAGCGGCTTCACACCCTTGTAAAGCGCATACTTCTGATGGATCGGCTCCAGCCGCTTCATCTGGAAATAGAACTCGACCGGCATGCCGAAACAATCGGTCGTGGCCAGCGTGCGGCCCTGATAGCGGCGTTCGACCCAGGAGACGGCATGGCCTTGCGCCGCGAACCAGGCATGGGCCTTATCAAGCTCCGCCTCGTCATAGACCTTGAAGGACAGGGCCTTCACATGCGCCTCGGGTGATTTGTGCAGCACCATGCAGTGATGCCCGCGTTCCTCCATCGCGCGCAGGTAGACCGTGTTCGCATCCTCATCGGTGATCTGAAGGCCCAGCGTATCGACATAGAATGCTTTGCTGGCGGTCAGGTCCGTCACGCCGAAATCGACATGGCTCAGGCGGATGATGTTGAAGGGCGGATAAAGGTTCGGGGCCGGAATGGGCATGTCTCTCTCCCTTGAAGGTGATGGGGCGGCATTTCCGGCCGCCCGCTGAACGGCGTCAGCCGCCCAGCTTCGGGATCTTGTGCAAGGCGCGCGGGAACGAGACGTTCACCGTTTCCATGTAGAAATCGAACGACCAGTCGCCGCCGTCACGGCCGATGCCGCTGGCCTTCACCCCGCCGAAGGGCGTCGGAAGGTGGCGGATGTTTTCCGAATTCACCCACATCATCCCGGCTTCGAGATTGTCGGTCATCCACATCGCGCGATTGAGGTCGTTGGTCCAAAGATAAGCCGCCAGGCCGTATTGCACGTCATTGGCAAGGCGCAGTGCGTCCTCGTCGTCCCTGAACGGGATCGCGGTCAGCACCGGGCCGAAGATTTCTTCCTGCGCCACGGCCATGTCATTGGTCGCATTGGTGAACAATGTCGGCGCGACATAGCAGCCCTTGTCACCCACCTTGGCGCCGCCCGCCACTATGGTCGCGCCCTCTGCACGCGCCTTATCGAAATAGGACAGCACCTTTGCCTCGTGCTCGGGGTGGATCAGTGGCCCGACCACGGTTTCAGGGTCAAGCGGATGGCCCACCCTGATGCGTTTCGCTACCTCGGCCACGCGGGCGGTGAAGCTGTCGTAAATCGACGCCTGCACCAACAACCGCGAAGACGAGGTGCAGCGCTCGCCGTTCAGCGAATAGATCATGAAGGTCGCGGCATCGACGGCGCGATCCAGATCGGCATCTTCGAACACGATCACAGGGTTCTTGCCGCCGAGTTCGAAATGCACGCGCTTCAGCGTCTTTGCACCCTGCGCCATGATCAGGCTGCCGGTGCGGCTTTCGCCAACAAAGGCGATGGCCCTGATATCGGGATGCTCGGTCAGGCGGCGGCCGGCATCCTCGCCAAAGCCGTTGACCACGTTCAGCACGCCCTTCGGCAGACCCGCGCTTTCAGCGATTTCCACCAGCAGTTTGGCCGTCATCGGGCTGAACTCGGCTGGTTTGTGGACCACCGTGCAGCCCGAGGCCAGCGCAGGAGCGATCTTCCAGGTGGACAGCATGAACGGCGTGTTCCACGGCGTGATCACCCCCACCGGGCCGATGGGGCGGCGCGAGGTCACGTTCATCTGGGTCGGCGTGCGCAGGGTCTTGCCGTCTTCGGCTGTCGGCGCCTGATCGGCGAAGAAGCGGAAATTCGCAGCGCCCCGGATCGCGGCCTTGGACATGAAGCGCAGGGCCTGGCCGGTATCCATACATTCGGTAAAGGCAATTTCCTCGGCCCGGGCCTCAATCGCCTCAGCCACCCTGATCAGGATCTTGCGGCGTTCCGCCCCCGGCATCTTCGACCAGGCGGGGAAGGCGGCCTTGGCCGCGGCGACGGCGGCGTCGATATCCGCCTCGTCTCCTTTGGCGACCTGCGCCAGCACCGACAGATCCACCGGCGATATGCTCTCGAATGTCTGCCCTGAGTGCGCGGGCACGGACTCGCCATTGATGTGGTTCATCACACCAAGCTGACGGAACTTCGCCATGTATTCTGTGGCGCGGGCGATATTGGTTTCAAGAACGCTCATCTGCGGCCCTCATTGCTTGCCCGCGAGACGGGCGTGGATCGGCGTGTCCTTCCAGCTCAGCTCCGGGTCGATGACGCGGATTTCCAGCGAAAGGGCGAAATGCGGTGTGGAAAGCGGGCCTGCCAATGCGGCCTGCGCCGCCCTGAAGATACCGTCACCGGCCGCCTTCAGCTCTGCCTTCGTCCGCCCGGCCCCGACGCTGAGCGTCATGGCGAAAAAGTCGTTCTGCGGCAGGCCGTCGGCGACGATGCAATGATCCGCGCGATAGGCCCGCACCCGGATACCTGCCAGCGGGAAGATGCCCGCCGCCGCCATGGCCGCATGCAGCGCGCGACACAGGCCCGACACATCGGCCCGCACCTCCAGCCCCGGCGAATATTCGATGCTCAGATGTGGCAAGATTCGTCCTCCATTAGATTAACATGTTAATCAAAATGCATCTTGTCAATGCTTAACCTGCGAAGCATCTTAGGGGCAGTTCAGAGGATCCCGACCGCCATGCCGCATTCCCCCGTCAAGGATGGGTTCGAGCTTTCGAAGACCCGCCGGACCTTGCCCATGGCACTGCTCCGTGCCCGTGAGGCGGTCATGGAGCGGTTCCGCCCGCTGCTGCTGGCCCATGGGGTGACCGAACAGCAATGGCGGGTGCTGCGCGTTCTGAAAGAGGCCGAGGAGACCGACGCCTCGGATCTGGCCGATGCGGCCAGCATCCTCGCGCCCTCGCTGTCGCGCATCCTCAGGACGCTGGAGACCCGCGCCTTCATCGCGACCCGCAAGGATCCTCAGGACGGCCGGCGCGCGCTGATCCGCCTGACAGCAGAGGGGCACGCCTTCATCCGCCAGATCGCCCCGGAAAGCGCCGCGATCTATGCCGATCTCGAGGCGCGCCTTGGCCGCGCGCGCATCGACGCCCTGCTGGATGACCTCGAGGCGCTGATGACCGCGCTGGAACGCGCCTGATCCGTCAGCCCGTCCGGGTGTCAAATTGCCCCGGCGCGCAGCCGAAGAACCGCCGGAACTGTCGGTTGAAATAGGACACGTCGTTGAAGCCGCAGACATAGGCGATGGACGAGACCAGCATCGGCTCAGCATCCTTTTCGCGGCCGCTCAGCATCTGGCAGGCTTTTTCAAAGCGTTTCTTCAGCAGGTAATCGGTGGGCGTCGTGCCCGCCAACGCAAAGGCGCGCTGCAATTGCCGCACCGACACCCCGACCGCCTCGGCGTCGGTCTGTGTGGGCAAATCGCTGTCGGTCAGGCAGCGGTCGATGGAGGCGATGCCGCGTTCAGGGATTTGCGCGCGCGACACCTCGGCCTCGATCCTTGACCGGGAAGGGCCGTCATGGCGTTCGTAAAGCACCGCGCGCAGCACGCCATAGATCGCTTCTTCAGCTGGCCGGCACCATGTCGGGCGGGCAGCAGCAGATGCTTGCCATCGGTCAGGCGCTGATGTGCTGGCTCCGCTATCTGGTGATCGACGAAATGTCGCTGGGTCTTGCACCGCTGATCGTCAAGCGGCTGGTCGCGGCCATCGGTGAACTGGTCTCGCGCGGTGCGGGTGTCATACTGGTGGAGCTGCTCACCGAGGTCGCTGGCCGATGACGCCGTGGTGATGCGGCGGGGCGAGGTGCGCTACAACGGCCCCACCCCGACGCTCAGGAGCGAGCCGGAGGCACGAGCCTATTTCCAGCCCCGACCGCTATTGACGCAGGGCCTGCACCACCACCTTGAAGGCGGGCAGGTTCTGGTGCCGGCTGGGATAGTAGATGTGATAACCGGAAAACCGGGGTGACCAGTCGTCCAGCAGCAGTTCCAGCGCGCCGTCGGCAAGATGCCCTGCCACCATATCCTCGGGCATATAAGCGATGCCGACGCCATCAAGCGCGGCGGCTACCATCGTCGCCTCGTCATTCAGCGTCAGCCGCCCGTCGACACGCACGCGCAATTCCTTACCGTCCTTCTCGAACTCCCAGGCATAAAGCGCATTCGCCATCGCCAGCCGCCGGTTGATGCAATCATGTTTCAGCAACTCTTGCGGATGGCCGGGACGCCCCCGCGCGGCAAGATAGACCGGCGCGGCCACCGCGACCAGCCGCCAGTCGGGGCCGACGCGCAGCGCGATCATGTCATGTTCGACGCTCTCCCCAAGCCGGATTCCGGCATCGAACCCATCCTCGACAATATCCCGGAACCCGCCATCCACACTCAGGTCAAGCCGGATCTCAGGGTAGTCGCGCAGCACCGGCCGCAGCTTGGGCCAGATCAGACGGGTCAGCGCGTGATGCGACAGCGTGAGACGCACCAGACCCGCGGGTCTGGTGCGCAATACCATCAGCGCGGCGATCTCGCTCTCGATCTCGCGCACCCTGGGGGCCAAGGACCGGCGTAACCTTTCGCCCGCCTCGGTGGTGGAAACGGAACGGGTCGTGCGCGCCAGAAGCCGGATTCCCATGCGGGTTTCCAGCTTCTTGATCCGGTGGCTCAGCGTCGATTGCACGACGCCAAGCCGTGCGGCGGCGCGGGTGAAATTGCCTTCTTCCGCCACGGCGAGAAACCACATCAGGTCATTGAAATCGGTCTGTGCCATCGGGGTTCATTCATGGTCTGGTTCGATGAGTTCAAGCGATATTTTGCATCTAATCAATAGATCGTGTCACGCCATATAAGGCCCAGGCAACCTGAAAGGCGGAGGCCAGCATGAAGATCACGAGGGCGGGCAGCACAGCTTCGGTCAAGGGGCCGGGCGACTGGTTTACCGGCAGCGTGCGCATCGACCCGCTGTTCCAGACCGAAGCCCCCGCACGCGGCGCGGGCGCGGCGGTCACCTTTGAACCCGGCGCCCGCACCGCCTGGCACACCCATCCGGCGGGGCAAACGTTGATCGTGACCGCAGGACGCGGCCGCGTGCAGCGCGAAGGCGGCCTGATCGAGGAAATCCGGCCCGGCGATGTGGTCTGGTTTCCCGCGGGCGAAAAGCACTGGCACGGCGCGGCGCCGGAGGTGGCGATGACGCATATCGCCATTCAGGAGGCCGTGGATGGCGTCGCGGTCACCTGGCTGGAACAGGTCAGCGATGCCGATTACCTCGGCTGATCCCGCAACCCTGTCGCGGCGCGGGTTCCTGATCGGCCTGACCTGGGCCGCATCCTATGCCTTCACCGCGCCGGCCATGGCCAGAGAGACCCCCATGCGCATGACATGCCGGTTTGCCGGTCAGGCATTCACCGTCCGGCTGAACGACAGCCCGGCAGCGCGTGACCTGTTCGCGTTGCTGCCGCTCGATCTGCGGATCGAGGACTACGCCCATAACGAGAAGATCGCCTATCTGCCGCGCAAGCTGACCGAGGAGGGTGCAGGCCCGTTTGGTGATGAGGCGGCAGGCGATGTCTGCACCTATGCGCCCTGGGGCAACCTCGTGTTCTTCCACGCGCCCTACCGCTATTCCCGCGGGCTGATCCGGCTGGGCCGGATTGAGGGCGGCATCGCGCCGCTTCTGCTGCGCGGCACCTATCCGCTTGGCCTGACACGGATCGGCTGAGCCTTTTCACCGCAAAGGACATCACCATGAAAGACAAGGTCATCATCATCACCGGCGCCTCCTCCGGGATCGGCGAGGCGACCGCGCGGCTGCTGGCCGCGAAGGGGGCGAAAGTGGTTCTGGGCGCGCGCCGCGAGGACCGACTGAAGGCGCTGGCCGCCGAAATCACCGCAGCGGGCGGAGAGGCGGTCTGGCAGGTGCTGGATGTCACCAAACAGGCCGACAATGACGCCATCGTCAACCTGGCCAAAGATACCTATGGCCGGGTAGACGTGATCTTCCTCAATGCCGGGATCATGCCCAGTTCGCCGCTTTCGGCACTGAGAACCGACGATTGGCATGACATGGTGGATATCAACATCAAGGGCGTGCTGAACGGCGTGGCGGCGGTGTTGCCCGTATTCATCGCGCAGAAATCCGGCCATGTGATTGCGACGTCCTCGGTGGCGGGGCTCAAGGCCTATCCGGCGGCGGCGGTCTATGGCGGGACCAAGTTCTTTGTCCGCGATTTCATGGAAATCCTGCGCATGGAATCCGCGATGGAGGGCACCAATATCCGCACCGCCACCATCTTTCCGGCCGCAATCAACACCGAATTGCTGGGCACCATCAGTGACAGTGGCACCGCGGCGGGCATGGCAGCACTTTATGAACAGGTCGGCATCACGCCCGACCGGATCGCCAATGTCGTGGCCTTTGCCATTGAACAACCCGCCGACACCAATGTCAGCGAGCTGACCGTCGGCCCGACGGTGCAGGCCTGGTAAGAGCTTGCGGCGGAGGGATTGCCTCCCGCCGGATACCCTGATTCAGCTGGCGACGGCATATTTGCGCCCCAGTTCATGCCCGCCCGTTATCAAGCAGCGCCTGCACATGGCGCGGGCCGACCGGGCGGATGCCCAGCGGGTTGAGCGCCTTGATCGAATAGTAACCACGCGTGATGTGATCCATGTTCACCGTCTCGCGCACCCCCGGCAGGTTCAGGATCCGCGCCATATAGGCCGAGAGGCGCGGGTAATCCGCGATCTGGCGAAGGTTGGTCTTGAACAGCCCGTGATAGGCCGCGTCAAAGCGGATCAGGGTGACGAAGGTGCGGATGTCGGTTTCGGTCAGGCGGCCGCCGAGCAGGTAGTCGCCGGTCAGCCGCGTCTCCAGCAGGTCGAGCGTTTCGAACACGCCCGCCACCGCCTCGTCATAGGCCGCCTGCGTGCTGGCGAAACCGGCCTTGTAGACACCATTGTTCAGCCGGTCATAGATCACCGGGTTCAGCGCCTCGATTTCCCCGGCCAGATCGGCGGGGTAAAGCCGCAGATCCGAGGGCACCAGATGGTCAAAGGCGGTGTCGAACATGCGCAGGATGTCGGCGCTTTCGTTGCTGACCATGACGCCCTGTTTCATATCCCACAGCACCGGCACCGTGGCGCGGCCGGTGAAATGCGGGTCGGCGCGGGTATAGATCTGGTACATGAATTCGGCCCCGAACAGCGGGTCGTCCTCGGCCCCCGGATAGCCGCCGAAGCGCCAGCCCTGATCGGTCATCACCGGGTTGACCACCGTCACCGGGATCATCGCATCCAGCCCCTTGAGCTTGCGCGCGATCAGTGTGCGCGAGGCCCAGGGACAGATCAGCGCGACATAGAGCCGGTAGCGCCCCGCCTGGGCCGCAAAGCCGCCCGTCCCGGTCGGGCCGGGGCGGCCATCCGGGGTGATCCAGTTGCGGAAGCTGGACACCTGCCGCACGAACCGGCCCTTTTCATCGGCCTTCTGCACCGGCTGCCAGTTTTCCACCCATTTTCCGTCTACAAGCATGTGCGCGCTCCTTACCGGGCGTGAAAGACGAAGGACCGCATCGAGATCGAGCCGAGGTCGATCGCATCGGTCATATAGGTCAGGTCGTCGCCGCTATCCGAGGCACCGGCAATGGTCAGCGCGGGCAGGTAGTGATCGACCGAGGGATGCGCCATTTGCAGCAGCGCCCCCAGCTTGCCGCGATTGGCAAGCGTCGCGAAATCGCGGTCGGTCAGGCGGTCGGCGAACAGGCTGTCGAATTCCTGCGCGAAATCGAGCGGCCGGCTGTTCGGCCCCCATTGCGCCGCGCGCAGGTTATGCACCACATTGCCCGACCCCAGGATCAGCACGCCGCGATCGCGCAGCTGCGCCAGCTCGCGCCCGATTTCCAGCTGGTAGTCCAGCCCCTTCGACATGTCGATGGAGATCTGGAACACCGGCACATCGGCATCGGGATAGAGGAATTTCAGCACCGTCCAGGCGCCGTGATCCAGGCCCCAGGTGTCGTCCTCCTCGGCGTGATGGCTGGCCAGCAGGCTGACCACCTCGCGCGCCAGTGTCGGGTCGCCCGGGGCGGGATAGCGTTGCTGAAACAGCGCCTCGGGGAAGCCGTAGAAATCATGGATGGTCTTCGGCATGGCCGAGACATCGACCAGCGTCGTGCCCCGCGTCATCCAATGCGCCGAAACGACAAGGATCGCGCGGGGGCGCGGCAGGTCGCGGCCCAGTTCGGTCCAGGCGCGGCTGTATTTCGTATCCTCGATGGCGTTCATCGGGCTGCCATGGCCCAGAAAGACCAGCGGCATCCGGTCACTGGGGGCCAGCCCGTCGCGCAGCGAGGCAAGGGTCGGGGTCGTGTTCATCGTCGCATCTCCTGTCGCCGGAAGGGAAGGGGAGGGCGCCGCGCGGGCGCCCGCCGATGGTCAGGCAAACTGGCCGAGCAGCCGGTCAAGGAAGGGCAGGCGCAGCGCCAGGGCGCCCCGGCCCAGCAGGGCGATCACCCCCTGAACCATCGCCCAGAACAGCGGGAATTCCCAGCCGCCGCCTTCACCGGAAAACAGCCAGCCATTGCCCGAATGCACCCAGACCGCGCCCAGAAGCACCGGGATCAGCGCCAGCGCCACCAGCCGGGTCGCCACGCCGAGGATCAGCGCCGCACCACCCGCCAGTTCGGCCAGGATGGTCAGATAGGCTAGCCCGCCCGGCAGGCCGAGGCTTTCGAAATAGCCCACGGTCCCGGCGATGGTGAACACATTCACCTTCAGCAACCCATGCGCCAGAAACAGAACTCCGCTGGAAACCCGCAGCAGCGTAGCGGCGATATCAACGTTGCGGTTCATTTTCCTGTCTCCTCAGCCGATTTGCCATTGCGGCGCGATGGCGGTGCCAAGGCCCAGCACATAGCCGAACTGGATGTTCAGAAAGCCCAGCGGCTCCAGATAGCGGGCGTTCTTCAGCGGACCGGCATCGACCGGCACCAGACCGATGTCGCGGGCCAGTTGGCTCACCTGGTCGCGCGCCGCCGCATCGTCGGAGGCGACGAAGGTCTGAAGTGGCTGGTCCTTGATCGAAAGGCCCGTGGCGTAATGCTGCGCGAAGATGGTGTTGAACGCCTTCACCACGGTGGCGCCGGGCAGAAGCCGCGCGATTTCCTCGGCGGCGGAACTGTCATGCCCGACGACGAGGCCCGAGAATTCGGCATTGACCGGGTTCGACAGGTCGATGACCAGCTTGCCGCTGAAATCGGCGGCCTTGGCCACATCCGCCGCCGCGCCATAGGGCGTGGCGAGGATCACCACATCCGCCCCGGCCCCGGCCACCTTCAGATCAGCGTCGCGGCCATGGGCCACGGCCGCATGCCCGGCCTTCGCCAGCGCCCCGGCAAGCCCGGAGCCGATATTTCCATTCCCGATGACCGCGATATTCATCTGCTTTTCCTTTCTGCCGCCTCGTCCGGGCGCCGTGTTTCGATGACAGATATTTACGGCTTGGCAATAACGAACAAAATGGCGATGTTATGGATTGACTATAACCATTATATTCTGAATTGACCGATGGATACACTTGACCAACTCCGCGCCTTTGTCGCCGTGGCGCAGGCCGGTTCCTTTACCGCCGGTGCTGGTCAGATCGGCGTGTCGAACCGGCTGAGTTCGAAATATGTGGCCGAGCTGGAGGCCCGGCTGGGCGTGCGGCTGTTCCAGCGCACCACCCGCAAGGTCGGGCTGACGCCAGCGGGCGAGGATCTGCTTGCTCGTGCACCCGCGTTGCTGGAAGAGATGGAGACCCTGCTGGCCAGCATCGCCGAGGGTTCGCGCGGGTTGACCGGCACCATCCGGATCGCGGCGCCCGTGACATTTGGCGAGGTCTATGTCGGGCCGATGCTGGGGCGGTTCGCGGCGCTGCATCCGGGGCTGACGTTCGATCTGCGGCTGGATGACGGCTATACCGATCTCGCGGCGACCGGCGTCGATCTGGCCTTCCGCATCGGCGCGACGCAGATGCAGTCGCTGCGGGTGCGCAAGCTGGGGGTGGTGCGGTCGGTGCTGGTGGCCAGCCCCGCCCATGTCGCCACCGCGGGCGCCCCCGAAAGCCCCGAGGCGCTGGCGCGGCACGTCTGCATCCTCGACAGCAATCGCCAGTCGCCGCGCCGTTGGGTCTTTCTGCGAGGCGGGGCCGAACATGTCGTGCATGTCGAGGGACGGTTTCAGGTCAATTCCGGCCGCGCCGCCGGGGCACTGGCCGCTGCCGGGCTGGGCCTGGCCTATGTGCCGCGCTTTGCCATCGCCGAGGCGCTGCATAATGGCGTGCTGATCCCGGTGATGACGGGCTTTGAGGGCACCGCCACGACACTGAACGCGGTCTATCTTGAGGGGCGCGCCCTGCCGCGCAAGGTGCGGGCGCTGATCGACTTTGCCCATGACGACATCCGTACCGCCGGAATCCTTTGAGCTGCCCTTCATGCCGAGTGTTCAGCCAAGGCCCACCTGACTGATGTGGTCGGGTCATCTTTCCGGTGCTCTTCGATGGTCGGCTCGACGTATGAGCAGGGCATGGAAATCTCCATGTAACGCTCTGACGTTACTCGTTTGTCGCAACCAAAAATAGAATGTGCCCGTGAACGGTTCTTGAATCGGATAATCAGGGTTATGTATTCATAAAATCAACCCGGTGCCGCCGCTCGCCAGATGGCAGGCGGCGGCGCCAGGGTCACAACAAGCCAAGCCAGCGTGGCAGGGCCAGCGAAAGGTCGGGCCAGAAGCTTGTGACCAGCATCACCGGCAAGGCCACGAACAGCAGGATCAGCAAGGCAGGCCGCACCGCATCCAGCACCGACGCCCGGCAGACCCGGCAGGACATGTAGAGGATCGGCGCCATCGGCGGGCTGTTGGCGCCGATGACCACCGAACAGGCCACGATGGAGGCGAATTGCACCGGGCTGACCCCCGATGCTTCCATCAGCGGCAGGAACAGCGGCGCGACCACGACGGTGCAGGACACGTCATCCATCAATGCGCCTGCGACCACCAGTACCAGATTGACCAGAAGGATGGCGCCGATGGGCGAAGTTGCGATGCCCTGAACCGCGTCCGACAGGTCTTGCGGGATGCGTTCGGATGCCATGATCCGCGAGATCAGGAAGGAAAATAGCAGGATCAGGATGATGGAGCCGGTCGTCTCTGCCGTGCGGACCAGCGCCTCTGCCAGGTTGCGCAGCTTCAGCTCGCGATAGATGAAAACCCCGATCAGGATGGATGCGACAGCGGCGACAGCGGCAGCTTCGGTCGGGGTGACGAACCCGCCGTAGATCCCCCCGAGGATGATCACCGGAAGCGACAAGGCGGGCAGCGCCGACAGCGCCACCTGCCCAAAGCTTTGGGCGTTGTCGCGCGGGGGCGGAAGAATATCAGGGTTCCGGGCAACGGTGACGCGGTTGAAAACCAGCAGCCCGGCAATCAGCAGGATCGCGGGCAGGATCGAGGCGGCAAAGCAGGCGGCAACCGATTGCCGGGTGACCACGGCAAACAGGATCATGGTGATCGAGGGCGGGATGAGGATGCCCAGCAGCGACGAGACCCCCAGAAGCGCAGCCGTATAGCCGCGGGGATAGCCACGCTCTTCCATCGGTCTGGACATGATGGTGCCCATCGAGGCCACCGCCGCAGAGGCCGTTCCGGCAATAGCGCCGAAGATCGCCGAGGACAGCACGATCACACTGCCCATGCCGGACCGGCCTGTGGCGATGCGACCCACAAATTCGATGATCCGGCGGGCGATGCCGCCCCGGTCCATCAGATAGCCGGTGAAGATGAACAGTGGCAGTGCCAGCAGCACGACCGAGTCGAGCGACCTGTAGCCCTGCAACATCAGCGTGTTCAGATTGGCGTCATAGATCCATGCCAGAAAGCCTGTCACCAGCGCAAAGCTGAAGGCGACCGGCACGCCGACGGCCAGCAGGACCACAAGCAACGGCACGGCAAGCAGGCCGGTCATCGTCAAACTCCTTTTGCGCGGCGAAGGGCCTTCAGGCTGTGGATCACGTCGCGTAGCGCGTAGATCAGACAGCCGACCGAGCCGACGACGAGCGACATCTGTGGCACCCACATCGGGATGCCGAACGAGGGCGTGAACTGCGGCCGCTGCATGCCCCAGGCAAGCATGCGATAGGTCCAGTAGCTGAACAGCGCTGTGGCACACACGGTGCAAAGCGCCACAACAAGCTGTTGCAAGGCGCGTTGACGCGGATCGACCAGCTTTTCGTTCAGCCAGTCCACCACAAGATGCTGGTGCCTGCGTGACGCGGTTGCCGCGCCAAGCATGTAGCTGGCCATCGCGAAAAGCCCGATGATCTCGAATATTCCGACAACGGAAATGTTGGCGAAACGGGCGACGATCAGAAAGACCATCAGCGAAACCACCACCGCCATGGCGATAGCTGCGAGCGTGTCAAGCACGCCCGCAGCCAGTTTGCCAAACCCGGCCATGCGCATCAGAACTCGGCAGCGTTGGCACGGACCTTGTCCATGATCTCCTGCCCGATGCGCTTGTCCATCTGCGGCCAGACCTCGTCACGCACCTTGCGGGCAATCGGGGCAAGATCCGAGTCCGAGGGTTCGATATATTCGATGCCCGCCTCTTTCGCCTTATCGACATAGCCTGCGTCGATGGTCCGGGCGGAATCGAAGCCGTCCTGCATCACGACCTGCGCGGCATCGGCCACGACCTTCTTCTGCTCGTCGCTTAGACCGGCCCAGAATTCGCCATTGGCGGAAATGACGCCGGTGATGAACTGCTGGCGGGTGCGGTTGTAGTAGTTGATCGTGTCGCGGAAATATTCGTAATCCCAATAGATCACGTTGGCCGCATCCCCGTCGACAACCCCGGTCTGGATCGAGGTGAAGGTTTCTGACCAGTCGATCGAGGCCGTCTGATACCCCATCGCCTGCAAGGATTCCGCCATCGGGAACATCGTCGGCACCCGCACCTTCAGCGAGGCGGCTTCTTCCAGCGATTTGGCGTATTTGCCTTTGGTTGCCACGCCGTTGAAGCCCTCGGGCCAGGCGCCGAAGAATTTCAGCCCGATGTCGGAATAGACCTCGTCCAGAATGCCGTTCAGCCAGCCGCCCTGCCCGTAGGCATTGAAGGCATCATCCCAGCTTTTCAGCATGTAGGGCGTGTACAGCAGCCCGATCCGTTCGTCGTAAGAGGTGGAGGGCCAGTTGATCATCAGCTGCACATCATTGGCGACGAACAGGTCAAAGATCTCCTGCTGGCCGCCCAGTTCGTTCTGGTAAAAGATGTTGACCTTGATGTCGCCCTTGGTGCCCTCTTCGATCAGCGAGGCCCATTTTTCCATCGCATCGCCGGTGGGCGAGCCTTTGGCGCCCGAATCCGTCGCCAGCTTGATCGTCATGCTTTGCGCGGATGCGGTCAGGGCAATCAGGCTGACGCCTGCGGCAAGGGCGAGGGTCTTGAGTGCGGTGATCGGCATGACAATCCTCCATGTTGCGTCATGTGTGGCCTGCGATTGCAGGGCGCGGCATCCGGCGCGCGTGCCGCGCTGCCGGCCGCTGCGATTCCGTTACCTGCACCGCCACATGACGCCGCCTTGACAAAATTGTTACCCTTCTCCGCACACTTGTGTCCACAGAAATTATTGGCAGTAGCGCGCAAACTGCCGCCGGATGCTTCGGGCATTGCGCCCTGCGGCCGGCCCCGCGTATTCTGGCCGCAGAAACGGGAACAATCAGGGATTGGCGCGTGCGGGACAGGGATGCGACAGGGGTGCAGGTTGACGATGCCGAAGACCGGGCCGAACGGCGAACCAGACAGGACTGGCTGGATCTGGCACTGCGGACCCTTGTCGACGAAGGCATTGACAATGTCAAAATCCAGATCATGTCCAAGCAGTTGAACGTCGCAAGATCCAGTTTTTACTGGCATTTTGAAAGCCGCGAGGCATTGCAGCAAGCCATGTTGGACGATTGGCTGCGTAAGAATACCAGCCCGATCATCGAACGCGCGATGCGCCCGGCGCCGGATGTCATTTTCGCGGTGATCAATGTCTTTGAATGCTGGCTGGATGAAACGCTGTTCAGCCCGGCGCTGGACATGGCGGTGCGTCTTTGGGCGCGACGTTCCGCAGAGGTGCGCGATGTCGTGACCCAGGCTGATGGAATCAGGGTAGATGCCCTGCGCCGCATGTTCCTGCGCTATGCCTATCCCGAAGAGGAGGCTCTGATCCGCGCGCGCACCCTGTATTACACGCAGATCGGGCAATATACGCTGGAGGATTTCGAGGCCCCGGAGGTCCGGTTCTCGCGCGGTCCCGCCTATCTGCACATCTTCTCGGGACAGGAGCCGACGGCCGCGCATCGTGCACATCTGTCGAAATGTATTGAGGAAAAGTTCTTCGTGCCCCTGCGGGCCAAAATGGCTGACAAGGGAGGCGACTGAGCGGCGGTAACGGCAGCCCCTCGGAAACTCTGGACATAAGTGTACGGGCATGTCACCTTCCTGAAATCAGGGAGGCTCACCATGCTGAATCACTATCGGGTCGTCATCATCGGCGGGGGCGTGGTCGGCGCCTCGGTTGCCTATCATCTTGCGAAATTCGGCTGGACCGACGTGGCCATCGTCGAGCGGGACGTGCTGACCGCCGGGTCAAGCTGGCATGCCGCAGGCGGCTTTCATGCGCTGAATGCCGATCCCAACATCGCCGCACTTCAGGCCTATACGATCGACCTGCTGACCGAGGTGGGCGCGGAATCCGGCATCAATATCGGGATGCACATGACCGGCGGCATTTCCATCGCCTCGGCCCCGGCGCGGTGGGAGTGGCTGCAATCGGCTTATCGCACCTTCCAGTCGCTCGGGATCGAAGATGTGGAACTGATCGGGCCGGAGGAGATCAGGCGCCGCTGCCCCATCATCTCGACCGAGGGCATCATCGGCGGCATGTGGAGCGACCGCGAAGGCCATATCGACCCATCGGCGGTGGTACATGCCTATGCCCGCGCCGCGAAAAACCGGGGCGCGCACATCCTGGAACATACGAAGGTCGAAAGTCTGAACCAGCGTGGGGATGGCCAATGGGAGGTTGTCACCGACAAGGGTGTGATCATCGCCGAGCATGTGGTCAATGCCGGTGGTCTCTGGGCCAAGCAGGTGGGGCGGATGGCGGGGGTCGACCTGCCGGTCACGCCGATGGAGCATCATTATCTGGTGACCGAAGCGATCCCCGAACTGGTGGCGATGCAGGGAGAAATCCCGCTGATCGTCGATCTGGAAGGCTTTACCTACACCCGGCAGGAACAGAAGGGCCTGCTTCTGGGGATCTACGAACGCGACTTCAAGCATTGGCACATGGAGGGCGCACCCTGGGATTTCGGTATCGAGCTTATCCAGGAAGACCTTGGGCGGATCGAACATGAACTCGGCCTCGGGTTCCAGCGCTTTCCCTGCCTGAACGAAGCGGGCGTCAAGCGCTGGGTCAACGGCGCCTTCACCTTCTCGCCTGACGGCAATCCGCTGGTCGGGCCGGTGCGCGGCCTGCGCAACTACTGGGTCGCCTGCGGGGTCATGGCGGGCTTCCTGCAGGGTGGCGGCGTCGGCAAGTCGCTGGCTGAATGGATGATCAGCGGCGCGCCGCAGGCCGATATCTTTGGCATGGATATTGCGCGCTACGGCGATTTTGCCTCGAACCGCGAATATATCCGTCAGACCACCGGACAATTCTATTCGCGCCGCTTCGTCATGTCCTACCCGAACGAGCAGCTTCCGGCTGGCCGCGTGTTGAAAACGCCAGGTGCCTATGCCGACATGACTGCCGCCGGGTGTCAGTGGGGTTCGGGCTGGGGGCTGGAACAGCCGCTGTATTTCGCACCGGCCGGGTTCCGGGAGGAGCCTTCGCTGAAACGGTCGAATGCTTTCGATCTTGTCGGGGCCGAAGCGCGGGCGGCGCGCGAGGGGGTGGCGCTTCTCGATATCACCGCCTTTTCGCGGTACGAGGTCAGCGGCCCCGGGGCCGAAGCCTGGCTGGCGCGCACCTTCGCCTGCAAGCTGCCAAAGCCGGGCCGGGCGGGCCTTGCGCCCATGCTGTCAGAAGATGGCAAGCTGAAGGGCGATCTGTCCCTGCTGAATTGGGGGAATGGCACCTGGTGGATCATGGGATCGTATTATCTGCGTCAGTGGCACATGCGCTGGTTCGAGGGCACCCTGCCCGCCGGTGTCACCTTGCGCGACATCTCGGATTCGGTCGGGGGGTTCGCTGTGACCGGCCCCCGCTCCCGCGAGGTATTGCAGAAACTCAGCCATCAGGACCTGTCCTCCCGCGCTTTGCCGTTCATGGGGCTGGCGCAGGTGGATCTGGGGCTGCTGCGCACCCGCGTAGCCCGCATGTCGGTCACGGGCGAACTGGGGTTCGAGATCAACGTCGGCGCGCTGGAACATGCCAGCCTGCGCAAGATGCTGCTTGAGGCGGGCGCCGCGTTCGGCATCCGCGAAATCGGCTTCAACGCCGTACTGTCGCTGCGGCTGGAAAAGAGCTTCGGCATCTGGTCGCGCGAATTCACCCAGGGCTATACGCCGGGCGAAACCGGGCTGTCGCGGTTCATTGACTGGACCCGCGAAGGCTTTGTCGGGCGCACGGCGGCGCTGGCCGAACGCGACGCGCCCTCATCGCGCACCGTCGTGACGCTGGAAGTGGACGCCACCGATGCCGATGCCACCGGATATGAGCCCGTCTGGCAGGATGGCCGGCTGGTCGGTTTTGTCACGTCGGGCGGTTATGGCCATACCATCGGCAAGAGCCTTGCCATGGCCATGGTCGACCGCAGCGTTGCGGCGCCCGGCACCGCGCTCAGCCTGCATATCGTGGGCCAGGAAGTGACGGCGCGGGTCATTCCGCCCTCGCCTTATGACCCTGAAGGATCGGCGCTGCGCGCCTGACCGCCCTGCCCCGCCGCCCGCAGGCGGGGCCTCTCACAGCCGGAAGATCGTGATGACAAGGCACTATTCGGCCCTCTCTCTGGTGAAAGAGGGTCTCAACAACCAGAAGGGCTGGGTCCGCGCCTGGGAAAGCCGGGCGCCGAAGCCGCGCTATGATGTTGTAATCATCGGCGGCGGCGGTCATGGCCTGGCCACGGCCTATTATCTGGCGCGGACCCACGGGATCACCAATGTCGCGGTGATCGAAAAGGGTTGGCTGGGCGGCGGCAATACCGGGCGCAACACCACGGTGGTGCGGTCGAACTATTTTTTCCCGGAAAGCGTGCGGCTTTATGACATGTCGCTGAAGCTCTACGAGGGCCTGTCGCGCGAGCTCAACTATAACATCATGCTGTCGCAGCGCGGCATGATCAGCCTCGCCCATACCCCCGCCGAGATGGAGATGTCCGCCCGCGTGGTGAACGCCATGCAGATCAACGGCACCGATGCCGAGCTTTTCGGCCCCGAGGACGTGCGGCGGGTGCTGCCGATCTACAATTTTTCCGACAAGGCCCGGTATCCGGCGCTTGGTGGGGTCTGGCAGGGCCGCTCCGGTACGGCCCGGCACGATGCGGTGGCCTGGGGCTATGCCCGCGCGGCCTCCCGTCTCGGGGTCGACATCCTCCAGCAATGCGAGGTGCAGGATTTTCTGATCGAGGGCGGACGCTGCCGGGGGGTCGTCACCAGTCGCGGCACGATCCGGGCGGATCGTGTGGGCATGGCGGTGGCGGGCCATTCGTCGCAAATGGCAGCACGGGCCGGGTTCCGCCTGCCCGTCGTATCCTACGCGCTGCAGGCCTGCGTGTCCGAGCCGGTGAAACCCGTGCTTGATACCATCGTCCTGTCCCCCGGCGCGGGCACCTATGCGAGCCAGTCCGACAAGGGCGAAATGGTGGTGGGCGGCGGGTTGGATCGCATCCCCTCTTACGGTCAGCGTGGCAACCTGCCGGTGCTGGAAACGGTTTTGTCAGGTCTGGTCGAGATGTTTCCGGCCTTCCGCCAGCTCAGGCTGATGCGGCAATGGGCGGGGATCGTGGATGTGGTGCCCGACAGTTCGCCCATCCTGGGGGAAAGCCCGCTGCCGGGCCTGTTCCTGAACTGCGGCTGGGGAACCGGCGGGTTCAAGGCGATCCCGGCGGGCGGCACCCTGCTTGCACACCTTCTGGCCACCGGCATCCATCACGATATCTCGCGCCCTTTCGATCTGGACCGCTTTGCCACCGGCCGCCTGATCGACGAGGCCGCAGGTTCCGGCATCGCACACTGAGGCATCATCCATGCAGATCTTTTCCTGCCCGTTTTGCGGCCCCCGGCCCGAATACGAATTCCACTTCGGGGGCGATCTGGGCAATCACCGCCCCGAAGGCCCCGAGGTTTCGGCTGAAGTCTGGGCGCAATACCTGCACTTCCGCAACAACCCCAAGGGCGCCTCGGAGGAGATCTGGCTGCATATGACCTGTGGCGAGATCTTCGCGCTGCGGCGCGATACCCTGACGATGGAGGCCGCCCCCGGCCAGGCGCTGACCGCAGCGGAGGGCCGGCCATGACTGCACGCCGCCTGCCCCGCGGGGGCGAGATCGACCGCACGCGCCCGCTGCGCTTCACTTTCGACGGCCAGGCGGTTTCCGGGTTCCATGGTGATACGCTGGCATCCGCCCTGCTGGCTTCGGGCCAGCCCGTCCTTGGCCGCAGCTTCAAGTATCGCCGCCCACGCGGATTGTTCGGTGCGGGTGTGGAAGAGCCGAACATCTATGCCGATGTGACCGGAGACGGACAGTTCCGCCCCAATCAGCGCGTGACCACCGAACCCGCCATCGACGGGCTCGATCTGCGTGCGGTCAACGCGAGCCCGACCGCGCGCAATGACCGCACGGGATTCATCGACCTCTGTGCGCGCTTCATCCCTTCGGGCTTCTACTACAAGACCTTCATGTGGCCCGACTGGCATCTGTTCGAGCCGCGCATCCGCGCCATGGCCGGTCTGGGCCGGGTGGAAACCGGCCAGACCGGACCGGCGGGGGATCAGATAAACCATTTCTGCGATGTGGTTGTCGTGGGCGCCGGGCCGGTTGGCATTGCCGCCGCGCTGGCGCTGGCCCGGCGGGGTGACGAGGTGATGCTGGTCGATGAGGGCAGCCGCATTGGCGGAAGCCTGCTTTACCGGGACGCCCGGATCGACGGCGTACCGGGCGCCGACTGGCTGCCTGCCGCCAATGCCGAACTGGCCGCCCTGGGCGTAAGGGTTCTGACCCGCACCACCGCTTTCGGTATCTATGACCATGGTCTGATCGCGCTGAACCAGAGGGGAGAAGCCGGACGGCCGGATACGTTGTGGCGGGTGCGGCCGGATCGCATCGTTCTGGCGGCGGGGGCGATCGAGCGCCCCCTGCCCTTCGCGCAGAACGATCTGCCCGGCATCCTGTCGGCGCAGGCAGGACTGGCCTATCTGCGCCGGTTTGCGGTCCTGCCCGGCGCCCGTCTGGTCATCGCGACCAACAACTCAACGGGCGCCGAGGTGGCGGGGGCCATGGCAGCGGCAGGGGCGAGCGTGACCCTGATCGACCGCAGGCCGCAGGCCACCGGGCCGGACACCGTTGATCTGCGGGCAGGCCGCAGCCTCCGCCGTGCCTTTGGCCGTGGCCAGGTGACGGGGGTCGAACTGGATGATGGCACGCGGCTAGATTGCGATGGCGTTCTGGTCTCCGGCGGATTTACCGCCAGCATCCACCTTTTTGCGCAGGCGCGTGGCAAGCTGGCCTGGGATGACCGCCGCCTCACCTTCCTGCCGGGCGCGGAGGTTCCGGGCTTCACTGTCATCGGTGCTGCCGCCGGGCATTTTACGCTCGCCGACGGGCTCGCCGCGCTGCCCGCAGCGCTTGGCCTGTCCTCCGCGCCGGTCGCCGAAAGCGCGCCTTACGACATCACACCTGCCTGGCCTGAACCCGGCCGGAAGGACCGGGTCTGGGTGGACTATCAGCATGATGTCACCGCCAAGGATGTCGAACTGGCCGCGCGCGAGAATTTCGTCTCTGTCGAGCATCTGAAGCGCTACACGACCCTTGGCATGGCTACTGATCAGGGCAAGACCTCGAACCTGAACGGGCTGGCGCTGATGGGGCAGATCACCGGGCGCACCATTCCCGAGGTCGGCACCACGACCTATCGCCCGCCTTTCACCCCCGTGCCCTATGCCAGCTTTGCCGGGCCGCGCGGGGCGAGCCGCATGAACCCCGTGCGCCGCCTCGCGCTGGAGACGCAGCATCGCGCGGCGGGGGCCGTTCTGGCGGAATATGGCGGATGGCTGCGTCCCGTTCATTATGGCCGGGACGAAACGGCCATCCTGACCGAGGCGCGAATGGCGCGGCAGGCGGTCGGGCTGTTCGATGCCTCGCCTCTGGGCAAGATCGAGGTCATCGGCCCGGATGCGGCGGAGTTTCTGGATTTCATCTATTACAACACCATGTCGACGGTGAAGCCCGGCCATTGCCGCTATGGCTTTATCCTGTCTGAAAGCGGCGTGGTGTTCGACGACGGTGTGCTGGTGCGGCTTGATGACGACAGGTTCGTGGTGTCCTGCTCATCCTCCCATACCGCTGGCGTCCATGCCCTGCTGGAGGAATGGCGGCAGGACAGGTTCCCTCGCAAAGCTATCTTCATCCACAACGCCACAGCAGAAACCGCCACGATCACCGTGTCTGGCCCCCGCGCTCGCGATACCATTGCGGCGGCGGGCATCGCGGCGGATCTTTCGGATGCGGCTTTCCCGCATATGACAAGCCGCTGGCTGGCAGCCGAGGCGCTGCGCCTGACGCGGGTCAGTTTTACGGGCGACCGTTCGTATGAAATCTCGGTCCGGCAGGATCGCGCAGCGGCCTTGTGGGACCGGCTTGCCGAAGCCGCCGCACGCCATGGTGGTGGCCCGGCCGGGATCGAGGCCATCATGATCCTGCGTGCCGAGAAGGGTTTCATTGTCATCGGCAAGGATTCCGATGGCATGACGCGCCCGATGGATCTTGGCGTCTCCGGCCTGCTGCGGACAAAGAAGGCAGAGTTTATCGGTCGGCGTTCGCTGTTTCAGGAAGAGGCGCAGCGCCCGGACCGCAATCAACTGGTCGGACTGCTGCCCGCCGATGGTCAGGGTCTGCTGCCGGTGGGGGGGCATGGTCTTGACCTGTCGGGACCAGTGCCGCGTTCCATCGGTTATATTACCTCCAGCTCTCCGGGCGCGGCGGTGGATCATCCGGTGGCGCTGGGGCTGATCGAACGCGGTGCCAGCCGGCATGGCGAAGAAATCGTGATCCAGCATCTTGGCCAACGTCGCCGGGCGCGGATCTGCGCCCCCTGTTTTCTTGATCCGAAGGGAGATCGGCTGAATGCCTGACCGTTCCGGCTTCTGGCCTGCCCCGCCTGCCCCCGATACCCGGCTGGAGGGCGAGGGGCTTTCTGTCCGCCAATTGCCGCCTGTGCCTCAGGTGATGGTCAGCGGCGCTACAGACCGCTTTCTCGCGGCCCGGGGTCTTGGCCCGGCAGTCGGCCTTCTGGGGCAGGTCACACCCGAGCGCTATGCCCTGCGGCTTGCC
The DNA here is from genome assembly GCF_001303875.1 of Gemmobacter sp. LW-1. NCBI lineage: Bacteria > Pseudomonadati > Pseudomonadota > Alphaproteobacteria > Rhodobacterales > Paracoccaceae > Gemmobacter > Gemmobacter sp. LW-1. Next base: position 99,725 of record NZ_LJSC01000043.1, on the reverse strand, counting down.
CGGCACAGAATGCTGGTGGCTGGTGTCCGGCAGGATCATGAAACGGCGGGCTGGCAGGATGGAGTGGCCACGACGCCGATGACCGGGGCGCTGGCAGTGCTTGAAATCGCGGGACCGAACGGCATGGCGCTGTTTGCCCGTGCCTCTGCGATTGATCCACGCCTGTCCAGCGCCAGCGCCGCGCTGGATTTCGCAGGGGTTCATGCCGCCCTGTGCAGGGTGGAGGGGGTCTTGAGGCTGCATGTCGACCGGGGGCTGGTGCCCTATCTGTTCGACTGGATCGCCGCGACCGGCATGGCACGCTGAAAAACCCGGCGCCGTCAGGACGGCGCCGGGCAAGATTGCAAGGAGGCGTGGATCAGGCCTCGAACAGGTCCAGTTCCATCACCTTGACCCAGGCTGCAATGAAATCAGCCACGAATTTCGCTGCATTGTCGGACTGGGCATAGACTTCGGACAATGCGCGCAGTTGCGAGTTCGATCCGAAGACCAGATCGGCGCGCGTGCCGGTCCAGCGCAGTTCGCCCGTCTTGCGGTCCCGGCCCTCGAACCGGGTCTGATCCGCATTCGCGCCGTGCCATTCCACCGCCATGTCGAGCAGGTTGACGAAGAAGTCATTCGTCAACTGACCTTTGCGCCCGGTCAGCACCCCGTCGGCAGAGCCGTTGTAGTTGGCGCCAAGTACCCGCAGCCCGCCGACCAGCACGGTCATTTCCGGCGCGCTGAGCGTCAGAAGCTGGGCGCGATCCACCAGCATTTCCTCGGGCGCGGTTCGGAAATTGGCCTTGGAATAGTTGCGGAACCCGTCAGCCTGCGGCTCCAGCGGATCGAAGCTCGCGGCATCGGTCTGCGCTTCGGTGGCATCCATCCGGCCCGGCGTGAACGGCACGCTGACCGGGTGTCCCGCGGCAAGCGCCGCCGCTTCGACGGCAGCAGAACCGCCCAGCACGATCAGATCGGCCAGCGAGACCTTCTTGCCGCCGGTCTGCGCGGCGTTGAAATCGGCCTGCACGCCTTCCAGCGCGGCAAGAACGCGGGAAAGCTGCGCGGGCTGGTTGACCTCCCAGTCCTTTTGCGGCGCAAGGCGGATGCGTGCGCCATTGGCGCCACCGCGCTTGTCGGAACCCCGGAAGGTCGAGGCAGAGGCCCAGGCCGTCGCCACCAGTTCGGCGCTGCTCAGGCCCGTCGCCAGAATCCGCGCCTTCAGATCGGTGATATCGGCGGCGTCGATCAGCGCGTGATCCCGCGCCGGAATCGGGTCTTGCCAGATCAGATCCTCGGTCGGGGCTTCCGGCCCCAGATACAGCGCCTTCGGACCAAGATCACGATGCAGCAGCTTGAACCAGGCACGGGCAAAGGCATCGGCGAACTGGTCAGGGTTCTGGTGGAACCGGCGCGCAATGGGTTCGTAGATGGGATCGAAGCGCAGCGACAGGTCCGCCGTGGTCATGAAGGGTGCGTGCCGGATCGCGGGATCATGCGCATCGGGGATCATGTGTTCAGGACGCACATCCTTCGCCCGCCACTGGATCGCACCGGCCGGGCTTTTCACCTGTTCCCACTCGTAGCCGAACAGCATGTCGAAATAGCCGTTGTCCCAGGTGGTCGGATTGGGTTTCCATGCCCCTTCAAAGCCTGAAGTGGTGGTGTGGATGCCCTTGCCGGTGCCGAAGCTGTTGATCCAGCCAAAGCCCTGCGCCTCGATGGCGCCGCCTTCCGGTTCAGCCCCGACCAGCGCCGGATCGCCCGCGCCATGGGCCTTGCCGAACGTATGGCCGCCAGCCACCAGCGCCACCGTTTCCTCGTCGTTCATCGCCATACGGCCGAAGGTCTCGCGCACATCGCGGCCCGAAGCGACGGGATCGGGGTTGCCGTCCGGCCCCTGCGGGTTGACATAGATGAGGCCCATCTGCACGGCGGCCAGCGGGTTCGCCAGATCCCGTTCGCCGGAATAGCGGCTGCTCGGTTTGTCCGACGTGGCAAGCCATTCACCTTCCGGCCCCCAGTAGATATCTTCCTCCGGCGCCCAGATGTCGGCCCTGCCCCCGGCAAAGCCGAAGGTCTTGAAGCCCATGGTCTCCATCGCGACATTGCCCGCCAGCAGCATCAGATCGGCCCAGGAAATCCGGTTGCCGTATTTCTGCTTCACCGGCCACAACAGGCGGCGGGCCTTGTCCAGATTGCCGTTGTCCGGCCAGGAGTTCAGCGGCGCGAACCGCTGGTTGCCGGTCGAGCCGCCGCCCCGCCCGTCAGCGGTGCGATAGGTGCCCGCCGCATGCCAGGCCATGCGGATCATGAAGCCGCCGTAATGGCCCCAGTCGGCTGGCCACCAATCCTGGCTGTCGGTCATCAGCGCCGCCAGATCCTTCTTCAGCCCGTCATAATCAAGCTTTTGGAACTCAGTGCGATAATCGAAACCGGCGCCCATCGGATCTGATTTCGGGCTGTGCTGATGCAGGATCGACAGGTTGAGCTGGTTCGGCCACCAGTCCTTGTTGCCGCGCCCGCCCAGCGTGGTCTGCGGCAGGCTGTGATGCATCACCGGGCAGCGCCCGGCGGGGGTATTTCCGTCCATGATTTTCCTCCCAGGATCGGCGGTTGGCGATCAGCCATCAATCGGGCGCCAGCTTCCGGGCGGGTGCCCGGACCTCCCGCAGGTGGCCTTCAATCTGGAATCATTCTAGTCACGGATCACTGTAAGGGAAACTTGAATATTCTTATTTCTGATATAAGGTTTCCTGATGAAGGGCCTGACACTGAAGCAGATACGCTATTTCGAGGCGCTCGCCCGTCACCGCACCTTCGGGCGCGCGGCGGAAGCCTGCGCCGTGACCCAGCCCGCCTTGTCCATGCAGATCAAGGAACTGGAGGAAATGGCCGGAACGCCGCTGCTGGAACGGGGACCGCGGCAGATCCGGCTGACCGCCTTTGGCGAGATGTTCCTGACCCGCGCCCAGGCCATGCTGGCCATCGTCGATGATCTGGATGATCTGGCGCGCGCGGCGGGCGGTCAGCCGGCGGGCAAGCTGCGGCTTGGCGTGATCCCGACCATTGCGCCTTATCTGCTGCCGGCAGTCATCACCCGGCTGTCCCAGCAATTCCCCGGCCTGATGCCGATTCTGCGCGAAACCATGACCTCGCGCCTGATCGAGGAACTGAACGATGGCAGGATCGACGCCGCCATCCTTGCGCTGCCGGTCTCCGAACCGGCGCTGACTGAAGTGTCCCTGTTCACCGAACGGTTCGTGCTGATCCGGCAGATCGCCGATGCCGACAGGCCGGTGCCCAGCCGCGACATGCTGCGTGAGATGCGCCTGCTGCTGCTGGAAGAGGGGCATTGTTTCCGGGATCAGGCGCTGTCCTTCTGCGACATGCCCTCGACCCAGCCGCGCGAGATGCTGGACGGCAGTTCGCTGTCCACGCTGGTGCAGATGGTGGGGGTCGGAATCGGAGTGACGCTGATCCCCGAAATGGCGGTGCCAATCGAAACGCGGTCTGCCGCCGTCTCGGTCGCGCGCTTCCGCGATCCGCAGCCGGTGCGGACAATCGGCATGGTCTGGCGACGCTCCAGCGGTATGGAGGCGCAGCTTCTCCAGATCGCCGAAGTGGTGCGGCACTGCGGCATGACGTTACGGCAGGCCAGTGGCCTCACGACCCTGCCGGGCTGGCGCCGCTGAGGCCGGTGACGCGCTGTCCGTCACGCGGAAATGCTTGATGAATGCAACATCTGCATTGTAGGTTTGATCCACAGAAGCGGCAGAACCCGTCAAAATCGGACACCGCTTGCGGCATTATGTAGTCTGAAACCGGCGGGGAGGGCCGGTGCAAAGAAAGCAGAAATGCTGAATTTATATATGGATCACTGGACATTGGGAGGATGACCATGGTCGACATCATTTCGAAGCGCGATGGCCCGCGCCGCGAGGACGAGCGTGCCCGGCGCATGATTCAGGCGAATCAGGGGGCCATTACCCAGATTGCCGACCGGCTGACCCAGGGTGCCTACAGCGCGGGTAAACGCGCCAAGGCCGCTGCCAGCAATGCCCCGCCGCCGCCCGATGGCAAGATCTTCCACGATCTGACCTCAGGGCGCGCGCAGACCGGCACCGCCTCGGGCGATATCCGGGTCAAGGTCAGCGTCAATAACCGTGTGGTGGCCTATGACAGCGGGTCGGGGCGGCAGCTTCATCTGCTGGGTGAAATCCGTCGGCAGGATGATGTGCGCTACTTCGCGCTGGCATCGCGCGAGAACGGGTTCTTCTCGGCCCTGCCCGAGGATGTGACCGAGGCCATTGGCGAGCTGGATGGCCAGATCATCGACGACGCCTGCCCCGAAAGCCTGCTGGCCGGCGAAATTTCTGAGCGGCTTGGCTTTCAATGACGTTCCGGCGTCCGCTTCTGGCGGGCGCTTTCCCTCCCGCCGATACCCGTACACCCGCACATCGTAACTGCGTGCGTCAGCAAGGGCGAAATCCGCGCCCCAGCCCTTTGGGAGGAACTGCATGACCGATCTGGCAACGGGATTTCATACCCGGACCGGCATGTTCGAGGACTGGCTTGACCAGCGCGCCACCATGCGCGCCTGGGAGGATTTTCTGACCTTCAAGGAACTGGACCCCATACGGACCTCGGGCGTCCGGCGCGAGATCCTTGAATCCTGGTCCCGCAGTCTGGCCTCCGGCATCGACGCCACCGCCGAACTGGCGCCGCTGGACGAGACGGAGGAGCGGCTTGAGGATGCGCGGCAGAAGAATTCCGAACTGCGCGCGGCAGCCCGGCATCCGTTCGAAAAGATCGGCCCGCTGCTGTCAGAGGCCAATGCGCTGCTGATCCTGACCGATGCCGAGGGGCTTGTTCTGGATCAGATCGGCGATTTGCGCACACATGATGCCGCGCGCAGCATCCATCTGGTCCGGGGAGGCCAATGGGACGAATCCGCGATTGGCACCAACGGGATCGGCACCGCGATCCGTTCGGGACGGCCAACTGTCGTCCACGCGTCAGAGCATTTCTGTCAGGGCATCAAGGCCTGGACCTGTGCGGCTGCGCCGATCCGCGACCCGGTGGACCAGCGCATCATCGGTGCGGTGGATCTCTCCGGCCCGCCCAGCATCTTTCGCCCGCACAATGTCGCCATGATCGCGGCCGTTGCCCGCGAGATCGAATCCAGTCTGGCCGAGCGGCAGGAAATGCGCCGCACACGGCTGCTGGAGGCATTCCTTGACAGCGGCCCGACCCGCAGCAGCCGCGACGCCGTGGTGATCCTCGACCGGATCGGGCGCGTGATGTATCACCGCTTTCCGGCGGGCGTGCCGAAGACGCCGAACCCGCCCGGTCTGACACTGGGACAGCAGTTCATCACGCTGACCGGCACCATGAGCGATCAGGACATCGCCCGCGCCATCCCGCCACATCTGCAACCCAGCGGCATCAGCAGGCTTTTTCTGGACGGGGAGTTCAGCGGAGCGGCACTGATCCTGCCGCCCCGGCGCAGCACCCCGGCCATCGCGGCAGAGCCGTTCCGCATTCCGCCGCGCGCGGGGGCGGAACGCGACGAACTGCTGATGATCGGGCAGTCCCCGAAGTTCGTGAAAGCTGTAGACCTTGCCCGCCGCACCGCCGCCGCAGGCTCTCCGGTTTTGATCCAGGGGGAAACCGGCGCGGGGAAGGAGCTGTTCGCCCGCCTGATCCATACCTCGGCCGCGCACAAGGGCCGCGCGCCTTTCGTCACCGTGAACTGTGGCGCGATTTCCGCCGATCTGTTTGGATCAGAGCTGTTCGGCCATGTCTCGGGGGCCTTCACAGGGGCCTCACGCGAAGGCAAGGCAGGCAAGTTTGAACAGGCCGACGGCGGCGTGCTGTGCCTCGACGAGATTGGCGAGATGCCGCTTGAATTGCAGCCCTATCTGCTGCGCGTGCTGGAACAGCGGGCGGTGTACCGTATTGGCTGTTCAAAGCGGCGGCAGGTCGATGTGCAGCTTGTGGCGATGACCAACCGCGATCTGGGCCAGGAGGTCGAGGCAGGTCGCTTCCGCCGGGATCTTTACTACCGCATCGGCGCCATGACGATCGAGGTGCCGCCGCTGCGGGAACGGCCCTGTGACATTCCGGCGCTGGCGGATCATTTCAACCGCGCCGTGGCCACCAAGATGCGGCGCGAACCGCTGCTGCTGTCAGAAGAGGTGGCGACGCGGCTGGGCGCCTATGGCTGGCCGGGCAATGTGCGGGAAATGCGCAACCTGTTCGAGCGCCTGCATCTGGTCGTCTCGGACGGGGTGGTGACAGAGGCTGATCTGCCCCCCGCCTTTCTCGCCCCCGTCGCCGTGCCGCATGGCAAGCTGTCCGCACCGCAGGAACCCGATCTGCCGCCCAATCTGACCGATATGGAAGAACAGGCGATCCGTCGCGCTCTGGCGGCAGAGCAGGGCAATCTGACCCGCGTCGCCGCCGTTCTGGGGATTTCCCGCCCGACGCTGTATCGCAAGCTGAAGACTTACGGGATCAAACGCAGCTACGGCTAGCGCGCGGCACTTTCGGGGCCGGAAATGACCAGACGGGGCGAAGGATGACCTTCGCCCCATCTGTTTTGATCAGCCGTCTTTGCGGATCAGAACATGACCTCGCCGCCATTCGGCGAAATGCAGGTGCCATGGAAGAAGGCCCCTTCGGGCGAGGCCAGAAGCACCGCTGCCGGGGTGATCTCGTCAACCTCGGCAAAACGACCCAGCGGGATTGCGGCCTTCAGCGTATCCAGAAGCTCCTGTGACAATGGCGTCAGCAGGTCGGTGTTGGTCACGCCCGGTGCCACTGCGTTCACAAGAACACCCGTCCCGGCGCATTCCAGCGCCAGCGCACGCGTAAAGGTCGCGTTTGCCCCTTTCGCCGCGCAATAATGCGTCAGCGTGGGTGCCCCCTTGTAGGCCAGTTGCGAGGTGATGTTGATGATCCTGCCGCTGCCGCGTTTCTTCATATCGCGATAGACGGTCTGGGCCATGAAGAAGGTGCCCTTCACATGGACATCCAGCATCCGGTCAAAGCTGGCCTCACTGATATCCTCGAACGCTTCGGTGATATTGTGCCCGGCATTGTTGACCAGAATGTCGATCTCGCCCAGGGCGGCCTTTGCCCCGGCATAGAACGCATGGATGGCCGCGACTGAGGAGACGTCGCATTCGGCGGCATGGACCTTACGGCCCAGGGCGGCGATGGCGGCGGCAGTTTCCTTCGCACGCTCGTCATCGCGGAAGTGGCAGAACGCGATATCCGCGCCCTCTGCCGCAAGGGCGAGGGCGATGCCCCGCCCGATGCCGCGCGATCCGCCCGAAACGATTACCGTCTTGCCCGCAAGTTTCTGGGTGCTCATTGTCATTTCTCCTGTGATCTCATTGCCGCCCGAGCCGTTCGGCACCGCCGCCAAGCGCCGGACCGGCGGTCGGGTCGACGTGATCCTCGACATGGCCGATCAGCGTTTCGGTGGTCAGGATCAGCGCAGCGACCGAAGCCGCATTGGCCAGTGCCGAGCAGGTGACCCGCACGGGATCGACGATGCCGGCTTCAATCATGTCGCGGAAACGGCCCTGTGCGGCATCGAAGCCATGCCCGCTTCCTGACCGGATCACCTCGGCAATGACGGCATTCGGGTCAGAGCCTGCGTTGATCGCGATGCGGGCCAGCGGGCGGGTCAGCACCGAGCGGACAAGCTCCACCCCGACCGAAACATCGCCCGAGGTTTCGGCCACCAGCGCATCCAGTTCGGGGGCGACATGGGCCAGGGCAGAGCCGCCACCCGGCACCACGCCCTCCTCCACCGCGGCCCGGATCGCATAAAGCGAATCCTCGATCAGCTGGATCTTGCGCTTCTGTTCCACCGGGGTCAGGCCGCCGGCATGGATCACCGCCGTGCCGCCCGAAAGCTTGGCCAGACGTTCGCGCAGCTTGTCCTGCTCGATATTCGGCGGGGCGATGTCATACTGGCGCTGCACTTGCAGGCGGCGGGCTGCGATGGCCGCAGGTTCACCCGCGCCGCCGATCACCGTGGTCTGGTTGGCTGACGCCCGGACCTGACGCGCCGCGCCAAGCTGTTCGCGGGTGACATTCTCGATCTTCCTGCCCAGATCGCGGGCCAGAACCTCGCCGCCGGTAAGGATCGCCAGATCATCCATCTGCGCCTTCCGCCAGTGGCCGTATTCCGGCGGATGCACGATCAGATACTTGCCCGGCCGCGCCGCTTCCAGAAGCGTGACCACGACTTCGGGCGCGATTTCTTCGGCCACGACCAGCAGCGACCGGCCTTCCGCCTCGGCGATGCCGCGCGCGTTGTCCAGCACAGAAGGATGCAGGATCTTCTGGTCGGTCAACAGGATCAGCGGCTTATCCAGCACCGCTTCCATTTCGTCCTGATCGGTCACCATGTGATGCGAGATATAACCCCGCTCGAAGGACATGCCTTCGGTCACTTCCAGCGTTGTCTCGACCGTCACCGAGAAATCAGCGGTGATGATGCCATCCTCGCCCACGCGGGAATGCGCCTCGGCAACGATTTCCCCCAGACGGGGATCGGTCGCGGCGATATTCGCCACGGCGCCCAGAAGGCGCGGATTGTCCTTGACCGGAACCGCCTGACGTTTCAGCGCCTCGACAACGCGGCCCACCGCCAGTTCGATGCCCCGGCACAGATCGACCGTGCGGGCGCCGCGTTCGGCCTGGGTCACACCCTGCTGGATCATCGCATTGGCCAGAACGATGGCGGTGGTGGTGCCATCCCCAGCGACCTCGTTGGTCTGCATCGACACTTCGCGCACCACCTGCGCGCCCATGTTCTCGAACCTGTCGGGCAATTCGATTTCGGTCGCGATGGAAACGCCGTCCCGCGTGATGAGCGGGGTGCCCACCGGACGGTCAATCATCGCATTGAGCCCTTTCGGCCCCAGCGTCGGTTCGACCGCAGCGGCCAGACGGGCGACGCCACGAGCCAGAGCGCGGCGGGCCTCGACATTGTGAATCAGAAAGTTCGGCATGGATAATCCTCCTTTGTCACCGCACGCGCGGGGCGCGGCGGTCTCCCTTCATGGTGGTTGGGTTGGCGTGTTCAGCCCCGGCTGCTCTGGCTGTCCCCGCAGGCCCGTGGCGGAACCCGCCCCAGGATGAAGTCGATCAGCTCCGGCTCCTCTCCGTTGCGGACAACTTCCTTGTAGCGCGCCGCGGCAAGGCCACGGCACATGGCGCCATTGAACTCCATGTTGATGCGCAGGGCGCGCAGCCGCATCAGATGATCTTGCAGGTCTTCGGCAACGATGGGATCGCCGCGCCAGGTGACGAAGGCCCAGTCTTCGGGCAGAAGCGCCAGCCCGTCCCCGACGAGGATTTCGCGGTAGCGCGGTTTCTGCGCTGCCGCCTCGGCATGGCCCGAAAGGTTGAGCGCATCAAACTCGGCCAGTGTCAGCGTTGTAATCTGCCCGGCGGTCCAGCCCATCGCGCGCAGGCCCTGAAGCACAGCCTCCTGTCGGCGCAGAAACGCCTTTTCGCGGAAGGTCTCGCGCACCTCGTCCAGATTGCCGCCTTCGGTCAGCGCAGCAAAGATCGCCTCGAAAGGCTGCTGGCCGTTGATCCCGTCATTCACCTTGTCGGCAAAGCAATGATCCTGCAACTGCACACGCACCTTCTGCACCCAGGCAGGCGTCATGGCGGCCTTGCGGATGCCGTCGGCCATCAGGAAGGCGAAGTTCGGCGAACACCAGTAGGTCGGCAGACGAAAGTCGATCTCGACCTCGCCGCTGCGCGATACCTCCAGCCGTTCGACAAATCCCATGTCGGTGATCGGCTCGTCCAGCTCGGGGTCGGTGACGGCGGAAAGCCGCCGCCACACTTCCCTTGCCTGCGCGCCACGGATTTGCGGCACAGGCATCGGCTTACTCCGCCGCGATGCGAACGGGGGACTGGGCCAGTTCGCGCATCTTGGCGGCCACGTCGATGTCGTAAAGCCGCGCCGCATTCAGGCCGAGGATCTTGCGCTTGATCTCGTCCGTCAGCTGCACGCCACGCTCGGTGGCGATGTCTTCGGGAATTTCGAAATTCCACAGCCGGTCGACCAGCCATTGCGGCGTCCAGATCGCGTAGTCCGACCCGAACAGGATCTTGTCGGAGCCAAGCCAGAACAGCAGCTCCGAAATCACCTCGGCAAAGTAGCGCGGACGCGAGTGGATGAAGGGCAGCGCCACGGCAAGACCGCCGTAGACGTTGGTTTCCTGCGTGGCGATCCAGCAGAAATCATCCAGACGCGGCAGGCCGCAATGTTCGATGATCCAGTTCAGGCCCTGGAAATCCGTTGCCGCCTCATCGACATCGCCCACCGCGAAGGCATCCTTCGACAGCGGCAGGATGGTCGGACCCTTGTGGACATGGATGTTGCGGATGCCCAGCTTCTCGCACAGTTCAAAGCACTTGTAGGCCGAAGGATCGGTCAGTTTCCAGCCTTTGGAATCGCCGTTCCATTCGGCCGTATACATCTTGACCCCTTTGATATCGAAGGTCTCTTTCATGTAGTGGATGTATTCCAGCGCCTTTTCGCCATCGCGGGGGTCGAAGGCCCCGTTGACGATGAAACGGCCCGGATTGATCTGCGCCATCTGCGACGAGCGTTCGATGGACGAGAAGCCTTCCTTGTAGAAGTCGCGCAGATAGGTGGACTGGATGATCGCCATGTCATCCGGCCCGTCGACGAAGAGATCGCGATAGATGTCATCGACCGAGTATTTCTCGAACTTCGATTTCTCCCAAAGCTGGTCCTTCGGCGACAGCGCGGTGTGATAGGCATAGAAGCAGTCGATGAACTGCTTGCCATGCACATTGCGCTGGTTGGCCGGGCTGCCATCCCAGAAATGGGTGTGGCAGTCGAGAACGAAGACGTCCTGTCCGTCGGGTGTCTTGTACATGATTTCCTCCCTGGATGTTCTGTTGTGGTGTCAGGTGGTGATCGCGACCTTCAGCACGCCGTCGCGCTGATTGGCGAAAAGCTCGTAGGCATCCTCGATCTGGTCGAGGCTGTAGCGATGGGTCACCAGCGCCTTGAAATCGACGCGCCTTGCGCGCACGACTTCCATCATCCGCCGCATCCGCTCTTTCCCGCCGGGACACAGCGCCGAACGGATGGTCTTTTCGCCCAGACCGGCCGCATAGGCATCCAACGGAATCTTCAGGTCGCCGGAATAGACCCCGAGGCTCGACAGTGTGCCGCCGGGCCGGATCGAGCGCAGCGCCCATTCAAAGGTCGCCTGAAGACCAAGCGCTTCGATGGCGACATCGCAGCCACGCCCGTTGGTCATTTCAAGGATGGTCTCGACGACGTTGTTCGACGCCTTGAAATCCACCACCTCGTCCGCGCCCATGCGCCGGGCCATTTCCAGACGCGCGGGCACGGTGTCGACCGCGATGATGCGGCTGGCGCCCATCAGCTTGGCCCCGGCGGTGGCACAAAGGCCGATGGGGCCCTGCGCAAAGACCACAACGGTATCGCCGATCTTGATGCCGCCATTCTCGGCGCCGACAAAGCCGGTCGACATGATGTCGGGGCACATCAGCACTTCTTCGTCGGACAGGTCGTCCGGGATCGGCGCCAGATTGGCCATGGCATCGGGCACCAGCACATATTCGGCCTGACAGCCGTCGATGGTATTGCCGAATTTCCAGCCGCCGATGGCCTTCCAGCCATGCGGGGTGCCCGCCCCATCCTGCGAGCAGAAACCGCAGAGGCAGGCATTCGACCAGCCCGAGGGCGTGATCGCCCCGGCGATGACGCGCTGCCCTTCCCGGAAGCCCTTCACGGCAGAGCCGAGCTTTTCGATCACGCCGACCGGCTCGTGTCCGATGGTCAGGCCCTTCTCGACCGGATATTCGCCCTTCAGGATATGGATATCCGTGCCGCAGATCGTGGTTGTCGTCACGCGCATCAATGCGTCGTTCGGTCCGACATCGGGGATCTTCTTGTCCTCAAGGACAATGCGCCCCTTCTCGACGAACACCGCCGCCTTCATCATCTGGGCCATGCGTGCCCTCCTTGATCCGGTTGGTGGGAATGGGGAGAGCGCGGCAGGCGCTCTCCCCGCATCGCTCAGATGAACTCGAACACTTCGTCCATGTTGCCGAACAGGATGACGGTGTTGTCGTCGATCCGCACCATGCGGCCATAGTGGGTCGAGGTATTCACCTCGAAGATCTCGGCCGTCATTTCCCGGCCCAGATATTCGCTGATGTCATCCATCTTGAAGATCAGCTTGCCTTCGCCGTCGATGCGGATGGTGGCCGGGTTGTAGGTGACCGTCACCTTCGGGTCCTGATCCATGTATTCGGCGATGGCGCGGGCCTCGACCGAGTCATTCATGGTGACGCCGCATTCATGCGAGATTTCGCGGCTGCTGAGGTCGATGTCCTTCATGGACTTGAAGATGTTGCTCTTCGTGCTGTCGCGTGCGGTGGTGGACATTGGATGCTCCTCTCAGCGGCTCAGACCGACTTCGCCAAGGATCTGCGCCAGCCGCTCGTGCGAGACGGCCAGGGCATCGGCGAAGGACACAGGCTTGGAATGGGGTTGCGACCAGACGGGTTGCAGCGCGGCGGCGGCCTTGTCGGCCAGACCGGCGTGCTTCTTCACCCAGCCGTTGAACAGGGCGCGGTTGTGGGCGCCGTGCTTTTCGTCATTGGCCAGCAGGTAGATCAGGTCGATGGTATTGGCGAGATTGCGTTCGTAATCCGCTTCGGCCGCCGAGATCACCGGAGGCGTGATGAAGTCGTTGTTCGCCGCCGCCGCCTGCATCAGGAAGCCGGAACGGAACAGCTCGCCCACCAGCGGTTCGAAGATCAGGTTGATCGCGAAATACTGCTCCAGATAGTCTTCCGACCCCATGATCGTCTCGATCGCAAGGCGGGTGGGCTGCCAGATCGGGTCTTCAAGCCAGGCCTGCTTGCCCAGCTCGTCGCTCCAGCCTTCGATATCCATGCCGATCTCGGCCAGATACAGCGTGATGTCCTGCGCCAGCCGCATCTTGTAGGAAGAATTGGTCAGCGTGGCGTTGTTGATCATCTGGGTATAGCCATAGCGCTGCGCCTGCATGAGCGAGGTGCCAAGGCCGAATTCGGCATGTTTCCATGCGCCCAGATGCACTTGCAGGATGCGCTGCCACACCTTGTCAAAGGCCATGTGCGCACCGGCCTTGCGGGCATTGCCGATGACCGCCTGCACCATGGTCTCGATCTTGGACTGGCGCTGGTAATGGGTACGTTCCCATTCCTGATCGGGCGCGCGGAAGGCGTGCCAGTTCGAGGACAGCGCCTTGGTGTTGTCCTTGGTATAGGCGCCCTTGCCGTTGCCGAAGCTGATGATCCAGTCCTGGATCAGATAGCGTTCGGGATCAGGCTGCACGTCACAGGTGACATCCTCGTAATGGGTCGCGCGTTTGCCGCGCGGCTCGAAGTAATTGTATTTGCGACTGGTCGATCCGGCAAAAATCGCGGCGCCTGCCGCCCCGGAACCGACAGAGCTGGAGGTTGCTGTCATGGTCTCTCTCCCTTGATGGTGTTTTCACTTGGACGAGCGGTCGGGCCGCCTTAATGGCCCGACGAACCGGACGTCGTGGTGAACTTGTCGTAGAAAATCCGCTCGCTTTCGAAATCGAGCATGAAGAGCGTGGGCGTCAGCGCGTCGATCATCGGCGGCGGGCCACAGGCATAGACATCGCCCTGCCCTTCCAGCCCCAGCGCCTTCAGCCTGCGGTCCACCGCTTCGTGAACGAAGCCGCGCTCGCCGGTCCAGCCGCTGCCTTCGGGGGCATGCGACAGGACGGGGATGAAGGTCACCGAGGGATGTTCGGCGGTGATGGCGGCCAGACGGTCGAGGTGGAACAGGTCATCCTCTGTCCTCGCGCCGTAGAAGAAATAGACCGGCCGGTCCTCGCCGCTTTCGATATGGTCGTGCAGGATCGACCAGACCGGCGACATGCCCGACCCGGCACCCACCAGCACCACTGGCCCCTCGCGGTTCTCGCGGCGGAAACACATCCCGTAGGGGCCAACCACCGTCACTTCCGCTCCGGCCCGGATTCCTCCGTTGTCGAGCTGGTTGGAGAACTTTCCTTCGGGGTATTTCTTGATGATGAAGGAGAGCTTTTGGGTTTCGCTCGGCGGATTTGCCATGGAGAACGAACGCGTGATCGTCTCCCCTTCTTCCGTGGTGACTGTGATGTCGACATACTGACCCGCCCAGAACTTGAGCGGCGCATTCAGCTCGATCTCAACGCCGCGGATGTCATGCGTGAGCTTCCGGAAATCCGTGATCCGGCCTTCGAAAGACTTGACCGGAATGGATTTCGACAGGACCTCCTCATCATAGTTCAGAAGGTCGATCGTCAGATTGTCGAACGCCTTTGCCCGGCACATCAGGATCTGGCCGCCATCGCGGTCCGCATCGTTCAGGGCAAAGGTTGAATATTTCAGCATCTCGACCTCGCCGTCGAGAAGCACGCATTTGCAGGCGGAGCACTGCCCCTCCTTGCAGCCATGCGGCAGCGCGATGCCCTGGCGGAATGCGGCGTCAAGGACGGTTTCATCCTCTTCCACCTCGAATTCCACGCCCACCGGCTCGAGCCTTACGGTGTAAACATCTCCCATTCTGTCCGGCCTCCCCGCCGTCAGTCTGGCAGCCCGCCGGGCCGCCTGGTCAGTTCCGGTCACTGGCGGGGGCCTGCGATGGCCCCCGCCCTGCCCGCTCAGTTGCAGGGATTGATGGTGAAGCCCGCCTTGTATTCGGCGATGTGCTTGGCACGCGCCTCGGGGGTCATTTCACGCAGCAGCGTCAGCGGCGACAGCAGGGTGTGGCCGCGCACGTCGTCGAGCGTCCACATATCCTTGTTGTCGAAGCGCAGGTGCGGCTGCGGCACCAGGGTCTTGCCGTCGTCGCGGACGAAGTTCAGATCCTTGATCGCATCCGCGAGATCCCAGCCGTGATAGACGGTTTCCCACTCGCGCTTGCCCGAGAACTTGCCCATGGCCGGGGTCGGACGGCCCTGATATTCGCTCGAGAAGGCCTCGACGGCGGTCCAGCGGTCCAGTTCATGCGCGAAGGTGTGGATCTGGCCGTCGATTTCATCGACCACCATGTCCTCGCGGATGAGGCAGGGCACCAGGCACGACCAGCAGCGATGCGGATAGACGTAGCCGGTTTCCTCGTTGAAGGTGATGACCTTCTGGCCCGGCTTCGACAGCTTCGCATACCATTTCCAGAACTCGCCGAATTCGGCATACCAGCCCGGATACTTGTGCTCGAACCATTCGAAGTCCTTGTCGGTCTGGGCTTCGATCCGCCAGAAGTTCACCGGCCAGCCGACCGCGAAGAACTGCGCGACCTTGTGGACATAGTTCTTCTTGGTGATGCGGTTCCAGGCTTCCTGAACATCGTCATGGTGCACCTTGATGCCGTACTTCTCGAGCGGCAGCATATAGGTGCGGTAGTAGTCCTCGAAGATCCAGCGGTGCCACATTTCCGCGTAGGATTCCTTTTCCTTGTCGCGGTTGGTGGTGCCGTATTCGATCAGCGTGCCGATGGCGGCGTCAACGATGGCGTGGTTCTGCCAGAATGCATAGCGCAGGTCGCGTTCCAGAAGCAGGTGGTTTTCCGGCTCTTTCAGCGCAGCCATCAGCAGCGAGTGGCCGTTGCCGATATGGCGGCTTTCGTCCGACTGCACCGACAGGAACACGGTGGGCAGCGCGTAGTCGCCGTTGCGGGCGGCTTCCGACGGCATGGCCACGAAGAGTGTGTTGGTGAAGGCGGTCTCAGCGACGACCGTCAGATACATGCAGGCCGAAGTCATCACGTCGCCGGTGATGAAGCCTTCACCGAACTGACGGCCGATGGTGGTGGCATAGCACTTGCCGAAAGCTTCTTCGGTGATGTCGAAGCCCGCCGGGTCGATGTAGTTCTCCATATACCACTTCTTCAGGTTCATCTGAATGGTGGAGTGGCGGAACTCGTCAACCATCTGCATGGTAAAGCCGGTGCGCAGGTCTTCGCCGGGTGCGATGCGTGCCACCATGGCCATCGAGCGCGCGGCCGAGATTTCCGGGAAGGGAATGATCGCCAGGAACAGCTTCATCCATTCCACCCAGCGCGGCTGCACGTTGCGGAACATGTCACCGCGCAGCGCGGCGTCCAGCGCGCCGTAAACCCGGTTGTCCTTTTCTTCCTGCATGGGGAAGTAGGACCGCAGCACCTGCTTCATCGGGTCGCGCGGGGCCTTGTTGATCTTGTAATCGGTCGGGAAGGTCGCGGCTTCCTGGACATAGCTGGGGTTCCAGCCGAGGTCCGAGATCTTCTTCGTCGCTTCGCCGACCGAGATTCCCCGCTGTGCGGTGATCTTGTTGAGCGTCAGTTGAGTCATGCCATGAGTCTCCTGATGTTGACGGCACGGACAGATTTCCGGGCCGGTGGGCGGAGGCTCCGCCCGGGTTTGTCCGGCCGGTGGGCCGGGTCAGGTCACGGCAAAGGTTGCGGGCAACGGGGCCGGGAAACCGCAAGCGACTGCATCAGCGTGATGGTCGTCTCCGGTGGCCGCGCTTCTCCTCCCATTCCTTCGTTCTTGTGGGGCACCCTGCATGGGGAACCGCCTTCTTGTGTCTGGGATACATGCAGAACCCATGCGAGAACGGGGTTTCGAAGGTAGTTTTCCTGAAATTCTTCACGCGCATTCTAATAATATATTGAAAATGAACAGTTTTATTTTTCGCACTTTTTATCGGCAACCTGCGGGCAGGCAGATCGGGCCGCAGGGCGCAGACGTTGCATTACGTTACACTTGTCACGCCCCCTCGCCGTTACATTACGCAAAACTGTAACACTTCGGCCCTTTACTCCCGGTTCGGGCCTGATTCGCCGCCTCACGGGACTTGCCGTGGTGCAGAAAATTTGTGCGGCGGCGCAGCATGTAAAGCGGCACGGAAACTGTAACTGCCGACCGGAACAAAATGTTACATCCGTAACGCGTGGCGCTCATTTTACTATTTATAATCATCATCTTACAAAGACGGTCGTGCTTCTGGGGATGCCCCGATCCTGCTATGATCTGCACAATCGCCGGCCCGCACCGGCCCGGTTGCAGAAGGCCGTTACAATGTCTGATCCACTTCCCGTCGACCAGAATCCCGCCCGCCTCACCGCCGAGGCGATGGTGGCGCGTGCGCCGCAGGATCTGGTGTTCACCATGCAGTTCATCGGCCAGAGCCAGGAAATCCTGCACACCCATTTCCGGCGCTTTCTGGAGACCCGGCTGTCAGCCGCCGGGGTCACGCCCGAAAGCCACCCGCTGCTGCCGTTCTTCATCGACAGCCACGCGGTCGAGCTGCGGGACTTTGTGGTGACCGGCGTCTCGCTGGCCCGCAGCTTCCGCCTGGGCGAAATCGAGATCCTGACCGGCGATGCCGAAACCCTGATGCGTGTAGACATCTGGGATGCGCTGGCCAGCCAGATCGACATGGCCGAACGGCGCTTCAGCGAAGGAATCGCACGCGTGGTCGCCGGCCTGAACGCCGATGAGGCCGCGCTGCGCGAGGCCCGGTCATGACAGGCTCAGTGCATCATTCCGCCGGATTGCGCGGCGCCGGGCAGGAAAGACCAGATCGCCGCCAGATCTTCGCGCATCAGCCGATGCGCAGCGGCCAGCAGGCGCTCGCGCGTCGCCTCGGGCAGGGCCGCAAGCTGCTCCTGCGCGAGCAGGGTATCGCGACCATCGGTCGTGCCGCTGGCAAGCGGATGGTCCGCGCCCAGTTCAACGGCGGCGGCCTGTGCAAGGGCGGCAAGGAAACGGGTTTCGGGATCGGGCGGCGTCATCTGTCGCTCCATGGCGGCCAATGGGGGGCAAGATGACAAAAGACATACGCGGCACGCAAGAGGTTCTGGCCGATCAGTTTCGCCTGACTGCCGATCTTTGTGTTCTGACCGGCGAGTATCACCGCCTTTTGCAGCGGGTCGCGGCGGCCGGTTTCGCCCGCCAGATGGCCGAGGACGGGCCAGAGCCGCAATTGATCGAGGCCGAACGCACCGAGATTGCTGCGAAGCTCGCGGCAGAGTCCTGCGAAGTGAAGATTCAGGATCTGGAACACCGGCTCAGCGCCCTCGGGCAAGAACTGGCCGCGTTGAAATAAGGAGCGACCATGACCCAGACCATTGCCCCTGCCGCGACGCCCCAGCAACCGGCGAAATCGGCGCAATCCCCCCTGTTTGATCTGCTGGCCCGCAGCTGGACGCTGGAGGCCGCCATCACCGATGTCGCGCTGGACAGGGCGGGCAAGGCGGCGGGCTTCGCGCTGGCGGATGGCCGTGTGGCGCTGATGCCGCTGGACGACCCGGAGTCCCCCCTCGCCCGGATGCGGGTCGAGGCGGATTCCGGCCGCAGCACCATCCGCCCGCGCGAAAAGCCGGTGGGGCAGCCGATCCTCACGCCCGAGCTTGCAACCGGCGCACCGCTGCTGGCGCCGTCGAACATGATCGGTCTGGTCGCGGCGGGGCGTGACGGGCGTATCCATCGCGTAACGCCGCGCGGGCAGGTGATTTCGCTGTGCAACAAGGCCGAGCCGATCTTTGCCCTGGCGGCGGACGGGCTGGGACGGCTGGCCATCGCCCGCGATGGCCGGACCGATCTGCATGACGAGGATGGCATGGCGCGTCAGGCGGGACTTCTGACCCCTGGTCCGGCCCATGCGCTTGCCTTCGCGCCGGATGACCGCTCGCTTGCGGTGGCGCTGAAGGAAAGCCTGATCATCGGGCAGCCGCGCAAGGGGTATGAGCTGTTCCCGCTGGGTGGCAGCGGTCCCATCGGCTTTTCCGCGGACGGGCGCTGGCTGGTCGGGTCCAATGGCAAGGACGGGATCTGGCTGTTGCAGCGTCAGGACGGACAGATCGCGCGCATCGGCAAGTTCCGTGCGGCTCCGACCTCGGTCACCTTCTGTCGCGCGGCGGATGCGGTTTTTGCCTCCGGCGCCTTCCGCGCGGCAGGCTGGTCGCTTGCCACGCCGCCTTTCGGCAACGAAGCGACGGGTGCGCTGAAAACCGGGCGTTCCGGTCTGGTGCTGATCGACAAGGTGGCAGCCCATCCCGCGCGCGACCTGATTGCGCTTGGCACGGCGGATGGCGCCGTTGCCATTGCCCAGGCCGGACGGGCCGAGGAAATGCCCCTGCGCCAGGCCGACGGTGCGGCGGTCACCGCGCTCGCCTGGTCGGCCGATGGTCTTCATCTGGCGATCGGCACCGCGAATGGCGAGGCGGCATTGGTGACGCTGCCGCCGCAACTCTTCAAATAAGGAAAGGAACCGACATGACCCAAGCCCAGCAAAGCCGGACGGACGAGGATGCCAGCAAGGATGCGTTCTTTGCACGGATCGCGGAAATTTCGCAGGACATGATCGCGGCGCATGGCAAGGATTTCGCAATGGGAACCCTTGTTCTGGCCGCGCGCTGGATCGCCAGCGACAAGATCAGTGAACCGCCTGCCCGCCACTGAGCGGTCCGGGCCGGGCGGTGGCCGCTACCCCGCCCTGCCCGGCCATCGTCCAGCGCATCTGGTCCAGCAGGATGTCGCGCGACCCGGCGGCAAAGGCCAGCAGTGCCGAATCTGAGGGCGCGCGTTCGGCGATGCAGGCCAGATCCTTGTCCAGACCGCTTTCCAGCAGATGCGCCCAGGCACAAAGCTCATGCAGCCGATGCGTCACAAAATCCACACAGTCGCAGGCCACCGGATTGGCGGGCCAGGCGGTATCCCTGCCCTGCCCGCGCCGCCCAAGGGGCGAACTGTGCACCGCGCTGCCCAGCAGCGTCAGCACCTCGCGCCGCCACTGGCCGTATTCACTTTGGTCCGAATAATCGAGACCAATGCTGTAAAGCTTTTCCGCCACCAGCCGGAAAGCCCGACCGCCCGCGATATGACGGCGCCAGAAATCATTTGCCTCGTCGGCGGTGCGGCAGCCGACGAATTGCTGCGCCAGACGCGGGCGCAGCAGCAGTGCCAGCAGCATGTCCACATCCTCGGATACCGACCGCGCCAGTTGCAGCGCGGGCACCGACAGTTCCGACAGGACCAGCAGCCGCAGGGCCGAAACCGTCTCGATCAGCCGCCCGGACAACAGATGCAGCGCACAAAGCTGCGGCCCGCTCAGCCGCAGACCCGCAACACGGTTGCCCGCCTCAGCGGCACGGTTCAGCGAGATGATCCAGATCAGCGCCTGATCGAACAGGCAAAGGCCGTCATGCGCGCGGCTGTCCGCTTCGGGTTTGCCCGGCGGCAAGGGCCGGAACCCCGGCAGGCCCCGGATGCACTCGCCCCAGATCCGGTCCAGATCATGCCCGCGCGCCGACCACATCTGGCGCAGCCGCGCGGCCAGTTGTGGCGTCATGGCGCTGTAGAAACGCTCGGGTCCGATCAGTCGATCCGGGGCAAATGTCGCCAAAGTCGTTTTCCCGAAACAGGTTGGGCAGGCTGATGGTATCGTCTCGGCAAACGCAAAGCCAGCGTCAAACCCTGGGTTTCCGGCAGATCCAGGCGGTTGGCCTGCTACGGCTGACCAACGAGGGGCTGGCCGATCATCTGGCGCGGCGGGCGGCCGCCAACCCCTTTCTGCGCCTGCGGCTGCCTGCGGGCATCGTATCCGGCGGCGGCGAAGTCGAGCAGGCCGATACCTCGGGCGGGCTGTATGCACATGTCATGGCGCAGTTGCGCCTGATCGCCGCCGCCCGCGCGGACGAGGCGCTGGCGATTGCCTTCGTCGAGGCGCTGGATGGCAACGGCTGGCTGGATCGCCCGGTGGCCGAGATTGCCCGTGGTGCCGGTCGTCCGCTGCACCGGGCCGAGGCGATGCTGGTCGCGCTGCAAGCAGCGGTGGAGCCGGTGGGGCTGTTCGCCCGCGATCTGGCAGATTGCCTGCGCCTGCAAGCACAGGACCGCGGTCAGATGACCGCTGCCATGGCACTGGTTCTGGCGCATATCGGCCTGCTGGCAGAAGGCGGTGCCCCTGCGGTGGCCGCCGCGACGGGGCTGCCGCAGGATGAAGTTACCACCGTGCTGGCCACCCTGCGCCGGATGGACCCGCGTCCGGGTCTGGCCTTCGGCGGCGGCGCCGCGCCGCTGCGGGCGCCAGATGTAATCGTATCACGCGGGGCTGCGGGCTGGGAGGTAGCGCTGAACCGCTCCACCCTGCCCGTGCTCAGCATCAGCCCGGCCCCCGACGCTTCCGCCGCCACGCGGGCGGCGCGCACCGAAGCGGCCTGGCTGGCCACGATCGTGGAGCGGCGCAACCGCACCGTCCTTGCGGTGGCCCGCGCCGTGTTGCTGCGACAGGGCGGGTTTCTGGATCACGGCGCGCGCGCGCTCGTCGCCTTGCGGCGCACAGAGATCGCGGCAGAGCTTGGGCTGCATGACAGCACGGTAGGCCGCGTTGCGCGCGATCTTCTGGTGGAAACGCCACAGGGGTTGCGCAGCCTGTGCAGCCTTTTCGACAGCGGCCCGCGCCGGGCGGGCCTCGTGCCGGCCTCTGCAGCGATCCGGCACCGGCTGGCGCAGCTTGTCGCCGCGGAAAATCCCGCCGATCCGCTGGACGATGGGGCGCTGACCACCCTGCTGTCGGCCGAGGGCATGGCCCTTGCACGCAGGACTGTCGCCAAGTTCCGGCAAGAGTTGGGCATTCCGCCCCGAGCCCGTCGCCACCGTCGTCAGGAGGCCTGATCCTTCAGGTGTTTGTAGATCGTCGTGCGGGACATGCCCAGAACCCGTGCCGCGCGCGAGACATTGCCCTCATGCCGCGCCACCACTGTGCGGATGTTCTGGCACTGGTCCGCTTTCCAGGGCACGCCCGCGCATTGCGCGCAACAGGTGGCACCGGAGGACACGGGTCTAACCGGGGCCCCCGGCAAAAGCGCGTCGAAATCCTGCGCCTCCAGTGCACCTTCGGGGCGCATCAGCATGGCCTGCAAAACGATGGCGCGCAATTCGTGCAGGTTGCCCGGCCAGTCATGCACGGCAAGGCGGGCCAGCGCCGCCTCGGTCATCCGGGCATCCGGGCGGACAGACCGGGCAAACCTTTGGGCCAGCGCGGCGAGATCGCTGCGAAGCCGCAGCGGCGGCAGGTCAAGCCGGAAACCTTCCAGCCGGTAGCGCAGCGCGGGCAACAGACCCGACAGCGCGGCCGGGGCACTGGTAGCACAGACCACCCGCAGGTCGGTGCGCACCACAGCCCCCGTCTCGGGGTGACGGTATTCGCCGATATCCAGCACCCCCGCCAGTGCAGCCTGCGCCACCACCGGAAGGTCGGTCACCTCGTCCAGAAACAGCGTGCCACCCGCCGCCTGCTGCAACAGCCCCGGCTCGGTGCCGCTGCCCAGACAGACACGGGCGAAATCGCCCTCGGCCAGCATGCGCCCGTCCAGCGTGACCAGCGGACCGGACCGTTCGCTGGCAGCATGGGCCAGCCGGGCGATCAGGGCTTTGCCAGTGCCGGTCTCGCCGGTGATCGCGATGGCCGCGCCGCGCTTTGCAGCATCGGGCAGCGCCTGCAACCTTTGCCACAGCACGGGGTCGTCGATGACGACATCGCGGAACAGGTTACGCGCAGGGGCGGTGCCCGGCTCTGTTGCCACCGGGATCAGACGCCGTGCCAGCGCAAAACTCGCGCGGTTTGCAACGCAGCGCAGCGACACCGCCGATCCGATCCGGTCCCTGACCCGCAGCGTCTCGCCCTCGACCAGACGCTGCTGGATGGCCGCGAAAGGCTGCTCGAAGATGCGGTCGAAGCTTTCGCCCAGCAGGCGCGGAAAGCCGGTCAGGAACATCTCACCCCGCCGGTTGATGGCATGGAGCGTCAGATCCTCGTCCAGCACCAGAACCCCCATCGACAGCGTGCCCAGATATTCGGGCCGGGGATGGAATTGCAGCACGATCCGCCGGTCATGGCCGGACCGGATCAGGCTGTTCTCGATGCTGCTGGCGGCCATTTGCACCAGCGCGGCGGTGTGCTGTTGCCGCACCGCCGACATTGAGGAAGCATCCAGCACCCCCGCCAGCCGTCCCGCCCCGTCAAAGATCGGCGCACTGATGCAGGAGACATCGCCATGCGCGCGCAGGAAATGCTCACCGCCATAGACCTGCGCCGGGCGTCCCGTCGCGATGCAGACGCCCATGGCATTGGTGCCGCGCAGATCCTCGCTCCAGACCGAGCCGGGTATGACCTGCGCCCCGGCCTCGGTTTCGGCAAACTGGGTGTCGTGCAGCGTGTCCAGCACCACCCCGTCCGGCGAGCCGAGCGCGATCATGAAATTCGATCCGGCGATCTGGTCGTAAAGCAGTTCCAGCTCGGGCCGGGCAAAGCGGATCAGATCGGCATGGGTCTGCCGGGTGGCGTTGAACTCCACCTCTGACAGGATCAGCCGCTGGCTGCGCGCCAGCGGGTCCAGCCCGTGCGACAGGCTGCGCAGCCAGCTTTCGGTGATGTCGCCCGGCAGGGCGCCACCCGGAAACCGCCCCTGCGTTTCCAGCATCTGCCGCGCACGGCCAAGGGCCGAGGTCTGCAAGTCCATGGCCGCGTCTCCTCCCCGATCCTTGGCCAGTCCCGAGCGTATCTGCTGGTGGCACCCTGTCAACGGTGGCGGATGATTCGCGTTCAATCGTCCAGTTTGTGAACACATGGGGATTTTCCAAAGCGCCTCAGGCAGATGCGCGGGCGGGCGTCCAGTTCCTGAACGGTATTTCCGGCGCATTCGTCCAGTCTGCGAACGGCTGCATCCGCAGCATGGGCTTTCATTGCCGCGTCCCCTGCCTCTGCGGAAACTTGCCCTCATCACCGCCGGGGAGGGCGGTCACCAGGAGGCTCGCCAGACCATGAAAGCACAGGTTCTTCATCATTATGACCCGGCCCTGACCGCACCCGTCTGGGTGACGGAGGAAACCGTGCCGGACCCGCGGATCGTCAAATCGAATGACGTGATCGTGCGCATCGGCGGTGCGGGCGTCTGCCGCACCGACCTGCATATCATCGAGGGGATCTGGCGCCCGCATACCGATCCGACGGGCACGGGGCTGCTGCCGCTGATCATGGGGCACGAGAATGCGGGCTGGGTCGAGGAGGTCGGCGCCGAGGTCGAAGGGTTCAGGAAGGGCGATCCGGTGATCGTTCATCCGAAGGTCACAGGCGGCACCTGCATCGCCTGCCGTCGCGGCCATGACATGCATGGCGACGGCAAGTTTCCGGGGCTCGACAGCAATGGTGGCTATGCCGAGGCACTGCTGACCTCGTCGCGCAACCTCATCGCCCTGCCCAGGACGCTCGCCCCCAGGGATGTCGCGCCCTATGCCGATGCGGGGCTGACCGCCTATCGCGCCGCCAAGAAGGCAGCGCAGCAACTGCTGCCCGATCAGGCGGCGGTGGTGATCGGCGCGGGCGGTCTGGGCCATATCGGCATTCAGGTGCTGCGGGCGATGTGCGCCGCACGCATCATCGTGGTCGACATCTCCGACACCTCGCTGGCCCTGGCTGGCGAACATGGGGCCGATCATCTGGTGAAGGCGGATGGCGGCGAGGTCGAGGCAGTGCTGGCCCTGACCGGCGGCAAGGGCGCCGAGGCGGTGATCGACTTCGTGGGCGAGAAGGGCACGACGAAGAAGGGCCTCGACATGACCCGCGCGGCGGGCAGCTACTATGTCGTCGGCTATGGCGAGGATATCCGCGTCCCCACCGTCGACATGGTGATCACCGAAAAGAACATCATCGGCAATCTGGTCGGCACCTGGGCCGAACTGACCGAGCTGATGGCCCTGGCTGATCGCGGCCTCGTGGAGCTGGCGACCAAACATTACCGCCTGTCCGAGGCCAATCAGGCGCTGCGCGACCTGCATCACGGCAAGATCCGTGGCCGCGCCGTTCTGGTGCCCTGAACTGCCACCATCCAAGGGAAGACAGGGATGAACACCACCACCGCGCTGAAGCGCACGCTTTACGCATCCGCGGCACTTGGCCTTGCGACCGGCATGGCCACGGCCGAGGACTACAGCCAATACGGCATCAAAGCCGATGTGCCGGGCATGTGCAGCTTCGAGGCGATCGACGCCAAGGACTACACGGGCCGCACGCTGAACATCATCACCCATGCGATCCCGGTGATCGGCGAGCCGACCGCCCTGCATGCCCAACAGTTTCAGGACCTCACCGGCGCCACGGTCAATGTGGTGCATGTGCCCTTCGGCGATCTGTTCCAGCGCATCATGATCCCGTTCCAGACCGGACAGGCCGCCTATGACGTGCTGTTCTACGGCTCGCTCTGGCTTGGGGATTTCAACCCCTATCTGGCCGAGGTTCCCGCCGCCTATCAGGAGGTCGCGGGGATGAAGGAAGTCACGGAAACCTATCGCGGCATCGCCGGCTGGCAGGGCCGGATGCTGCAATATACGATGGATGGCGATCGCCATTACCTGAAATATCGCTCGGATGTATTCTCGAACCCCGAGATGCAGGCGCTGTTCAGGGAAAAGACCGGGCGCGAACTGACCGTGCCCGCCACCTGGGAAGACTATAACGAGGTCGCCTCGGTTTTCACCAACATGGATTGGGACGGCGACGGCGCGCCGAATTTCGGCACCGCCGAAGTGACGAAGCGCGATGACCTGATGTTCTCCGCCTTCATCAGCCGGGTCGCACCCTATGCCAAGCACCCGGATGTGAAAGGCGGGTTCTTCTTCGATCTGGAAACCATGACCCCGCTGGTCAACACGCCCGGCTGGGTGCGCGGGCTGGAACTGTTCGTCGCGGCGCAGGCCGCCATGCCGCCCGGTGGCACCTCTTTCGGCCTGGGGGACGAGATTTTCTCGTTCGGCGGCGGGCAGACGCTGATGTCCTACAGCTGGGACGATGCCTTCATCCAGGCGATGCAGGAGGACAGCCCGATCCGCAACAAGGTGGCAGCGGCAATTCTGCCGGGCGCGAAAGAGGTGTGGAACCGCAAGACCGGCCAGTGGGATACATTCGACGAGCCCAACCGCGTCGCCTATGTCACCTGGGGCTGGACCTCGGCGGTGGCGAAGGACAGTGCCAATCAGGACATGGCCTTCGACTATCTGTGCTTCTTTGCGAACGAGGCCAATACGCTGGCCGATCTTCAGATCGGGCGCTTCGGGATCAACCCCTATCGCGATACCCATTTCGACCCGGCCTTCTACGAGACGGAAATGGGTTGGGATGCCGCAGTGGCGGAAACCTATACCGCAACGCTGAAGGGCATCGACACTGCGCCGAACCAGGTTTTTGACCTGCGCGTGCCGGGGGTGGGCGAGTTCATGTCGTCACTTGCCGCAGGGGTGGCCCGTGCGCAATCGGGCGAACAGTCGCCGCAAGAGGCGTTGGACGGCGTGGCCGCCGAATGGACCGCCATCGTCGACCGGATCGGCGCCGACCGCGTGCGCGAGGCCTATGCCAACGTCGTGGCGCTGGAAGACCGCTGAGCACATTCGCACGGAGGGCCAGACCCGGCCCTCCGCCCGCCCGTCCATGCCCGAGACCGCCATGTACCGCCAGAAATACATCTTCCTGCTGCCCGGCCTTCTGGTGCTGGTTGCGGTGATCCTGTTCCCGCTGATCTTCACCATCCGCGTCAGCTTTTCGTCATGGGATGTCTACAATCCCGGCCTGAACAATGCGGGCAGCGCGATGTATGCCCGGCTCTGGGACGACAGCCGCTATTGGGAGGCACTCTGGCGCCTCTCTCTGCTCAGCCTGTCAACGGTGCTGATCCAATATGTGCTGGGGTTCGCGCTGGCGCTGCTGGTCTGGCGCGACATTGCCGCGCGGCGCTTCCTGCGTGTGCTGTTTCTGGGGCCGATGATGACAACCCCGGTGGTCATGTCGGTGATCTGGCGCACGATCTTTCACGAAAGCCTCGGTCCGCTGAACCCGATCCTCGAAGCCCTTGGCATCGGCGCCCAGCCCTGGCTGTCACAGGCCACCCATGCCTTCGCCGCAGTGATGATCGTCGAGATCTGGCAATGGACGCCTTTCATGTTCCTGTTGCTGCTGGCGGGGCTGCTGTCGCTGCCGTCCGAGCCGTTCCTGGCCGCCAGGATCGACGGTGCGGGGCCGGTGCGGACCTTCCTGTCGGTGACCTTCCCGATGATGGGCGCGATCTCGGTCGGTGCCATCCTGATCCGCGCCATCGAGGCGTCAAAGATCATGGAAACCGTTTACGTGCTGACCTCGGGCGGGCCGGGCACCGCGACCGAAACGGTCAGCTATTACATCTACATCCGGGGCATGCGCGATTTCCAGATCGGCTACGCTGCCGCGCTGTCGCTGACCTATCTGGTCATCATGGCCGTGGCGCTGACCCTGATCGCCAAGGCCCTGATCCGCCTGATGGTGCGGGAGGCGCGGGCATGAGAACGCTTTACCTCGCCCTGAAATATCTGGCCGTCACGCTCTGGTCCGGTTTCGTGATCTTCCCCTTCCTCTGGATGCTGACCACCAGCTTCAAGACCGCCAATGGCGTGACCGGCGGCGCCACATGGCTGCCATGGCTGCAATACCAGCCCTCGCTGGGTGGCTGGCAGTCGCTGTTCGGCGGCGCAGGCGGGGTCAATATCGTCAGACCCTATCTGAACTCGCTGGTCGTGACGCTGAGCGGATCGGCCATCGCGCTGATCCTTGGCACGCTGGCCGCCTATGGCCTGTCACGGTTCAGCTTTCGCGCCGGGCCGATCCGCAATGGCGACATCACCTTCTTCTTCATCAGCCAGCGCATCATGCCGCCCATTGTGCTGGCGATCCCGTTCTTCCTGATGCTGCGCTGGCTGGGGCTGCTCGACAGCCTGCCGGGGCTGATCCTGGTCTATGTCGCGCTGCTGATGCCGATTGCGGTCTGGGTGATGGTGGATTTCTTCAACACCATTCCGCGTGGTCTGGACGAGATGGCCTGGATGGACGGCTGCCCCCCGGTCACCACCTTCCTCCGTGTCATCCTGCCCAATGTGATGCCGGGCCTCGTGGTGGCGGGGATGTTCTGCCTGATCTTCGGCTGGAACGACTTTTTCTTCGCTTTCACGCTGACCTTCACAAAGACGCAGCTTCTGCCGGTCTCCATCGTGGCGCTGAACTCGTCGGTGACGCCATGGTGGGCGCTGTCGGCAGCGGCCATCGTCTCGGTCGCGCCGCTGGCGGTGCTGGCCTTCGTGGTCGAGCGCTTCCTGTCGCGCGGCGGTCTCGCCGGGGCGGTGCGCTGATGCTGGTGCTGCGCGATCTTTCCCTGACCGAAGGTGGCGTGCCGCATCTGGCGGCGGTCAGTGTCGAGGCTGAGCCGGGGCGGATGACCACCCTGCTGGGCCGCACCGGGGCGGGCAAGACCACGCTTCTGCGCGCGGTGGCCGGGCTGGTGCAGCCGCAATCGGGCCAGATTTCACTGGCGGGTAACGACTGGTCACGCCTGCCACCCTGGCGGCGCCCGGTGGCCATGGTCACCCAGCAATTCATCAACTACCCGCATCTGAGCGTGCTGGACAACGTGGCCTTTCCGCTGATCCGGCGCGGTGAACCGCGCGAGGCCGCCCGCGAGGCCGCGGCTGCAATGCTGGGGCGCGTCGGTCTGGCGCAGATGACCGGGCGGCGTCCGGCGGCGCTTTCGGGCGGACAACAGCAGCGTGTGGCCATTGCCCGCGCACTGGTCAAGCGCGCGCCGGTGCTGTTGCTGGACGAGCCTTTCGTCAATCTGGATTACAAGCTGCGCGAAGGGCTTCGCGAGGAGCTGGCAGAGCTTTTGCGCAGCCAGAGCGACACCGTGGTGCTTTATGCCACCACCGACCCGCGCGAGGCACTTCAGATGGGCGATTGCACCGTGCTGATGGCCGAGGGGAGGGTTCTGCAAGCCGGGCCGCCTCGTGCCGTCTTTGGTGCCCCGGCCACGCTAGAGGCGGCGCGGGTGGTCAATGACCCGCCGATCAACCTGCTGGCAGCCGAAATCACCCAAAGCGGCCTTGTGCTGGATCATCTGGGGCCGCAATCCCCCGGGGCAACAGGCCGCGCCTTGCCGCCGGGGCGTTACACGCTGGGCCTGCGGGCCGCGGATATCCGCAGCGGCGGCCACCTTCCCGCGCGCGTCGCCCTGACCGAGGTTTCCGGCTCGGAAACCGTCACGCATCTGATGGCGGGGGCGCAGCCCCTTGTGATGCTGGAGCGGGCGGTGACCGATCACCGGCTGGGGTCCGAACTGGGCCTGATGCTCGATCTGGGGAAGGCGCTGGTCTTCGGTGCCGATGGCGCCCTGATCCCGAAAGGAGCCAGCCATGGCTGAGATCCGGTTGCAAGAGCTTGCCCATGCCTATGCCCCCGGTGCGCCTCATGCGCTGAAACCGCTGGACATGACCTGGCGCGACGGGGGCACCTATGCGCTGCTCGGGCCGTCGGGCTGCGGTAAATCCACCATGCTCAATATCATCTCGGGCCTGCTGCATCCCTCGGAAGGGCGGGTGCTGTTCGACGGGCAGGATGTCACCCGTCTGGGCACAGGCCAGCGCAATATCGCGCAGGTCTTTCAGGTGCCGGTCATCTATCGCTCGATGACGGTGGGGCAGAACCTTGCCTTCCCGCTGGTCTGCCGGGGCGTCCCGACCCCGCGTATCCGCCAACGGGTGGAGGCAATTGCCGAACGGCTTGGCCTCACACCACTGTTGAAACGGCCCGCCAATGCCCTGACGGCCGATCAGAAACAACTCGTTTCGCTGGGCCGTGGGCTTGTACGCGAGGATGTGGCCGCAATCCTGCTGGACGAGCCGCTGACCGTCATCGATCCGCAGATGAAATTCGAGCTGCGCCGCATCCTCAAGGAAATCAACGCCGAATTCCGGGTGACCATGGTTCTGGTCACGCATGACCAGACCGAGGCGATGACCTTTGCCGAAGAGGTGATGGTGATGAACCATGGCGAGGTGGTGCAGGCAGGCCGCCCGCGCGATCTGTTCGAACGACCGGCCACCACGCATGTCGGCCATTTCATCGGCTCGCCCGNNNCCATGAATTTCCTGCCCGCGCTGGCCGTCGCGGGGCGTGCCGTCGTGCCGGGCACCGGCTTGTCGCTGCCGCTGCCGGACGGGCTGCCCACAGATTGCCTCGTGCTGGGTTTCCGGCCGGAGCACGCGCGGCTTTCGGGCGCAAGCGGCACCATGCAGGGCCGCGTGGCGCGGCTGTGGTTCGAGGGGCTGGACGAGATCGTGGCCCTCTCCCACCCGGCGGGCGAGGTGCGGCTGCGGGCACCGGCCGGGCTGGGGCTCGCCCCCGGTGACACCGCCGCCTTCACCCTGCGCGACACCGCGCTGCGGCTTTATCGCAACGGGCGCCTAGTCGCCTGATTTACCGGAAAGGAGCATCCCATGGCCAAGGCCATCCACAGCATGATCCGCGTTCTTGACGAGGAACGCACGCTGAAGTTCTACGACGAGGCCTTTGGCCTGAAACCCGCCGCCCGGCTGGATTTCGACACATTCACGCTGGTCTACCTTTCGAATGCCGAAAGCAGCTTCGAACTGGAGCTGACCATCAACAAGGGCCGGACCCAACCCTATGACCTTGGCGACGGCTACGGCCATCTGGCGGTGTCGGTGCCCGATGTGGCTGCAGAACACAGCCGCCTGACCGCCCTTGGACATGCCCCGCGCAAGATCGTCGACTTCGCCCCAGGCGGCGAGGTGATCGCGCGGTTCTTCTTCATCGCCGATCCCGACGGCTACCAGATCGAGGTGCTGGAACGGGGCGGTCGCTACCTTTGACCCAACCCCGCCGGGAGGAGCGGCGGGGCACTCAGCCAACAGCAAGGAGGACACCATGACCACCAAACCGAACTGGCGCGGGATGACCCGCCGCCAGCTGATTGCGCGCAGCTTTGCGGCGGGCACTACGCTGATCGTCGGCGCCGGCTTCGTTGCCGCGCCGAATGCGGCCTGGGCTTATGAGGCGGCGGCACTGAAGCCCGAAACGCTTGCCACGCTGATCCGCATGGCGCGCGACATCTATCCGCATGATCACATCGGCGATGCTTTCTATGTCACGGCGGTGAAAGGCTATGACACCGCCGAAACCGCGGCCGAGATCGAGGCGGGCATCGCCGCGCTGAATGCCGCAGCACAGGGGGCGGGCCATGCCAGCTATCTGGATGCCGCATGGGAGGATGACCGCGTGGCCCTGCTGCGCGGGATGGAGAAATCCGCCTTCTTCCAGAAGATCCGGGGTGGGCTGGTGACCGGGCTCTACAACCAGAAAGAGCTGTGGCCGCTGTTCGGCTATGAAGGCGAGTCCTTCAGCCAGGGCGGCTACATCGACCGTGGCTTCGACGACATCGACTGGCTGTAAGGAGAACAGGACCATGGTTGCGAAATTCGACCTGAATGACGACTCGGTCGTCCTGATCATCGGCACCGGCGCAGGCGGCGGGGTGCTGGCCAACGAACTGGCGCAAAAGGGCGTCAAGGTGGTGGCGCTGGAAGCGGGCGGGCGCTATCTGCCCGAGGATTACATCAATGACGAATGGGATGCTTTCGGCCAGCTGTCATGGCTCGATGCGCGGACCACTTCGGGTGACTGGCGCGTGGCACAGGATTTCTCGGGCCTGCCCGCCTGGATCGTCAAGGCTGTCGGTGGCACCACGATCCACTGGGCCGGGGCCTCGCTGCGGTTTCGTCCGCATGAATGGAAGGCCCGCACCACCTATGGCCATGTCGCGGGCGCCAATCTGCTGGACTGGCCGATCGACGCCGAGGAAATGGCGCCCTGGTATGAAAAAGCCGAGGCCAAGCTGGGCGTGACCCGCACCGGCAATTTCCCCGGCCTGCCCGGCAACAACAATTACAAGGTGCTGGAAAAGGGCGCGCTTGCCCTGGGTTACAAAGAGGTCTCCACCGGGCGCATGGCCATCAACTCGATCGAGAATGATGACCGCCCGGCCTGCCAGCAGACCGGCTTCTGCTTCCAGGGCTGCAAATGGGGCGCGAAATGGTCGGCCGCCTATACCGATATCCCGAAGGGCGAGGCCACCGGCAATCTAGAGGTGCGGTCCAATGCGCAGGTGCTGCGCATCGAACATGATGAAAACGGCCGCGTCACCGGCGCGCTTTATGCCGACAAGGAGGGCAACCAGCATTTCCAGAAGGCGCGCGTGGTCTGCGTTGCGGGCAATTCCATCGAAAGCCCGCGTCTGCTGCTGAACTCCGCCTCCGAGATGTTCCCGGATGGTCTGGCCAATTCCTCGGGTCAGGTCGGGCGCAACTACATGCGCCATGTCACCGGATCGGTCTATGGCGTGTTCGAAAAGCCGGTGCGGATGTGGCGTGGCACGACCATGGCGGGGATCGTGCAGGACGAGGCCCGGTTCGACCCGTCGCGCGGTTTCGTCGGCGGCTACGAACTGGAAACCCTGTCGCTTGGCCTGCCCTTCATGGCGGCCTTCCTCGATCCCGGCGGCTGGGGGCGTGGCTTCACCTCGGCCATGGATGATTACGAACGGATGGCGGGAATGTGGATTGTCGGCGAGGACATGCCGCAGGAAACCAATCGCATCACGCTGTCCTCGACGGTGAAGGACCAATATGGTCTGCCCGCACCCAATGTGCATTTCGATGATCACCCGAATGACATCGCGATGCGCAGTCATGCCTACCGGCAGGGCGAGGCGATCTATCGTGCCGCCGGCGCCACCCGCACCTTCCCGACACCGCCCTATCCGTCCACGCATAACCTTGGCACCAACCGGATGTCGGAACATGCGCGCGACGGTGTGGTGAACCGTCATGGCCAGACCCATGACATCGCGAACCTGTTCATCTCGGATGGCAGCCAGTTCACCACCGGCGCGGCGGAAAACCCGACGCTGACCATTGTCGCCCTCGCGATCCGGCAGGCAGACCACATTGCGGCGGAACTGTCGCGGCAGAACCTGTAGGTCAGCACAGCCATCCTCTTCCGCCTGTCCAGTGGCGGAAGGGGCGCGGGCAAGCCGGTTCACCCTTTGGGGTGCCGGCTTGCCTTGCCATGCCGCCCCGGCACCGGGCACCTGTCAGCCGATCCAAGACCAAAGTGGAATGGCACGGTTCGGGCACTCTGCTAGCCTTGGTCAGCCATCGGCACAGAGGAGGATGACATGGCCTGGAAGAAACCGACCCTGAAGGAAGTTGCCTGCGGCATGGAGATCAACATGTACGGTCCCGCCGAGGATGACCGTCGTTCCGACGACGTGATCTGACCCGGCGATGATCGTCCGGACGCTCGGCGCGGGGGCTGGTGGCGGGCTGCCGCAATGGAACTGCGGCTGCCGCAACTGTGCCCTTGCCCGGGCGGGCGCGATCCCGGAAATGACGCAGTCCTCGGTCGCCGTTTCCCCGGACGGCGACCGCTGGATCGTCCTGAATGCCTCGCCCGACCTGCGCGCGCAACTGGCTGCCGCGCCGCCGCTGCATCCGCGCGGGTTGCGCGACACACCCATCGCGGCGGTCATCGTAACCAATGCCGATGTGGATCATGTGGCGGGTCTGCTGACACTGCGCGAAAAGACCGGGTTTGACCTCTGGGCCACATCGGGTACCCGCGCCGATCTGGCGGCGAACCCTATCTTTGGCGTGCTGGACCCAACGCTGGTGATCCCGCGCACCATCGCACTGCATCAGCCATTCGAGCCCCTGCCCGGCCTGCAGGTCACCGCCTATCCTGTGCCCGGCAAGGTCGCGTTATATCTGGAGGGGGCTGCGCCCAATACCCGGATGCTGGGCGAACAGACCATCGGCCTGCGGATCGAAGCCAAAGACCGCGTGTTTCACTACATCCCCGGCTGCGCCGAAGTGACCGACGATCTGGTCGCACGGCTGGCCGACGCCGATCTGCTGTTCTTCGACGGCACCGTCTGGTGCGACGACGAAATGCCTGCCAGCGGCACCGGCGCCAAAACCGGCGCGCGGATGGGCCATATCGCAATGTCCGGCCCCTCGGGCAGTCTGGCACGGCTAGCCGGGCTGCGGGCGCTGCGCCGCTACATTCATGTGAACAACACCAATCCCGCGCTCGACCCCGCCAGTGCCGAACGCACCGCCCTGCGTGCCGCCGGGTGGGAGATCGTTCAGGATCAGGAGGAGATCCGCCCATGACCGACCAGAGCCCGAACCCGCAGGCCTTCGAAGCCCGTCTGCGCCAGATCGGCGCCGAACGCTATCACGACCGCCACCCGTTCCATCATCGCCTGCATGGCGGCCAATGCACGATGGACGAGGTGCAGGCCTGGGTCATCAACCGCTGGTATTACCAGTCGCGCATTCCGATGAAAGACGCGGCCTTCATGTCGCGCTGCACCGACCCGCAGTTGCGCCGCATCTGGCGCAGCCGGATCGAGGATCACGATGGTGGCGAAGCTGAGGGCGGCGGCATCCGGCGCTGGCTGAAACTGGCCGAGGGGGTGGGGCTGGACCCTGATTACGTCGCCTCGGGGCGCGGCGTGATGCCCGCCACGCGCTTCGCGGTGGATGCCTATGTGCGTTTCGTGCGGGACGAGCCGCTGATCGCGGCCATGGCCTCGTCACTGACGGAACTGTTCGCGCCTGCCATCCACGGCCAGCGGATCGAAGGGTTGCTTGCGCATTACCCCTTCGCCAATCCCGAAACCACCGCCTATTTCCGCCACCGTCTGACCGAGGCGCCGAAGGACGTGGCCTTCACCCTGCGCTGGGTTCTGGATCACGCCACCAGCCGCGCCGATCAGGAGGCTGCCGCCGCCGCACTGACCTTCAAGACCGAGGTGCTTTGGGCACAGCTTGATGCGCTTTGGCATGGCTATGTCGAGGGCAGCATCCCGCCCGGCGCCTGGCGCCCCGGTGAGGGACAGTTGCGATGAGCGCCGACCCGCTGGTACTGCTGCCGCGCGGGGTTCGGCTGCATGACGACCGCGTGCGGGGACGGCCCGTCCTTCTGGGGCCGGAACGGGCGCTGATGCTGGATGACATTGCCCATGCCATCCTGACCGAAGTCGACAACCGCAGCCGCGAAAGCCAGATCGTCACCCGTCTGGCTGCGCGCTTTGCCGCGCCCCAGGCCGAGATTGCCGGGGATGTGCATGAGTTCCTGAGCGATCTGCGCGACCGGCGGCTGGTGGATCTGCTGCCATGAGCGCCATTCCCCCGCCGATCTCCATGCTGGCCGAGTTGACGCATCGCTGCCCGCTCGCCTGCCCTTATTGCTCCAACCCTCTGGAATTGCTGAAATCCGATGGCGAGCTGCCAACGGAAACCTGGGCCGGTATCTTTCGTCAGGCTGCGGACCTTGGCGTGTTGCAACTGCACCTTTCCGGGGGCGAACCCGCCGCGCGCCGCGATCTGGCTGATCTCGTTGGCGCGGCGCGTGACGCGGGTCTTTACGTCAACCTCATCACCTCTGGCATCGGGCTGACCGAGGCGCGGCTGGATGCGCTGGAGGCGCGCGGCCTCGATCATGTGCAACTGTCGCTGCAAGGGGTGAGTGCGGCGGTGGCGGACCGGATCGGCGGCTACACAGGCGGATTTGACCGCAAGATGGCGGTGGCGCACAGCATCGCCCGGCGCGGCCTGCCGCTGACGGTGAATGCGGTGATGCACCGGCACAATCTGGACCAGTTGCCGCAGGCGATTGCACTGGCGGCCGAGCTTGGCGCCCGGCGGATCGAAGTCGCCTGTGTGCAGTTCTATGGCTGGGCGCTGAAGAACCGCGCCGCCCTGCAACCCAGCCGCGCGCAGGTCGCGGCCGCCAAGGCCACGGTGGAGGCCGCGCGCGACAGCTACAAGGGCCGCATGCAGATCGACTTCGTGCCGCCCGATTACTATGCCGATTATCCCAAGGCCTGCATGGGCGGCTGGGGGTCTACGGGTCTGAACATCGCGCCCGACGGGACGGTGCTGCCCTGCCATGCGGCGCAGACGATTCCGGGTCTCAGCTTCCCGAAGGTGACCGACCTGCCGCTGGCTGATATCTGGTACCGCAGTGACGCTTTCATGGCTTTCCGCGGCACCGATTACCTGCCGGACATCTGTCAGGGCTGCGCGCGGCGGGACCGGGATTTCGGGGGATGTCGCTGTCAGGCGATGGCGCTGGCAGGAGATGCCCGCGCGGCTGATCCGGTCTGCCGCCATTCGCCGCACCGGGGGCTGGTGGACCGGCTGCTGGCCGAGGCGGATGACCGGCCACTGGAAACCACCGATTTCACCTATCGGCGCTAGCGCGTCAGTGCCCGAGAGCAGATCCGCTTCACCCCGTTCATCTGTAAACAATGCGCAGGAATATCTCGCAGCGCGGTGCCGCTGGCCTGTCTGACGCCCGGAAGGCGGGAACGATACTGAACACAAACATGCAAATGAAAAACGGGCGCACAACTGCGCCCGTTTCCGTCATGGCTGTGGCACGCGGGGCAACCCTGCGTGCCATGAAGACCTCAGAAGAAGCCCAGCTTGTTGGGGTTGTAGCTCACCAGCATGTTCTTGGTCTGCTGATAGTGGTCCAGCATCATCTTGTGCGTTTCGCGCCCGATGCCCGACTGCTTGTAGCCACCGAAGGCTGCATGGGCCGGATAGGCGTGGTAGTTGTTCACCCAGACGCGGCCTGCCTCGATGGCGCGACCAAAGCGATAGGCGCGGGTGCCGTCACGGGTCCACACACCGGCGCCGAGGCCGTACATCGTGTCATTGGCGATGGCCAGCGCCTCAGCCTCGTTCCTGAAGGTGGTCACGCTGACGACGGGGCCAAAGATTTCTTCCTGGAACACCCGCATCTTGTTGTGGCCCTTCAGGATGGTCGGCTGGATGTAGAAACCTTCCGCCAGATCGCCGTTGAAGCGCGCGGCATCGCCACCCACCAGCACCTCGGCGCCTTCATCACGGCCGATTTGCAGGTAGGACATGATCTTGTCATGCTGCATCCGCGAGGCCTGCGCGCCCACCATGGTGGCCATGTCGCGCGGGTCGCCCTGCTTGATCGCCTTCACGCGGGCGATGCAGCGGGCAATGAATTCCTCGTAGATGTCTTCCTGGATCAGCGCGCGCGATGGGCAGGTGCAGACTTCACCCTGGTTGAAGGCAAACAGCACAAAGCCTTCGACCGCCTTGTCAAGGAAGGCATCATCCTCGGCCATCACATCGCTGAAGAAGATGTTGGGCGACTTGCCGCCCAGTTCCAGCGTCACCGGGATCAGGTTCACCGTCGCCGCTTCCATGATCTTGCGGCCCGTGGCCGTCGATCCGGTGAAGGCGATCTTGGCGATGCGGTTCGACCGCGCCAGCGCGTCGCCCGCTTCGGCACCATAGCCGTTCACGATGTTCAGCACGCCCGGCGGCAGCAGATCGGCGATCAGTTCGGCGAGCACCAAAATGGCCGCCGGGGTCTGTTCGGCGGGCTTCATCACGATGCAGTTGCCGGCGGCCAGCGCGGGGGCCAGCTTCCACGCCGCCATCAGGATCGAGAAGTTCCACGGGATGATCTGACCGACGACGCCCAGCGGCTCGTGGAAGTGATAGGCCACGGTGTCATGGTCGATTTCCGACATGGTGCCTTCCTGGCTGCGCAGGACACCGGCAAAGTAACGGAAATGGTCGATCGACAGCGGAATGTCGGCAAAGGTCGTCTCGCGGATCGGCTTGCCGTTGTCCCAGGTTTCGGCCGCGGCCAGCAAATCAAGGTTGGCTTCCATCACATCCGCGATCTTCAGCAGGATGTTTGACCGATGCGCCGCCGAGGTCTTGCCCCAGGCGTCTTTCGCGGCATGGGCGGCGTCCAGCGCGGCATTCACGTCGGCGGCATCCGAACGGGCCACTTCGCAGACCTTCGCGCCGGTGATCGGGGTAATATTGTCCATGTAGCGCCCCGCCACCGGGGGCACGAAACGTCCGCCGATGAAATTGTCATAGCGGGATTTGAAGGGCGAGACCGTGCGGAAATCGGCCTGTGTCATCTGGTTCATGCTGTTCCTCCTCCGAAGCCGCCTCCTTGCGGCCATGGGGAAAGCATGGGGTCTGGGGATGAGTCGGTCACCGGGGGCAGGAAGGTTCGCGCCGCACGACTGTCTCAGGTTTGAGACAGTCGGGGCGCGGAAATCTCAGGTCCGGCCCAGCTTGCGGTGCATGGTCGCGCGGCTCAGCCCCAGCGCACGGGCGGCGGCGGAAACATTGCCCGAGGCACGCGCCATTGCCCGGATCAGCACGGCGCGCTCGGCATCTTCCAGCCGTTCATGCGCTTCCAGCTGCACCAGATCAGCCAGCGGGCGCGGCATGGCAGACAGATCGCCCCTCAGCCCCAGATGGGTGCGCGCCGCTCGGGTGGCGCCGATCACCAGATCATCGGCATCTACTGCCAGCACCGCCCCCTGCCCCTGATCCAGGCCCGGCACCAGCACCATGCGCGCGCGGGGGAAATGATCACGGAACAGATCCGTCTCCATCTTCCGGGCCGTATCGCCAACGGTATGGGCAATCAGCGAGGCCACCGCCTCGGGCAAGTCGGCGCGGGCGGTGGAAACGTCGATCACCGCCACCAGCCGTCCCTGCGCATCATGCACGGGGGCGGAGGAACAGGACAGGCCGGTGTTATGGGCCAGAAAATGCTGATCACGGTGAATGGTCACTGCCCGCCCCTCGGCCAGACAGGTGCCGATGCCATTGGTGCCCAGCTCCGCTTCGGACCAGTTGGCGCCGGTCCAGAGACCGGAGTCGGCAAAATCGCGGTCATCGCCCGGATTGCCGCGCCGGTCCAGCGCCACGCCTTCGGCATCGGCCAGCACGACGCAGGCGCCAAGACCGCCGACGATCTGGAACAGCCGGTCCAGATGCGGCGCGGCCAGCAGCGGCAGCGGCCCGAGCCGGTCACGGGCCTCCGCCAGCTCGGCCTGTGTCAGACGAGGCACGGCATGGCGGCGGGTCGGGTCCAGCCCGTGCAGATGCGCCGACCGCGCCCAGGAGGCCGCGATGGCGGATCGGGCCGCCTGCCCGTTGGCAAGCGCCACCTCGATCCTTTGCAGGTGGCGGGACAGGGGTGTCTGCATCTGCGGTCCTCCGGGACGTCGGCTCTGCCGACCCTCCCCCACAGAAGCACCCATCCCGCCTGTCCGCAACGCGACCAAAGGCGCAGTTTTGCCGGATCAGGCGCTTTTGCGCTGAACCGTGCCGGTCAGGTTCGCAACGAGATCCCCTGGCAGATCCGGCTCCGTAACCAGCGCCGGAACAAGGCCGATCCCCTCGCGTTTCGCGCGGTAGACCAGCGCGCTGGTGCGGTCATAGCCCAGATCAAGGCTCAACCTGGTGGCCAGCGCGAGGCTGCCTTCAAACAGCGCGCGGCAACGGTCGGCATCCGCCACGATCCCGTCAACGCAGCGCGTGCGGAAGGTGTTGGCCGCGTTTTCCATCAGGCTCAGCGACTCAAGCAAACGGCACAGCAGCACAGGTTCCATCGCGTTCAGCTGCAATTCACCCGCCTCGGCTGCCATCGTCACCGTCACATCATTGCCGACCACCGCACAGGCCACCTGATTGACCATCTCGGGGATCACCGGGTTCACCTTGCCCGGCATGATCGACGATCCGGCCTGTACCGGCGGCAGGATGATTTCGCCCAGACCAGCGCGCGG
Organism: Gemmobacter sp. LW-1; assembly: GCF_001303875.1. Taxonomy (NCBI): domain Bacteria; kingdom Pseudomonadati; phylum Pseudomonadota; class Alphaproteobacteria; order Rhodobacterales; family Paracoccaceae; genus Gemmobacter; species Gemmobacter sp. LW-1. The sequence continues at coordinate 60,061 of NZ_LJSC01000043.1, read as the reverse complement.
CCCGCTGGACAGCAGCCGCAGATCCGAGGCGATTTTCGACATTCGCAGCGCGGCGGATTTCAGTGCCGCCGAAAACTGTACCAGCGCGCCCTGATCGTAGCCCGCGGCGAACAGGTCGTCTGCGCCGGTCAGATCAAAGCCCGAGATTTCCGACAGCGCGGCAATGGCGCGGGCGCGATACCCTTCAGGTGCCAGAATACCGTCACCAATGGCTGTGCCACCCAGATTGATCACGCGCAGCCCTTCGCTTGCGGCGGTGATCTGGCGCACGCTGTCGGCCAGCGTGGCAGCAAAGGCAGCAAATTCGGTGCCAAGGCTCATCGGCACCGCATCCTGCAACTGGGTACGGCCAACCTTGGTGATCCCGGCGAACTCTGTCGCCTTGTTGCGGAATGCCAGCGTAAGCGCCTCCAGCGCGGTGGTCAGCGCCCGCGCCCGGTGCAGCAGCGCCAGCCGGATTGCCGTGGGATAGACGTCATTGGTGGATTGCGAATGGTTCACATCGTCGTTCGGATGCAGGTAGCGGTATTCGCCAAAGCCATGCCCCATCGCCCGCAGGCCCAGATTGGCGATGACTTCATTCGCGTTCATGTTCGACGAGGTGCCCGCGCCCCCCTGAATCAGATCAACCACGAAATGATCGTGGTGCTGGCCCGCGATGATCTGGTCGGTGATGGCAGTGATGACCTGCGCCTTTTCCGGTGCCAGGACCCCCAGTTCCAGATTGGCCCGCGCGGCAGCCTGCTTGACCATGGCGAGGGCACGCACGAATTCCGGCTCGTCCTTCAGGCGGCTGCGCGAAATCGGAAAGTTCAGGACGGCGCGGGCGGTCTGCGCCCCATAGGCCAGATCATCGGCGATTTCGACGACGCCAAGCTGATCCCGTTCGACACGCATGGAAGTTCTCCGTTGTTGCTGTGCCAAGGATGTCGCGGCGCTGTCTTTTGCGGAAATGCCGTTGATACATTTATCATGCCTTTTTTGCATGATGCCTTTTCGGTATGATCAATGCCGAAACGGGCAGGGAGCATGCAATGGAACTGGTCTGGCTGCTGGATTTCGTGACGCTGGCAGAATGTTCGGTGTTCTCGCGCGCGGCGGAAATCCGCAACGTGACGCAACCTGCCTTCACCCGCCGCATCAAGAAGCTGGAATATGCGGTGGGAACGGTGCTGTTCGACCGTTCCGTGCATCCGGTCACGCTGACCCCGGCGGGTGAGAAATTTCTGCCGGTGGCGCAAAGCCTGATCTTTGAATGGGAAACCGCGCGGGCCGAGCTCGCGGGGGCGGGCGAGGCGCGGGCGGGTATCCGCATTGCCTGCCTGCAATCGCTGAGCGTGGCCTATGTGCCCGTTTTCCTGCGCAATCTGTACGATCATGGTGCGCGGCCACGCTTCCGGGTCTTTGCCGACAATTTTGCCGGCTGCGTGGATGCCGTCACCTCCGGTTCTGCCGATGTGCTGATCTGCTATTCGCATGACACGATTTCCACCGGCAGCTTCCTGCCGGGCAAGACGGTCTGCCCGCTGGACCGCGACCGCCTGATCCCGGTGTCGAAGGCCATGGCCGGGCAGGCGCTGCATGGGCTGGACGGGGGAAACATCCCCTTCCTGTCACCGGGGCCAGGCAGCTTTCTGGGGCGGCTGACCCGCACGATCCTCGCCCGCAACGGCGACGCGCTGTCGCTGGATACGGTTTATGAGGACAGTATCGGCGCCGCGCTGAAAACTGCCGTGGTCGAAGGGCTGGGTATTGCCTGGCTACCCGAAAAACTGGTCGCAGCGGAACTGGCCAGCGGGGCGCTGGCCGATCTGTCGCGCGACATGCCGCAGATGGCCGAGCCGATCGGGATTACCGCCTATCGCAACGCCCATGCCACCAGCCCGCAGGTCGAACGGTTCTGGTCGCGCCTCGTCAGCCGCAACGCGGGCTGAAGGGCTCAGCGCCCGGTCAGACGGTTTGCCCAGGTCGCAAGGCGCGAGGTGGTCTTGCCGCCGCCCGCCGCCTCGTTCCGGTCCGCGCGGTGGTAAAGCCAGTACATGCCATGCACCCCCAGCCAGCGGAGCGGCTCCACTTCCCATTTGCGCGGGCGGCGGTTGACCCAGGGCAGAGCGGTCCGTTCGGTCTGGCGGTCCAGCACCAGATCGGCCAGCGTCTGCCCCGAGAAATTGGAGGTCGAGACCCCCAGCCCGACATAGCCGCCCGCCCAGCCGATGCCGGTCTGCGGGTCCATCCCCGCAGTGGCGCACCAGTCGCGCGGCACGCCCAGCACCCCGCACCAGGCATGATCCAGCCGCAGCCCGCGCGTCTGCGGCAGCATCCGATAAAGGATGTCCTTCAGCTTTTCGATGGTTTCCGGCTGGGTCTGGCCGCGGGTATCGGTTTTCGAGCCAAAACGATAGGGCACGCCGCGCCCGCCCATGGCGATGCGGTTGCCCCGCGTGCGCTGCGCATAGCAATAGGCATGCGAGGCATCGGCCAGAAGCTGATGATCCTCCCAGCCGATCTCGCGCCACAGGTCATCGGGCAGTGGTTCGGTGACCACAATGGCGCTGTTCATCGGCAGCCACTGACGTTCGTTGCCGGGGATGCCATGGGTAAAGCCCTCGGTGGCGCGGATGATCCGGTGCGCCGTAACCCTGCCCCGGTTCGTGGTGACAAGGCCCTTTGAGATGCCGGTCACGGTGGTCTGTTCATAAATCGCCACCCCGCGCCGTTCCACCGCATCAGCCAGACCGCGCACCAGCTTGGCGGGCTGCACGCGGGCGACGTGGTGACGCACCAGCGCGCCCTGCGCATCGGACACCCGGATGCGCGCCGCCGCCTCGGCCCCGCCGATCAGTTCCAGCCGCGTGGTCGGCACCTGCCAGGACATCGCGGTTTCGTAATCCGCGCGCAGACGCGCCATTTGTGCGGGGGTCTGGGCGAAGGTCAGGCAATCGGTCAGCCGGAAGTCGCAGTCGATGCCCTCGGCCTCCGTCACGCGCTTCACCTCGTCCACGGTGGCGCGCAACTGGCGTTCAAATTCGATAACCCCCGCACGGCTGCCGGAGGACAGGTATTTGTGGCGGCTCCATCCGAATTCGCCCGAACACCAGCCGCCATTGCGACCCGAGGCGCCGAAGCCCGCGAATTCCTTTTCCACGATGGCGATGGACAGGCCGGGCTCAGCTTCTTTCAGGTAATAGGCGGTCCAGAGGCCGGTGAACCCCGCGCCGACGATGCAGACATCCACCGAGATGTCGCCGGGCAGCGGTGGGCGATAGCCCGGCACGCCGCCCATATCGGCATACCAGAACGACACTTCGCCATTGGTCCCTACGTCCATCTTCCGCTCCTTGCCACGCCGCACCACCGCCGATCACGCGCAGTATGCGGCCTTCGCCGGGGCGTGCCAATTCCCCACGGGGAAGGTTTGGCGGGCCGCCACCCCGGAGGCCCCGGGGCGGCGGCAGCCGGATTACAGGTCTTTCACCAGCCGCAGCGCATCATAGATCGCGGCATGGGTGTTACGCGCCGCCACCGCATCGCCGATGCGGAACAGCCGGAACCGGCCTTCGGTGTTGCGCCGCACATCCTGCACAGCACCGGCGGTCAGCGCGCGGTAATCCACCTCGCCCAGGTTCGACGACTGCGGCTTCAGCTCGAAATAAAGCTCGTCCAGCGGGCGGGTGCCGTGGTTGACCACCACCTGATCCACCAGCCGCTCGCGCCGGAAATCGCCGTAGTCGCTGCCCAGCGTGGCGCGCAACGCATTGCCCTCGCGTGCGACCGACATAAGACGCCAGGTCACCGTGAAGGTGGTGTCGCGCTTTTGCAGGTTGCGCATGTAGGGCACAAGGTTCATCGCCATGACCTCGGGCGAGAAGCTGCGGTCCGGGGTCACGATTTCTACCGCGGCCCCGGTGGCCGAGATCAGATCGGCCGCTTGCAGCGCCGCATGATCACCCGCGTCGTCATAGATCAGCACATTGCTGCCCGGCTTCACATCGCCCGACAGGATGTCCCAGGCAGAGACCACGAGGTCATTGCCACCCGACAGCACCTCGGTATGCGGCAGACCACCTGTGGCGATGATCACCTCGTCGGGGTTGGTCGCCAGAATATCAGCGGCATCGGCGAAAGTGTTGAAGCGGAAATCCACCCCCAGCTTTTCGCATTGCGCCTGACGCCAGGCGATGACCGAGATCATCTCGCGCCGCCGTTCATCCTGCGCGGTCAGGCGGATCTGGCCGCCCGGCTGGTCAGCCGCTTCGAATACGGTGACGGCATGGCCACGTTCGCCCGCCACCCGCGCGGCCTCCATCCCCGCCGGACCGGCGCCGACAATGGTGATGCGCTTCTTCGTGGCGGCAGCGGGGATGCTGTGCGGCATCGTCTCTTCCCGGCCCGTCGCCGGGTTGTGCAGACAGAAGGCCAGCCCGCCCTGATAGATACGGTCAAGGCAATAATTGGCGCCGACACAGGGACGGATGTCATCCTCCCGCCCTTCGATGACCTTGCGCACCAGATGCGGGTCAGCCATATGCGCCCGCGTCATCCCGACCATATCCAGCTTGCCGCTGGCGATGGCGTGCCGTGCCGTCGCCACATCGGGGATCTTCGCCGCATGGAAGGTCGGAAAGCCGGTCGCCGCACGGATCTCGCCCGCGAAGTCCAGATGCGGCGCGTTCTTCATACCCTGAATCGGGATCAGATCGGTCAGCGCCGGGTCAGTGTCGATTGCCCCGCGCACGACATTGAGGAAATCGACCAGCCCGCTGTTCTTCAGCTTGTGGCTGACCTCCAGCCCCTCGGCCGCCGTCATGCCGCCCGGCTGGCACTGATCGCCGGTATAGCGCAGGCCGACGATGAAATCCTCGCCACAGCGGGCACGGATGGCGCGCAACACGTCGAAGGTAAAGCGCAGCCGGTTGTCGAGGCTGCCACCATAGGGCGCCTCAAGATCATTGGTCAGCGGCGACCAGAACTGTTCGAGCAGGTGGCCGTAAGCCTCCAGCTCGATCCCATCCACGCCCGCCGCCTTCATCCGCTCGGCGGCATCGGCGAAGTCGCTGATGATGCGGGTGATATCCCAATCCTCGATCCGCTTCGGAAAGGCACGATGCGCCGCCTCACGTTCATGGCTGGGGGCGACGACCGGCAGCCAGTCGGCCTTGTCCCAGCGGGTGCGGCGGCCAAGGTGGGTCAGCTGGATCATCACGGCGGCGCCATGGTCGTGGCATTCATCGACCATCTGCTTCATCCAGCCCACCACCTCGTCCTTCCAGGCGAGGATGTTGTTGAACACCGGCGGGCTGTCCTGCGCCACGCTGGCGGAACCGGCCGTCATTGTCAGCGCCACCCCCGCCTTTGCCCGTTCCACATGATAGGCGCGGTAGCGGCCCTTCGGCATCCCGTCTTCCGGGTAGGCCGGTTCGTGGCTGGTGATCATGATGCGATTGCGCAGCGTGAGATGCTTCAGCTTGTAGGGCTGCAAAAGCGGGTCGTTCGACATGGCGGGCGCCTTTCGGATGCGGGCTGGCAGGTGAGTCTGGCGGGATCATCGGAAAAATGTTCATAACTGTCAAGAAAACAGTCAGTGTAGAACATTTCTTGCGGATACCGTTCGTTCCGCCTAGTCTGCGTGTCATGGAAGAGACGGAAAAACCTGAAACGGGCTGGCGCGGATCGCGCGAGGGCTGGCTGGAAGCGGCCTATGGTGCGCTGATCCGCGAGGGCGTGGATGCGGTGAAAATCCTGCCGCTGGCGGAGCAGCTGAAGCTGTCACGGACGTCGTTCTACTGGTTCTTCCAGAACCGCGACGCGCTGCTGGCCGCACTGGCCGAGATGTGGGAGGCGCGGACCACAACCCCCCTGACCGCCGCGACGCGTGAATTTGCCGAAACGGAGACGGAGGCGATGCTGAATGTCATCGCCTGTTTCCTGCGGCCCGAGACCTTCGACGCGAAGCTGGAATTCGCCATGCGCGGCTGGGGCCTGAAAGACCCGGCCATCCTTGCCCGCGTGGCCGAGGCTGATCAACAGCGACTGGCCGCGCTGGCTGCCCTGCTGGAACGCTGGGGCCATGCGGCGCTGGATGCCGATGTGCGGGCGCGCACCATCTATCTGGTGCAGATCGGCTATATCTCGATGCAGGCTGACGAGACGCTGGAAACCCGGCTGGAGCGGATTCCGAGCTATGTCGAGATCTACACGGGGCGCCCGCCGGAACCACGCGAGATTGCCCGGTTCCGGGGTCGTTTCGGCCTCTAGGCTCAGAAATTCAGGGCCTTTTCGGTGGCGACCTCCAGCGCCGCGGTAATGGCCTCGGCAAAGCCCGACGCCTCGGCCGCCGTCAGCCCCGCCGCCGTGACACCGCGATAGCCGTGGTAGCTTTCCAGCAGCGCCGCCGCCTGTTCCGGGCCCTGGGTGAACAGCGCGGGGGCACCGCAGACCACCGACCGCACGGCCCGCCATGCCACATCCGGCGCGATGCCCCGCCTGATGGCGTCGTGATACATTGCCTGCGCCATCAGCGCCGGATAAGCCGCACCCGAGCCGGACAGCGCCGACATATAGGCCAGCGCCGTCTCATCCGCCACGCGATCCACCATGCCGATGGCGCCCAGCACCCCGGCCACCCGGGTTGCGGCTGCGGCGGGGATCTCGCCCGCGCACCACGGCACATGAGCCTGCCCCTCCTGCGCACCGCCGCCGGGCATGGCGCGGGCGATGGTGGCCCGCGGCCAGTCCCGCGCCAGCCGTTCCAGCGGCACGCCCGCCATGAAGGAAATCACCAGCCCGCCAAAGCTCTGCGGGACGGGGATGTGGTAATCCCCGGGACGCACCGACAGCACCACAACCCCGGCGCCCGCCAGAAGGTCATCAAGGTCTGTCGCCCAGTGAACGCCCGGCCAGCCGTCATAATCCGCCGTCGGCCCGCGCCGGTTGAGCAGGTGCAAAGCCCCCGGCGGCAGGCCGCGCCGCAGCAGGTTCTGTCCGAGCGCCAGCCCCAGCCAGCCGGTTCCGCCAAGAATTGCAATGCCCTGTGCCATGCCGATCAATACCACATATCCGCGACTTCCGCCTTTCGCCGCGCCACGAAATCGCGCAGCGCCTCGTCAATACCTTCGTCCAGCGCCGGGGCCTCATATTCCGCCAGCCGCCGCTTCCACAGCTTGTTGGCACGGCTCGCGGCATCCTCCGACCCGGCAGCCTCCCATTTTTCGAAAGGTTCGTTGTCGGAAAGCTCGCTGTCCCAGAAGGCGGTTTCGTAATGGCCCATCGTATGCGTGCAGCCGAAGAAATGGTTGCCCGGCCCCACTTCGGCGAAGGCATCGACGGCAAGCTGGTCGTCATCGACCTGCACGCCCTTCAGATAGGAATGCAGCGCGCCGCAAAGGTCGGCGTCCAGCATGAATTTCTCGTAGGACATCGACAGCAGGCCGTCGAGGAACCCGGCGGAATGCAGGATGTAGTTCGCCCCGCAGTGAATGGCCGAGAGCATGGACATCGTGCCCTCCATCATCGCCTGCGCGTCGGGGAGTTTCGAGGTGGTGAAATTGCCGGCGCAGCGCAAGGGCAGGTTCAGCCGCCGCGCAAGCTGGCCAATGACCATGCTGCCGATGGCGGGTTCGGGCGTCCCGAACGTGGGGCTGCCGGAGCGCAGGCTCATCGACGACAGGAAGTTGCCAAAGACCACCGGGGCGCCGGGGCGTTCAAGCTGCGTCAGCGCGCAACCGGCCAGTGTTTCGGCCAATGCCTGCGCGATGGCGCCCGCGCTGGTGACCGGCCCCATGGCACCGCCGAGGATGAACGGCACGAGGATGGTGCCCTGTCCCGCCCGCGCATATTCCCGCATGCCACGAGTCATCGTGCCATCCCAGACCAGCGGCGAGTTCACGTTGAAATTGCCCATGATCACGCAATTGCGGTCGGCCATATCGGCGCCGAACAGGATGCGCGCCATTTCCACGCTGTCGGCGGCCCGTTCCGCCGCCGTGACCGAGCCCAGAAAGGCGCGGTCGGAATATTTGATATGGGCATAGACCATATCGAGATGGCGCTTGTTCACCGGCACGTCGGTCGGTTCGCAGATCGTGCCGCCGGAATGGTGGAACCACGGGGACGACTGCGCCAGTTTGATGAAATTGGTGAAATCCTCGATGGTGCCAAAGCGGCGGCCCCGGTCGAGATCCATCACGAAGGGGCTGCCATAGGCCGGGGCGAAGACCACGTTGCGCCCGCCGATCTGCACATTGTTGACCGGGTTGCGGGCGTGCTGGGTAAATTCGGCCGGGGCAGTGCGCACGATCTCGCGCAGCATACCGGGTTCGAACTTCACCGAAACGCCGTCCACCTTCGCCCCGGCACGGCGCCAGAGGTCCAGCGCCTCGGGGTCGTCGCGAAACTCAAGCCCGGTTTCCGCCAGAATGCGGTTAGCAGCCGCCTCGATCTTCAACAGGTTTTCCTCGCCCATCACGTCATAGGTGGGGATGCCCCGCGTGATGTAGGGCACATGCACGCCGCGCGTGGCACCTGTGCCGCGCTCGCTGCGGCGCATGTCGCGCCCGCCGCTGCGGCGCCGCCCGCGGCCGGACTCGTTCATGTCGGTATTGAGGTCATCCATGATTTCACCTTCGGCAGAGCGTGGGACAGCATGACCTTAAGGCCGCCGCGCGGCAGTTGTGACGAGCAGAAAAAAGGCCCGAGTCGATGATCTGAGGTTATATACCGGCAGCGAATTCGTCGATGATCCAGTCGCGGAAGGCCGCAGCAGCGGGCGAGAGTTCGCGGCCATGCGGTTCCATCAGGTGATAGCGCTCCTCCAGCATCACCCGGCGCCCGCCCACCTGAATCAGACGGCCTTCCACCAGATAGGGGTTGATCAGCGTAGCCCAGCCAATCGCCACACCCTCGCCGTGCAGGGCAGCGTGAATCGTATCGGTGTAATGGTTGAACCGCAGACGGCTGGTATCCGAGGCTTTGGCGATGGCCGGGGATTCCCCCGCCAGCTTGGCCCAGGACCGCCAGGACAGCCAGGCCGGGTCCACCCAATCCGAGGCCAGAAGCGGCATCTTCGCCAGATCGGCGGTGGCCGCCTGCATCCCCAGCCGCGCAAGCAGGCGCGGGCTGCACACGGGGAACACCTCGTCCGCGATGGTGGCAAGACTGCGCGCATCTTCAAAGGGCGGCTTGCCGTAGCGGATCGACAGGTCCAGCCGGTCGCGGCGCAGGTCCGTGATGCTGTCTTCGGCCACCAGGCGCAGCTTGATGTCGGGATAAGCCGCGCGAAACTCGGCCAGACGCGGCAGAAGCCAGAAATGTGTGAAGGCCAGCGTCGCCCCGACGGTGATGCTGTCATGCACGACAGGCTGGCGGATCGTCTCGATCATCTCGGCGATGCGCTGGAACGAGCCGGACAGCACCGAGGACAGCGCCGCACCCTGCGTGGTCAGCACGACCTTGCGATGCGCGCGAACGAAAAGCGCGGTGTTCAGCTCGGCCTCAAGCTGCTTGATCTGCCGACTCACTGCCGCTTGCGTCACCCCCAGTTCCGAGGCCGCACGGGTAAAACTTTCCAGCCGTGCCGCCGCCTCGAAGGTGGTCAATGCGCCAAGCGAGGAAATCGTTCGCCGCAGACTGACCATTTTCGACCTCCTGTCGCGATTTTACGAAACGCATAACTCAGAGTTATCTAAACGTCGAGAATTTTTGCGGTTGAGCGAAAAGCTTCCGCAACGGAACGTCAACGGCACTTACCAGTCGGCGGAACAAGCCGGCAAAAGCAACAGGCCGGGGAGGCGCCTCCCCGGCGCAGGGAGCAAATGATGAAAGCCAGCCTCTTCGTGACATCGGCCGTCCTGGCCACGATTGCCACAGCCCAGACCGCTGCGGCCTGTGGCGATGTGACGATCACCGAAATGAACTGGGCCTCGGCCGGGATCGTGACCGGCGTATCGAAATTCCTTATGGAACAAGGATATGGCTGCAAGGTTACCGTGGTTCCTTCGAACACTGTGCCCGCGCTCGCCTCGGTGGCGGAAACCGGCAAACCGGATATCGTGACCGAACTCTGGCTGAACTCGCTGCCGGAGTACAAGCCGCTGGAGGAAGCGGGCAAAGTCAGGACCGTGGCGCATGTACTGTCCGATGGCGGTGTCGAAGGCTGGTGGATTCCCGATTATCTGGCGGCCGAACATCCTGAGCTGACCAAGATCGACGGTATTCTGGCGCATCCCGACATGGTGGGCGGCGTGTTCAACAACTGCCCCGAAGGCTGGGGCTGCCGGGTGGCCAACGATAACCTGAAGGTTGCCTATGATCTGGCCGGACATGGCGTGACGGTTTTCGACCACGGCTCGGGCGAGACGCTGGCCGCCTCCATCGCCTCAGCCTATGCCGACAAGAAACCGTGGTTCGGCTACTACTGGGCACCGACCGCCGTTCTGGGCAAATATCCGATGGTGAAGGTCGATGTCGGCCCCTATGACGCCGAGGCGCATGTCTGCAACCAGACTGTCGGCTGCGCCAATCCGAAAAAATCGGATTTCCCCAGCGCCGAGGTCGTGACCGCCGTGACCACCGATTTCGCCGCCCGCGAACCCGAAGTCGTCGATCTGATGTCGAAAGTCGCCTTCACCAACCAGCAGATGGGCGAGGTTCTGGCGTGGCAGGAAGAAAACAAGGCCTCGATTGACGAATCCGTGGTGCACTTCCTGATGACCTACCCGGATGTCTGGACGGCATGGGTCAGCCCGGAAGCCAAGGAAAAACTGGCCGCTTTCGCACAGTGACCCTGATCGGGGGGCGGTCTTGCGCCCCCCACCTTCCGGTGAGGACCGATGGCAGCCTATACTCAACTTTTCGATACGCTGGGCCTGCGCGCCTGGTGCGACGCCGGATCGACCGGCGGGCCGATGACCATGGCGCAACTGATGGCCAAGGCGAAGGCGCAATCCGGCGGGGCCGAGGAGGTCGCGTTCTGGTCGCGGCCCTTTCCGTCGCTGGATGTGCTGAATGAAAGCTGCAACGCCATCTGGCGCACGCGCGATCTGACCGCCGCGGTCGAAAGCCTGTTCATGAGCATGAAAGACGGTCTGAAGCTGGTGCTGGACCCGCTGACCCAGCCGCTGAGCTGGGCGCTGACCGGCACGCTGAAGGGCTTTGCTTTCCTGCCCTGGTGGCTGACCATGCTGCTGATCCTGCTGGTGGTGCAGCGCGTGACGCGGTCGCGCGGGCTGACCGCCTTTGTCGGCGCAGCCATGCTGGTTCTGGCCCTCATCAACCATTTCGACGCGGCGATCCAGACTTTCGCCATCATCCTCGTCTGCACAGTGATTTCGGTGCTGCTGGGCCTGCCCATCGGCATCCTGATGTCGAAAAACGACCGGGCGCAGAAAGTGGTGCTGCCGGTTCTGGACCTGCTGCAAACCCTGCCGTCCTTCGTGTATCTGATCCCGCTGATCTTCCTGTTCAGTGTGACCGAGCCAAAGCTTTATGGCATCGCCATCATCCTCTACGCCATCGTGCCGATCATCCGGCTGACCGATCTGGGCATCCGTCTGGTCGATCCCGATGTGACCGAGGCCGCCGATGCCTTCGGCATGACCCGCTGGCAGAAGCTGGTGAAGGTCGAGCTGCCTCTGGCCATGCCCAATATCATGGCGGGGTTGAACCAGACCATCATGATGAGCCTCGCGATGGTCGTCATCGCCTCGCTGGTGTCGGCGCCGGGCCTGGGCGTGCTGGTGCTGCGCGGCATCAACAACCTTGAGCTGGGCGTGGGTCTGGTGGCCGGTCTGGGCATCGTGCTGCTGGCCATCATCCTCGACCGGGTGACCAAGACCGCGCTGTCGCGCATGAATGCCGGAGACCAGCAATGAACGCGCCCGCCCCGGTCAAGATTTCGGTCCGCAATCTCTACAAGATTTTCGGGCCACGCCCCGAGGCGGCGCTTGCCGATGTCCGGAAAGGCATGGGCAAGACCGAGCTTCTGGAAAACGGCAAGCATGTGCTGGGTCTGTCCGACATCAACATCGACATGCGGGCGGGGCAGATCACCGTCATCATGGGGTTGTCGGGCTCGGGCAAATCCACGCTGGTGCGCCACCTGAACCGGCTGATCGAGCCGACGGCCGGTCAGATCCTGATTGACGGCACCGATGTCACCGGCCTGTCGCCCGAAGGGCTGCGCAGGCTGCGGCAGGACCAGATGACCATGGTGTTCCAGAAATTCGCGCTGCTGCCGCATCGCACGGTTCTGGAAAACGCGGCGCTGGCGCTGGAGGTCAAGGGCGTACCGCTGGCGGAACGCAGCGCCGAAGCGATGAAATGGCTGGAGCGTGTCGGGCTGGGCAAATTCGCCGACAGCCATCCGCACCGGCTGTCGGGCGGGATGCAGCAACGGGTCGGCATTGCCCGCGCGCTGGCCTCCAACGCGCCGATCCTGCTGATGGACGAGGCGTTTTCGGCACTCGATCCGCTGATCCGCACCGACATGCAGAACCTGCTGCTGCAATTGCAGACGGAACTGCACAAGACCATCATCTTCATCAGTCACGATCTGGACGAGGCGCTGAAGCTGGCGGATCATCTGGTCATCCTGAAGGATGGCTGTGTGGTGCAGCAGGGCGATCCGCAGAGCATCGTGCTGCATCCGCGCGATCCCTACATCGTGGACTTCGTCAGCGACATCAACCGCGCCCGCGTGCTGCGGGTACGGTCGGTGATGACGCCGGGCCTGTCGGACGACATGCCGCCCGAGACGGTGGATACCGAAACCACGCTGGAGGCGCTGATCGCGCTGTCCGATGGCGACACCCATCGCGCCTATACCGTTCTGAACAAGGGCCAGCCCGCTGGGCGGATCGACATGCGCGACGTGGTGCGCGCGCTCGTTCCCAAGGTGGGCTGACCATCCCGCTTTCCTCCTCCCCTCCTCCCTTCAGGAAACACCGTCATGCAAGGCGATCTCCTTTCTCTGCTGAATGAACAACGCTCTGGCTTCTCGCTGGCCCGGCCCTTCTATGCCGACCCCGAGGTCTTTGCCGAGGACCTGCGCGCCATCTGGCAGCGCGAATGGATCTTCGCCGCCTCGATCGCGGAATTTCCCAAGACCGGCAGTTATGTGACGCTGCAACTGGGCGCCTATCCGGTGGTCGTGGTGCGTGGTGCGGATGGTGTGATCCGCGCGTTCCACAATGTATGCCGCCATCGCGGACAGCGCATCTGCTCCAAACCCTCGGGTCAGGCGGCAAAGCTGGTCTGCCCCTACCACCAGTGGACCTATGACCCGGACGGGCGCCTGCTGTGGGCGCGCGACATGGGCACGGATTTCGACGCCTCCAAGCACGGGCTGAAGCCGGTGCATTGCACTCAGGCCGCCGGGATGGTGTTTGTCTGTCTGGCCGAGGAAGCGCCGGATTTCGCCGCCGTGCAGGCCGAGGCGGATCGCTATGCCGCGCCGCATGGCATGGCCGACCTTAAGGTCGCCTTCCAGTCGCGCATCGTCGAGGAAGGCAACTGGAAGCTGGTGCTGGAAAACAACCGCGAATGCTATCACTGCGCGGGATCGCATCCGTCGCTCTGCCGCACCTTCAGCGACGACCCCGATCTGGTCGGCGCGGATGACAGCCTGTCCTCGCCCGCCGGTGCCGCCCATGTGAACCGCTGCGAAGAGGCTGGGCTGCCCTCGCGCTATGTCATCGCGCCGAACGATCAGTGGCGTCTGGTGCGCATCCCCTTCGTGGGCGAGGGTGTCAGCTACACCATGGATGGCGCCGCCGCCGCACCGCGCTTGCCGGGCATGCCCTTCGCCAATGCCGGGTCGCTGCTGTTCTTCCACTATCCGAACACCTGGAACCACTTCCTGTCGGATCATGTGCTGAACTTCCGCGTCCTGCCGATCAGCGCCACCCAAACCGAGGTTGTGACCACCTGGCTGGTCCACAAAGATGCCGTGGAAGGGCGCGACTACGATCTGAAACGCCTGACCGAGGTCTGGCTTGCCACCAATGACGAGGATCGCCGCGTGGTCGAGGAAAACCAGATCGGCGTAAGCTCGCCTGCCTATGAACCCGGCCCTTATTCGGCGAAACAGGAAAGCGGCGTGATCCAGTTTGTCGACTGGTATGTCCGCGCGATGATCGCGGCGCAGGCCCCCGGCGGCGCCCGGCTGGCGGCAGAGTAAACCGATGCCGCAGCGCCAGAACTGGACGGCAGAACCCTGGGATGACCACGAGGAGCTTGAATGCGCCATGGTCATCCCCGAAGCGCCCGATTGCGCCACCATCGCCTTCCGCGCCCCTTCCGGGGCGTGGTTCGACTATCAGCCGGGGCAGTTCCTGACGCTGGATCTGCCACTGCCTTCGGGCATGGTCAGCCGGACCTATACCATCTCTTCCTCGCCCTCGCGGCCGCTGTCGCTGTCGATCACCGTCAAGGCGCAGCCGGGGTCCGAAGGCACGCGCTGGCTGATCGACCATCTGAAGCCCGGCATGCGTCTGCGCGCCCATGGCCCGGCGGGGCAGTTCACCTTCCTGCGCCACAAGGCACCGAAATATCTGTTCATTTCGGCAGGATCAGGCATCACCCCGATGATGTCGATGACGATGTGGGCCTGGGATTCGGGCGAAATGCCCGACATCACCTTCGTCCATGCCGCGCGCCGCCCGGCCGAAATCATCTTCCGCCGCAGGCTTGAACAGTTCGCCGCCCGCGTGCCGGGGCTGCAATTGCGCTTCACGGTGGAAGAGGTGGACCCGTTCGAGGTCTGGCCCGGCTATCGCGGGCGGCTCAGCCAGATCATGCTGGGCCTGATGGCGCCGGATTATCTGGAACGTGAGATCTTCTGCTGCGGCCCCGAACCGTTCATGCGGGCGGTGCGCGAGATGCTGGCCTCGCTCGGCTACGACATGGCGCGCTATCACGAGGAAAGCTTTGCTGCCCCCGCGCTGGTCGAACAGCCGGTCGAGACGGTGGAGCTTGGCGGCGCGGCCAGCGTGACCTTCGCGCTGTCGGGCAAAACGCTGGGCTGCGACGGCTCGGAAACCGTGCTGACCGTGGCGAAACGCGCCGGGCTGAACATTCCGTCCAGCTGCAACTTTGGCCTTTGCGGCACCTGCAAGGTGAAGAAAACCTCCGGTGAAGTGGTCATGGTGCATAACGGCGGCATCTCGGATGACGAGATTGACGAGGGGCTGATCCTCGCCTGCTGTTCGCACCCGCAGGGTGCCATTACCGTCGAGGTCTGACCGCCCCCTCATGTGCAGCAAGAATTTTCTTGCCGCACATGCACTTTTGTGTGCATCAAACATATATTCGCTACACACAAGACGGACCCTGCCATGCCTGCCCTTTCCCATTCCCGCGCCGCGCAGGTGTCCTATCAGGATCTGCTGCGCCTGCATCTGGAAGAAACCGCCTCAGAACTCATCGGCAGTGTCGAAGAGCGGGTGCGCAACGGGCGCTGTTATCTTTATGACAGGTTCCGCATCGGGACCGAGATGAAAAGCCGCTATCTGGGCGAAGGCACGCCCGAGTTGCGCGCCCGGCTGGCGCGCGCGGCGGAATTGCGGGCGGGGGCCGGGGCACGCAGGGCGGGGATGACGCGGCTTGCCCGGATCCTGCGGGCCGAAGGCTTCATCGCCACCGACCGTGACACCGGCTCCCTGCTGCTTGCCTTTGCGCGGGCCGGGGTGTTCCGGCTGGGTGGCACGCTGGTCGGAACGGCGGCCTATGCGCTTTATCAGGGCGAACTGGGCGTGCGTTTCGATTCAGACGAACTGGCCCAGACCGGCGACATTGATTTCGCCAGTTTCGAACGGCTGTCCGTGGCACTGGGGGACCGGGTGGAGGAAAACCCCGGCGACATCCTTCAGGCGCTGAAATTCGACCCGGTGCCGGGGATGCCGGACCGGCAGGTGTGGAAGTGGCGGCAGAACCGGGGCGAGGCGCTGGTGGAGTTCCTGACCCCGGCTTTCGGCGATGAAACCGTGAAGCCGTTGCCCGCGCTGGGGGTCAGCGCGCAGGCGCTGAACTACCTGAATTACCTGATCGCCGATCCGATCCCGGCCATCGCGCTTTACCGCTCCGGCGTGCTGGTACAGATCCCCCGCCCCGAGCGGTTCGCCATCCACAAGCTGATCGTCGCAGACCGGCGGCGCGGCGGGGTCGATCAGGCCAAGGCCCGCAAGGATCGCGGCCAGGCGGCTTTCCTGATCGGGATTCTGGCGCAGGACCGACCGGACGATCTGGCCGAAGCTCTGGCAGAGGCGCAGGCGCGTGGCCCGCGCTGGCGGCAACGGATCGGGGCAAGCCTGTCGCGGATGCCGGACACCGCCGCCATCCTGCGCGATCTTGCGTGACGCTGGCTCAGCGCCGTCTGGCCCAGCGGTCGCGGCTGAGACCATACCAGACCTCACCCTGTTCGGACCCGGCAACCGGAACCGGGGCTGCGGGATACTCCGTCCGCTCATAGGTCATCCCCGTCTTTTCCATGACGCGACGCGAGCCGTGGTTGACCGCCAGTGTGCAGGCGATGATCCGGTCATGGCCCGCATGACCGAACCCCCAGTCAATCAGGGCCATCGCCCCTTCACTGGCCAGCCCCCTGCCCCAGTGATCGCGGCGCAGCCGATAGCCAAGCTCGGCCAGCCCGCCACCTTCGGGAAACAGGCCGAACCAGCCGACAAATGCCTCATCCGCGCGACGCCGGGCCGTCCAGACATGCGGTTCGTGACCCCGCGGCATCAGGAAGGTCACCTCGTCCGGGTCCACGCGGTCATGATCGACCGGACCGCCGTTCAGAAATTGCATGACTTCGGCATCCCGCTCCAGCGCGATGAAATCCGGCCCGTCCGCCGGGTGACACGGGCGGAGCGTCAGATTCAACGTGTGCAGGACGGTCATGATGCGGTATCCTGATTGCGCGGGCTGTTCCATAAGACCATCGGGTGCGGCATGGCGCAATGCGGGAAACCGGCTGTCGTCTGGCGGGGCAAGTCTCTGATAACACAGCATGGAAAGCCGTGAATGACCTAACGTAAGGCAGTATTGCCACCAAAATGGGAATGCTTTCTCTTGACCTCGCCCGCTGGCTGAACCAGCAAGGTGCGGCGAACAGAATACAACGAACCCTTCCCTTCCCGGTTTGTAGCTATTGGAGACCCTCGATGTTCAAGCGGCTGGTAATCGCGGTCATTTTGCTGGGGCTGATTGTCGGCGGCATTGTCTGGTTCAAGTACTTCCGGGACGATATGATCGCACAGTATCTCGGCGGCATGGTTCCGCCGCCGGTTCCCGTCAGCACCGAGACGGTCGAGGCCGTCACATGGGAGCCGGGGATCGAGGCGATCGGCACCGCCCTTTCGGCGCGCGGCGTCGATCTCGCCATCGAATCCGGCGGGCTGGTGCGCGCGATCCAGTTCTCCGCCAATGACAAGATTTCGAAAGACCAGCATCTCGTTCAGATCGACGATGACAGCGAGGCTGCTTCGCTGGCCGCCGCGAAAGCGGGGCTGAGCGTCGCGCTGGCCGATGCCAACCGCGCGCATACGTTGTCCGAACGCGGCGTCGGTGCGGCGAATACCGTCGAAAGCGCCGATGCCCAGGTGCAAAGCGCCCGTGCACAGGTCGCCCAGGTGCAGACCGCGCTGGACAGCAAGAAACTGGTGGCGCCCTTCGACGGGGTGATCGGCATTCCGCAGATCGAGGTCGGGCAATATGTGACCCCCGGCACGATCTACGCCACCTTGCAGGATCTGTCGCATATGCGGGTAGATTTCGCCGTACCGGAACAGCAGATCGCTGATCTGACCATGGGCGGGCCGGTCAGCGTGACCTCCGAGGTCGGCAATTTCAGCGCGAAGGGCAACATCATCGCCATCGAACCGCGCGTTGATTCCAACTCGCGCATGGTTTCGGTCCGGGCCGAGGTGGATAACCCCTCCGGCGAGCTGTATCCGGGCCAGTTCCTGCGCGTGCGTATCGCCCTGCCGAAAGAGGAAGGCGTGATCGCCGTGCCGCAAACGGCCGTCAGTTCCACCCTTTACGGGGATTCGATCTATGTGCTGCGGCCGGGAGACACGGCGGAAGAGCAAAAGGTCGAACAGGTGTTCGTTACCATCGGTCGCCGTTCCGGCGCGCGGATCGAAGTGGTCAAGGGCATCGCTGCCGGCGACGAGATCGTGACCTCGGGTCAGAACCGCCTGACCTCGGGCGCACGGGTCAAGGTCGACAATTCGGTGGTGCTTGACGCCCCTGCGGGCGAGTGAGGGCCGAAAGATGAATTTTTCGGAAATCTTCATCCGACGCCCGGTCCTGTCCACCGTCGTCGCCGCACTGATCCTGTTTCTGGGTCTGGTTTCGGTGGTGAACCTGCCGGTTCGCCAGTATCCCGAAGTCGAGGAAACCGTGGTGACCATCACCACAGTCTATCCCGGCGCATCGGCCGATCTGATCCAGGGCTTCGTCACCTCGCCCATCGCCTCAGCGGTGTCGACGACCGAGCATGTCGATTATATCAGCACCGCATCGCGGCCCTCTGCCTCGGTCGTGACGGTACAAATGAAACTGGGCGCCGACCCGGATATCGCCCTGACCGAAGTCATGTCCAAGGTGCAGCAGGTGCGCGGGCAACTGCCGTCGGATGCCGAAGACCCGGTGATCGTGAAAGGCACCGGCCAGACCTTCGCGCTGATGTATCTGGCGGTCCAGAACCCCAACATGACCCCCGAGCAGCTGACCGAATATCTGGAACGCGTGGTCCGTCCGCGCGTGACCAATATCGACGGCGTGGCGCAGATGGAAATCATGGGCGCCTCGGAATATGCCATGCGAATCTGGCTTGATCCGCTGCAACTGGCCGCACGCGGTGTCACCGCCTCCGAGGTGCTGGGCGCGATCCGGGCCTCGAACTTCCTGTCGGCGCCCGGCAAGACCGAGAATGAATACTTCATCTACTCGCTGACGCTGGCCTCCACCGTACAGTCGGCCGAAGCTTTCGGCGCGCTGCCGCTGGTGCAGGGCAAGAACGGCACCGTGCGCCTGCGCGACGTTTCGCGGATCGAACTGGCCTCGGGCGAGCAGGATGCCATCGTAACCTTCGCGGGCGAGCCGGGCACTTTCATCGGTATCATTCCCGCGCCGGGCGAGAACCAGCTGGATGTCGCCGCCAACGTGCTGGCGGCCCTTCCGGCGCTGAACGACACGCTGCCCAAGGGCATGACCATCAAGCTGGTCTACGATTCCACCGAAACCATCGCCGCCTCCATTCAGGAGGTGTTCAAGACCATTGGCGAAGCCGTGGCCATCGTGGTGGTGGTGATCCTGCTGTTCCTCGGCTCGTTCCGGTCGGTTCTCATGCCCATCGTCACGATCCCGCTGTCGCTGATCGGGGTCTGCGCCATCATGCTGACGCTGGGCTATTCGATCAACCTGCTGACGCTGCTGGCCATGGTGCTGGCCATCGGTCTGGTGGTCGATGACGCCATCGTGGTGGTGGAAAACATCCATCGCCATATTGACGAGGGCCTGTCTCCGGCGCGTGCTGCGATTGTCGGGATGAAGGAAATTACCGGGCCGGTCATCGCCATGACCATCACGCTGGCCGCCGTGCTGGCGCCGCTGGCCTTTACCGGCGGGCTGACCGGGTCGCTGTTCACCGAATTTGCGCTGACGCTGGCCGGGTCGGTCATCCTGTCGGGGATCGTCGCGCTGACCATCACCCCCACGATGTCCGCCCGTCTGCTGAGCCACGACGCCCCGGGCCGCTTCCAGCGCACGGTGGACCGGGTGCTGGGCGGCGTCGCCAACTGGTATGAACGCCGGGTGTCCTCGTCTCTGGATTACCGCCCGGTCACGCTGCTTATGGTGGTGTCGCTGCTGGGGGCCACCGGGTTCATGTTCATGAACACCTCCTCCGAACTGGCCCCGGAAGAGGATCAGGGTGCGCTGTTCGCGATCCTGAACGGCCCGCGCTATGCGACACTGGATTATACCGACGCCTTCACCCGCGAGATCGGCAAGCGTACCGCCGACATCCCCGAGGTCGATACTTCGTTCTCGGTCGCCGGGATGGGCGGGGCAGACAATACCGGCTTCTATATCTGGGCGCTGAAGGACTGGTCCGAGCGCAGCCGCAGTCAGGCAGAGATCCAGGCAGAGATTCAGGGCAAACTGGATACGACGCCCGGCCTGCAAGGCTATGCCTTCGCCCCGCCGTCGCTGCCCGGTGCCGGGGGTGGCTTGCCGATTTCCATGGTGATCCAGTCGATCCACTCGCCCGACCGCGTGGTCGAGATCGCCGATGAAATCCGCATGAAAGCCATGCAAAGCGGCAAGTTCATCGTGGTGCAGAACAGCCTTGCTTTCGACGCGCCGCAGATCAGCATTACCATTGATCGCGACCGGGCGGCGGAACTGGGCGTGTCGGTCAGCGAGATCGGCAATACGCTGGGCCTGCTGGTCGGCGGCGGGGCCATCGCGCAATTTGACCGCGACTCCAACAGCTATGACGTGATCACGCAGGTGCCGCAGGAGTGGCGGAACAACCCTGAACGGCTGGAACAGTTCTTCGTCCGCTCCTCATCGGGCGAGATGGTACCGCTGTCCTCGGTGGTTTCGCTGCAACCCGGTGTGGCGGCGGCCTCTATCGAGCAGTTCAACCAGCTCAACTCCGCCACGCTTTCCGCCATGCCGATGATCGGTCTGTCCACCGGGGTCGCCCTGGCCGAGCTGGAGCGGATCGCGGGCGAGGTGCTGCCGGACGGGTTCTTTATCGACTATTCCGGCCAGTCGCGGCTGGAAAAGACGGAAGGCAACACCATCCTTCTGGCCTTCGGCGCCGCGCTTATCGTCATCTACATGGTGCTGGCCGCGCAGTTCGAAAGCTTCCGGGATCCGTTCATCATCATGATGTCGGTGCCGCTCTCGATCTTCGGCGCGGTGCTGCCCCTGTTCTTTGGCGTGAGCACGCTGAACATCTACACGCAGGTCGGGCTGATCACGCTGATCGGGCTGATTACAAAGCACGGCATCCTGATGGTGGAATTTGCCAACCAGCAGCGTGAGGAACACGGCCTGTCCCGCAAGGAGGCCATCGTGGCCGCCGCCAAGACCCGTCTGCGCCCGATCCTGATGACCACTGCCGCCATGGCACTGGCCGTGGTGCCGCTGATCATCGCGGAGGGTGCGGGGGCTGCGGCACGGCAGGCGATGGGTGTGGTGATCTTCGCCGGTCTGATGATCGGAACGGTCTTCACCCTGTTCGTGGTGCCGATGTTCTATACGCTGATCTCGCGCAGCGACAGCGCCTACCTTCTGCACAAGAACGAGGTCACGAAGAAATTCGCCTGACCGTGGCGCAGACTGATATCGACAGGGCGGCGCGGGACACTGCGCCGCCCTGTGCGTTTCAGAGTCAGAAAACGAAGTCGCCGATGTCCAGATCGGCCACGCGCATGTTTTCCAGCCGGACCGAGCTGCCGGCAGACAGGCTCAGCACCACATCGTCCCCCGATTGCCGGGCCGTGTCGATCACCGCCTGAACCTGCGCGCGGCTGAAGTCATCCAGATGCAGCCGGTCCTGCCCGTTGGTGAAATCGGTGATGCGGTCGCGGCCGTCGCCACGTTCGAACTCGAACACATCGGCGCCCGAACCGCCGGTCAGCGTATCATTGCCCCGGCCGCCTTCCAGCCAGTCACGCCCGGTGCCACCGAACAGACGGTCGCGTCCCGCGCCCCCGTCCAGTTCGTCATTGCCGGAACCACCGAACAGCCGGTCGTTGCCGCCGTCGCCGTCCAGCTCGTCATGGCCAAGGCCGCCGTGCAGCACATCGTCACCGCTGTCGCCATCCAGTTCATCATTTCCGCTGTATCCGAACAGGCGGTCATTGCCCGCGCCGCCGTCCAGTTCATCATTGCCGGCGTAGCCTTTCAGCGTGTCATTGCCGCCACGACCGTCCAGCCAGTCAATGCCATCGCTGCCTTTCAGCAGATCGGCAGTCGGGGTTCCAGTCTTGCGTGCCATCGGTGGCTCCTTTTCTTGCGCGTTGGATACAGGACGAGATGTCCCGAAGGTGGCTTGGCTTAACCCGGCGCTGCTGACAGTGTTCCGATCCCGGATGTCAGCCAATTGTCAGACAGGCATGTTCCCGCCGGGTCATGTGGTCTCAGTCATCAGCACGCTGGCGCAGGATGCGGCCCGTCGCGGCGTCAACACGCAACTCGACCCGCAGCCCTTCGGCGGTAATCGCTTTCGCCTCGATCAGGCCCGCGTCCAGTTCCGCCTCGCTGACGCGATAGCCCTGCGCCTCAATCTGAGCGACAAGCCCGGAAAGCCGAGGTTCGGTCTGCGCAACAGCGGCGGACGCCCCTGTCACCAGCACCAGAAGCGCCGGAAGAATAGCCTGTTTCATATCAACCTCCTGAGGACCGGGCCATGACGCCCGCCCCCTTCTGGCAAAGCTGCGCTGACGCGGCTCTGATCCGATTTGTCAGTGTGATGTCAGGATGGATCGGCTAGATTGCCTGCATGAAAGCCCATGTCCTTGCCTCTGCCTGTGCCCTCGCGCTCCTGTCTTCCGCAGGACATGGCGACACGCCGCGCCGTGATTTTGAAATCGCGCGCGATGCCGTCGCGCGGGGCGAGATCCTGCCACTGGCCGAGGTTCTGGCGCGGCTTCAGACCGTGCATCCCGGCCGGGTGATCGAGGTTGAACTGGAAATCAGCGACGACAAGATGGTTTACGAGGTCGAGCTGGTGACCCCCGATGGACGGTTGATCGAAGTGGAGCTTGACGCCGCCACGGCGGAAATCCTCGATTATGAAGAGGAAGACCCCTCCTGATGCGCGCGCTTGTTGTCGAGGATGACGCGAGGATCGCGAGCGATCTGCACCGGGCGCTTGCCTCGGCCGGGTTCAGGGTGGAACGGGTGGCGGACGGTGAAACCGCGTGGTTTCGCGGCGGGACGGAAACCTATGACCTGATCGTCCTCGACCTCGGGCTTCCACAGCTTGACGGGCTCACCGTGCTGAAACGCTGGCGCGCGGAAGGGGTGGAATGCCCGGTTCTGGTGCTGACCGCACGCGGCGCCTGGACCGAACGGGTCGAGGGCATAGACGCCGGGGCCGATGATTATCTGCCCAAACCCTTTCGTATGGAAGAGCTGCTGGCCCGTGCGCGGGCGCTGGTCCGACGGGCAGGCGGGCGCGGGGCGGCGCAGCAGGCGGTGGGGGATCTTTCGGTCGATCTGAACCGCATGATAGTAGCGCTGCGCGGCGTACCGGTGGCCGTGACACCGCTGGAGTTTCGCCTGGTCGCCTATCTGGCGCTGCACCGCGACCGGACGGTGCCGCCAACCGAGTTGCTGGAGCATCTGTACGGGGATGAAGATGCCAAGGAGGCGAATGCGGTCGAGGCCATCGTCGCGCGGCTGCGGCGCAAGCTCGGCAGCGGTGTCATCGGCACACGGCGCGGCTTCGGCTATTATCTGGAAGCGGCGGAATGATCCTGCGGTCCTTGCGCTGGCGCCTGATCCTTGCCGGAGGCGGGGCCATCGTGCTGGCGCTGGTGCTGGCGGCCCTCGGCCTTGCCCTGCTGTTCGAGCGTCATGTGGAACGGGTGGCAGTCGCCGATCTGGAGGCCCGCGCCATGGCCGTCGCTGCCCTGGTGGAGCCGCAGCCCGACGGGCCGCCGGCCTTCCGCAAAGTGGCCTCCGACCCGCTTTATGAACAGCCGTTTTCCGGGCATTACTGGCAGATCGGGCTTGGGTCTTCAGTGCTGCGTTCGCGGTCACTGTGGGATTTTGGCTTTCCCCCGGCAGAGGCGCCGCCGGACCCCGCCCCGCCGCAGGGGCGGCGCGTTCTGGCGCTGACCGGACCGCTGGAAAGACCGTTGCTGGCGCTGGAATGGTGGCTGGAGGTTCGCTCGGGCGGCGAAAGCCTGCCGCTGCGCATCATTGTCGCCCGCGACCGCGCCGAGCTGGATAACGCCCGCCAGGGTTTTCTGTCGGATCTGCTGCCCTATCTGGGCCTTCTGGGCCTGTGCCTGCTGGCAGCCTCGTCGGTGCAGATCACCGTGGGCCTGCACCCGTTGCGCCAGATCCGCGCGCAGGTTGCCGCGCTGCGCTCGGAGCAGCGCGCCCGGCTTGGCCCGGACATGCCGCAGGAGGTGCAGCCCCTCGCCGCAGAGATTGACGCCCTGCTTGATGCCCGCGACGACGAGCTGACCAAGGCCCACCATCGCGCGGGCGACCTGGCGCATGGTTTCAAGACGCCGTTGCAGGCGCTGATGGGTGATGCCAGGCTGCTGCGCGACCGCGGCGAGGCGGATATCGCGCAGAGTATCGAGCTTGTGGCCGGGTCGATGCGGCGTCTGGTCGATCACGAACTGGCGCGCGCGCGCATCCGCTCGGACCGTCTGGTCGCCGCTGTTGCGGACCCCGCCGTGGTCATCGGCCGGGTGGTGGCGGTGCTGCAACGCACGCCCGCAGGCGCTGAACTGGACTGGCAGGTTGATGTGGCGCCCGGCCTCGCCGCCCGCATTGACCCCGCCGACCTGACCGAGGCCGTCGGCGCCCTGGCCGAAAATGCGGTGCAGCATGCCCGGAGACGCATTGCGATATCGGCCCGGCGCGACGGCGCGCATCTGGCCATCACTCTGCGCGATGACGGGCCGGGGGCGCCCGATGCCGCGCTGACCCGGCTGCGCCAGCGGGGTGCGCGACTGGACGAGGCGGGCGACAACCATGGTCTCGGACTGGCCATCGTGGCGGATATTGCGGCTGCGGCGGGGGGTGAACTGATGCTGCGCAACGCCACACCGGGCCTGGAGGTCACGCTGCGGCTTTTATCGGCTGCAAAAGGCTGATGTCGGGATCAGGCCACCACGGTGCGGATCGCGGTTGAAGCGCCGGTCGGGATGGCCGACAACAGGGCATGACCCGTCTTGCTCCGCTGTTCCGGTGCTACTTTCCCGGCTTTGCCATTGCTGCCGTCGTCGCACTGGCGGCGCAGTTTCTGGCCGATCACTACGGCGCGCCCTCGATGCTCATGGCGATCCTGATTGGCCTTGCGCTGAACTTTCTGGGCGAGGACACCCGGACTGCGCCAGGCATCGGGCTTGCGGCACGGCATGTCTTGCGGATCGGGGTGGCGCTGCTGGGCATCCGCATCAGCGCCGATACCCTTGCCGGGCTGGGTCTTGCACCGCTGAGCCTTGTTGCCCTGGCCGTGCCGCTAACCATCGGCTTCGGCCTGCTGCTGGCCCGGCTTCTGGGGCAGCCCGGCCGGTTCGGCTTTCTGACCGGCGGTGCGGTAGCGATCTGCGGCGCCTCGGCTGCCATGGCGATCGGCGCCCTGCTGCCGCAGGATGACCGGCGCGAGCGGGACATCGCCTTCACCGTCATCGCGGTCACGGTGATGTCAACGCTGGCGATGATCCTTTATCCGGTGCTGACCGCCCGGCTGGGCCTGACCGATGCCTCCACCGGCCTGCTGTTGGGCGCGACGATCCATGACGTCGCGCAGGTGGTGGGCGCAGGCTTTTCGGTTTCGCCTGAAACCGGCGAGATTTCGACGGTGTTCAAGCTGTTCCGGGTGATGCTGCTGGCGCCGGTCGTCGTGATCGCGGCGCTGACGCTGCGCAATGGCTCCGCGGCAGGCGGGCGGCGCCCGCCGCTGGTGCCCGGCTTCGTCATCGGTTTTCTGGTGCTGGCGGCAGCCAATTCGCTGGGTCTGGTGCCGCAGGCGCTGCGCGATCTGCTGGACCCGCTGATCCGGGCAAGCCTTCTGATGGCCGTCGGCGCGGTGGGGCTGCGTACCAATCTGCCGGGGCTGATGACCGTGGGGGCAACGGCGGCGCTGATGATCGTGGCGGAAACGGTTTTCCTGCTGGCCATCGTGCTGGGGCCGCTGCTGATCTGGGGCCTGTAATCGCGCTGGACCTTCCTGTTTTATCCGGTTAATGCACGATTATGCACGATTCAACACTCCCCCTCGCCCGCCGTGACCTGATTGCCCACCGGCTTGACGCCGGGCAATCGGTTCACTCCGGCGCGCTGGCGACCGAGTTCGGGGTTTCCGAAGATGCGATCCGCCGGGATCTGAGGGCGCTGGCACAGCAGGGCCTGTGTCGACGGGTTTATGGCGGGGCTTTACCGCTTTCACCTGCCTCGGGGCCGGTTGCCGCACGTCAGGCCGAAGCGCCCGCGCAAAAACAGGCCCTTGCACAGGTGGCCTGCGGCCTCATCCAGCCCGGCATGACGCTGTTTCTGGATACCGGCAGCACTGTCGCACATCTGGCGGCGCGCCTGCCTGTTCTGCCCGATCTGCGGGTTATTACCAACTCCCTGCCCGCCGCCGCAGTGCTGATGCAGCGAAATGATCTGTCGCTGGTGTTGATTGGCGGCGGCGTCGATCCGTCGACGGGCGGCTGCACCGATGCCCGCGCGCAGGCCGCACTGGCCCTGTATCGCTTCGACCTTTGCTTCCTGGGTGCCTGTGCGCTGTCGCAGAAACAGGGGCTGGCGGGGTTCGATCTGGCGGATGTCGATTTCAAACGACAGCTCATTGACCGTAGTGCGGAAACCGCCCTGATGATGACCACCGCGAAGCTGGGAACCACGGCGCCCTATGCCATCGCCGGGCTTGATGCGGTGGCCGATTACATCCTTGCCGCCGATGCCCCTGCCCCCGTGGCCGACGCCCTGCGCGCGGCCGGGGCCCGGGTGCATCTGGCCTACCCCGACCGGAGCATGACATGACCCCTTCCGCCAATACCCCCGCAACACGGCGGGCAACGCGGCTTGGCTTCTTCATTGCCGGGTTCGTCATGTCCTGCTGGGCGCCGCTGGTGCCTTATGCCAAGGCCAATACGGGCGCGAGTGAGGGAGAGCTGGGCCTGCTGCTGCTGTGCCTCGGGATCGGCTCGCTGATCGCCATGCCGCTGACGGGCTGGTTCAGCACCCGCGCCGGGGCACGACCGATGATCCTGCTGGGCGGTCTTGGGCTCGTGCTGATCCTGCCTGCGCTGGCGGTGGTCAGCCTGCCGGTGATGCTGGGGGGCGCATTGCTGGTGTTCGGGGCAGCGCTTGGTACGATCGACGTGGCGGTAAACGTCCATGCGGTCGAGGTGGAGCGCGACTCCGCGCGCCCGCTGATGTCCGGATTTCATGCAATGTTCAGCCTGGGCGGGGTGGCCGGTGCGGGCGGCATGACCTTCCTGCTGTCATCAGGCCTGACACCGGGGCATGCCGCCCTGTGGTGCAGCGCGCTGGCGCTGATCACGCTGATCCTTGCCGCCCCCGGCCTGCTGCCCGCCCCGGCGGGCGAACCTGCGGCCTTTGCCCTGCCGCGCGGGCTGGTCCTGATCCTCGCCGGGCTTGCGGCGGTGACCTTTCTGGTCGAGGGCGCCATTCTGGACTGGGGCGCGCTGCTGATCCTTGATCGTGCCCTTGCGCCTGCGGAACAGGGCGGCCTCGGCTATATGCTGTTCTCGGTCGCGATGGTGCTGGGCCGGTTCAGCGGCGACCGGGTGGTCGCATTGCTGGGCGCGCGGCGCGTGCTGGTCTGCGGCGGGCTTCTGGCGCTTGCCGGCTTTGCCGTCCTTCTGCTGTCGCCGCTGGCGGTTCCCGCCATGGCCGGGTTCGTGCTGATCGGCTTCGGTGCCTCGAACCTCGTGCCGGTGCTGTTCAGCCTTGCCGGGCGGCAGAAAGCGATGCCGGCGGGGCTGGCCATCGCCGCGGTGACGACGACCGGCTACGCTGGCATCCTTGCCGGTCCCGCCGCCATCGGCGCGCTGTCGCAGGCGACCAGCCTGTCCACCGCCTTTTGGCTGCTGGCTGTGCTGGTCGCGCTGGTACCGCTGTCGGCCCGCATCGTCACGCGCTGAGGGGGCGGGCCGCGGCGGCTCAGTGCTGGTTCTGGCCCATCCGGGCAAAGGCGGCAGGGTTCGCCGCCTTCAGCCGCCGCGCCGCCAGCACCCCCACCAGCGCCGCCAGCGGGATCAGCGAGGGCAGGATGATCCCCAGCGCCCCGCCGGTGGTGCCCGTCAGATCGCCGAAGTTCAGGAAGATGTAGACGAAGAGCGCCGCCATGATCAGCCCCGAGACGCCGGGCAGGATCAGCGTCTTCAGCGGCGAGGCCCCCGCCGCGCCCTTGCCGAAGAATACGATGACGGCAACCGAGGTTACGGTCATCATGCCCAACACGCCCAGGGTGCCGATCTGGCTGATCCATGTGAACATGTTCAGGATCGGATCAAGCCCCAACCCGGCGAAGATCGCCAGCACGACCAGCGCCCCGACGGTCTGCACAACCGAGCCGATATGCGGGCTTTGATGCCGGTCATGGGTCTGGCCAAACACTGCGGGCAACAGCCCCTCGCGTCCGGCGACATAGGAATAGCGCGCGATGTAATTGTGAAAGGCGGACAGCGCGGCGAAAAGGCTCGATACCAGCAGGATACCCGCGATGGGTGGCACCGGCCCGCCGACATACTGATCGGCCAGCACGAAGAAATATTCGGTCGGATCGGCCAGCCCGCCGATGGTCGGCAGCAGGTTGTCGGCCCCCACCGCGACGATCATCAGCCAGGTGGTGAAAACGAAGAACAGCCCGATCATCAGGACAGACAGATAGGTTGCGCGCGGGATCGTGCGGTCAGGGTCGCGGGCTTCCTCGGCATAGATTGTCGTCGCCTCGAAGCCGATGAAAGAGCCCAGGCAGAACAGGATCGCCGCCGTCATCGACCCCGAAAAGATGGCCCCGGTGTCAAAGATGTTCAGCGCCAGCCCCCCGGCCCCGCCTTTGCCGAGGATGGCGAAATCGACGATGAACACCACAAGGTATTCCAGCGCGACCAGCACCATCATCACACGGGCCGAAAGATCGACCTGCCGGTAGCCCAGAACGCCCACCAGCGCGATAGCCAGAAGGCTCCAGACCCACCAGGGCAGGACAAGGCCAAAGCTGCCGAAGACGCCAGCCGCGATGCCACCCAGCAGGCCGATCAGCCCGAACTGCATGGCATTATAGGCCACCAGCGCGGTGAAAGCGGTGGCGCCACCCCAGGTGCCGCCCAGGCCCCGCGCCGCATAGGCATAGAAGGCACCCGCATTCTTCACATGTCGCGACATCGCGACATAGCCGACCGAGAAGGCCAGCATGACCAGCGTCATGAAAAGGAAGGTCGCAGGCACCCCGGTGCCATTGCCGATCAGAAAGGCAATGGGCACCGCGCCCGCCACCCCGGTCAGCGGGGCTGCGGCTGAAATCACCATGAAGGTGACCGCCAGAAGCCCGAGAGAATTGCTGCGGAGCCGGTTCGCCCCCGCGCCAGTCGTATCAGTCATGGTCCACTCCTTGCTGGATTGCGGACGCCGGTCTTTGTGCCAGCTGTCCGATGCAGTGCCTCGGGCCTAGTCGCCCTCGGAGAAATGCACGGCCCGGCGATAGGCGCGCTGGCCGTAAAGCAGTGCCGCCGGGCTTTCGGACAGCCGCACACCGACGACATGCCCGATGATGATGTGATGCGTCTCCCACAGCAGCGCGGTGCCAAGACGGCATTCAAAGGCTGCGGTCGCGCCGGTCAGAAGCGGCTGGCCCAGTTCGCCGGGTTGCCAGGGCGTGTGATCGAAACGCCCGGCCCGGTGGCCGGTCAGGCCGCGCCCGGCAAAGAGGTTCGACACATCCATCTGGTGCTCCCCCAGAAGGTTGGCACAGAAGGCGCGGTTCTTCAGGATGGCCGCCGCCGCCGGGCTTTGGTGATGAATGCAGGCCAGAAGCGAAGGATGGTCGCCATCGGCAGAAACGGAGGTGAGCGACGAAATCGTCACCGCCTCGCGCCCGCCCTCGCCATCGGTGGTCGCGACCGCGACAAACGTCGCGGCGCGGCTCATGCCTTCCAGAAACAGGCTGCGCAGATCCGCCATGGCTCAGCCCAGATCGAAAAAGCGTTCGAGTTCCACATCGGGAACCTTGCGGCGGAAGGCATCGTACTGGCATTCGCGCGTGGCGGTGAAAGCCTCGACAAAGCGCGGGCCCAGCCAGTCGGCCGCGAAGGCAGAGCCGCGCAGCCGCGAGATCGCCTCGGGCATCGAGCGGGCAAAATCGCGCGGCGTTTCCTGTGCATAGCCGGAGCCGATGGTTTCGGGGTCGGGTTCCAGCCCTTCAAGGATACCGGCAACGCCTGCGGCCAGTGTGGCGGCGGTGGTAAGATAGGGGTTGGTATCGGCGCCGGGCAGGCGGTTCTCCACCCGCAGGCTGCCCGCGTCATGGCCTACCACCCGCAGGCAGGTCGTGCGGTTTTCGTACCCCCAGGTCAGGCCGGGCGGCGCGAAGGTGCCCGGCGCGAAGCGGCGATAGGAATTCACCGTGGGCTGGAAAATCAGCGTCATGTCGCCGAGATATTTCTGCAAACCGCCCATGAACTGGCGGAAGGTCGCGCTCATGCCGTGCCGCGCCGCCGGGTCATGGAACAGCGCCCTGCCATCGGCCCCCTTCAGGCTGACATGCAGGTGGATGGACTGGCTGTCGGCCTGTTCGTTCCAGCGCGGCATGAAGGTGACGCTGCGCCCCTGCCGCAGCGCCAGCGCGCGGACAAAGTTCTTCAGCAGCACCATCTGATCGGCAGGCTCCACTCCCTCGCCCGCCCCGATGCAGGCTTCCATGAAACCGGCGCCGATTTCCTCGTGCATCTTGGCAAGGTCGATGCGCAGCGGTTCACAGATCGCGGCCAGCGCCTCATACCATTCCGTCTGCATGACCTGATAGAGGATCAGGTCATGGCTGGCATGTGGCGTCGCGGTCTTGAGGTTTCGGTATCCCTTGGCACGCGCGCTTTCCGGGGTTTCGTCGAACAGCGTATATTCAAGTTCCATCCCGTATTTCGGGAAGAACCCGGCGTCCGCCGCCCGCGCCAGCACCGATTTCAGGATCGCGCGCGGGCAGATCGCGGCTGACGCTCCGGTGTAGTTGGACAACACCAGCAGATCATGCCCCGGCTTCGACCATGGCAGGCTGCGCGCCGAGGCCGGGTCCAGTTGCAGCGGATCGTCGTGAAAATCCCCGCTGTCATCATTCACGCCCGGAATGGTCAGCATCTCGTCGGTCGGATCCAGCGCAAGCTGGGCCGGAGCCATGCCCATGCCGTTCTGCGCGATCCCTTTCAGGCTGCGGGCCGAAACCATCTGGCCCCGCAAAAGCCCGTTCGTATCGGCCATGGCCACCGTGGCAAAGCGGCTGCCGGGATCGGCAAGGAAGTCTTCAAGCGTCATCCTGTTCCCCTGTCGGAAGCGGTCGGGCGCCTGTCAGCGCCTCTAGTTGATGAAGATCGGTTTGCGGATCGGTCGAATAGGCGCGCAGGAAAACCCGCAGGCCATTGTGGATATAGCGGGCCAGCTGCGCCTGGGTCGGCGCCGCGTCCGGCATGTAAAGCGCCTGCGTCCGCGGGGCTGAAAGGATCAGGCCCCACAGATCCTGCGCGGCGAGTTCGGCATCTTCGAAAGTCAGCCGCCCCTCGTCACGCCGCCGCACGAGATAGGCCATGATCCCTTGCAGCACATGATCGGGGCCAGAGGCCTGATAGGCCCGGCCGATCTCGGGAAAGCGCTGCACCTCGCCGATGATCAGCCGTGCAAGTGACAGCAGGTCCGGGCGCATCACCGTGTCGGCATAGTCCCAGGCAAACTCCAGCAGGTCGTTGACCATGCCCTCTTCGGTCGGATGTTCAAAGACATCGAGCATCCGGTCGCGCTTGCCCAGCATCATGGCCGAGAACAGCGCCTCTTTCGACGCGAAGTATTGGTAAAGCGTCGGCTTCGAAAGCCCCGCCGCCATGGCCACCGCATCCATCGTCGCGCCGGAATAGCCTGTTTCGGCAAAGACCTTCAGCGCCGCATCGAGAATGCGCCTTTCGCGGTCGATCCGGTTCTGTTCGCGGCGGGACAGGACGGTCATCGCGGCAGCGCCTCCAGAAAGCCGGTGAGGATGCGGCTGTAGCTTTCGGGGCATTCCACGTTGCAGACATGGCCTGCCCCGGCGATCACCTCGAACTGAACCGCAGGATGCGGCGCCTGATCCCAGATCCGGCCCGCGATGCCGCGGATTTCGGCAGGCGGCGCCAGGCGGTCGTGCTCTCCCGTCATCAGCAGAACCGGCATGGTCAGTTTCGAGAAATCGAAACGCTCCAGCGGGTTGGTGAAGCAGACCAGCGCATCGCGATAAGTGGCGGCGGGAATGGCCGCCATCGAGGCATGCAGCGCCTGCCGTGTCGCCTCATCAGCCTCCGGCCCCGCCAGAACCTTCACCACCGCCGGCGCGAAATCGGCAGGCACCTGACCCGCGTTCAGGGGCACCTCACGGCTGAGCCGGAACGCCTCGCGTTCCTCCGGTCCCGCCTCGGACATGCCGGTGCAGCCTCCGGACAAGACCAGCCCGGCCAGAAGCTCTGGGTGGCGCATCGCGAAGGAGGTCGCGATCCACGAGCCATAGGACAGCCCCACCAGCACCAGCCGGTCGGCACCCAGAACGCTGCGCAGGCGCAGGATGTCGGCACAGTAATCGTCGACGGTGGATTGCCGTGGACCGAGCGTGCTGTCGCCGTAACCGCGCAGATCCAGCGCCGCCGCCCGCATCAGCCGCCCTGCCTGACCCAGCTGCGGCAGCCAGTTACCGCGCGCGCCGCCGATCCCATGCAGGAACAGGCAGAGCGTGCGGCTGCCGATTTCAGGCGTGACCGACAATGCCAGCCGGGGCAGATCATCCACCATCATCGAGGTGCTGCCCATCGGGTGAGGCAGCGGTTGCACAGCGGGAGCCGGGGCCACACGCAGCACCGCCAGCGCGGCAATTCCAGCCTCGAACACCGCCCGCGTACCTTCGGCAATCTGGCCCAGCCGCACGGCGGGGGCCCGGATCGCCGCCGTCCACAGGACGCTGGACCCGCCGCCTTCTGCCGGGGCGACCGAAAAGCGGGCGTCATAGGCCTCGCAGCCGGCGATGCCCTCAAGATGGGTATAGCCCAGCACCCGGTCGCTGTCTGACCGATAGGTGAGCTGTTCGCGGTACAGCGTATCCTCACCATGAACCCTGAACGCCCGGATCAAAGCACCACGGGCATCGCGTTCGACGCCGATCTCGCGGATCGCCGGATGCCAGGCGGCGCAGAAGTCGCCTGCCACCTGCCAGACCTGTTCTGGCGGCAGCGGCACATGGCCATGCACATGGACCTGATCGCGCGGCATAGTCTAGCGCAGCGCCCTGAGCGTGCCGGAATCCCCCCGCCACAGCGAGTTGCGGGCACCGCCCTCGTCGCCCGGCGCGGTGTCGATCTCGTCCATGTCGTAGAGGGTGAGGATCGAAAGATAGTCCTCCATGATTTCAGAGGTATAGGGCAGCATCAGCGCCCCGCAGCGGCTGTCGCGATACATCCGCTCCAGCGGCAGGCTGCGCAGCATGGACTGCCCGCCGCAGGTGCGAATAGCCATCGAAGTCATCTCGGCCGCGCCTTCCATCACGTTATACTGTGCGGCATACATGCGCATGACCTCACCCTTGGTGGGAAAGCCCTTCGCTTCGGTAAACGCCTGCCACCAGAGGGCGCGCATATTGGCAAGGCGGGCATACATCTTGCCCACCGCAACGCGCTTGGTCGCATACATGCGACGGTCGATGGGCGGCTGGCCCGGCACCTTGCCCTTCAGGTAGGCCACCGTGAAATCAAACGCCCCCTGCGCGACGCCCATATAGGTGGGCGACAGCGTCGCCATCATGTGCGGCCAGTTCGGCAGCGTCTTGCCGAAGATGCCGCGCGGCATCAGCAGATCATCCCCGGTGACGAAGACATCCTTCAGGATCAGGTCGCGCGAATTGGTGCCGCGCATGCCCAGCGGATCCCATTCGCCCTTCACGCTGAGACCCGGCGCATCCTTGTGGACGACGAACAGCATCGTGTCCTCGTGCTGCGGCTCTACCCCCTCGAACACCTCGGTGCAGACGATGGTGTAGTAATCGCAATAGCCTGCCAGCGAAGCGAACTTCTTGAATCCGTTGATGCGCCATCCCCCATCCACCTTGCGGCACTGGGTCTGGTTGGGTTTCGAGGTCCAGTTCTGCCCGCCCTCGGAGATCGGTTGCGAGAAGATCGCCCGTTCCGCAATGGCACGGCGGAACTGGCGGTCGCGCAGCGGGGCGAAGGCCGCCTTTTCCTCGGGCGTCAGGTTCGGCATGTCGAACATGAACCGCGACCAGGCCATCGAGGAATTGTGCATGTTGAAGGTCAGCGCAGTCGCCCCGCAGTATTTGGCGATCTCAGCCCCGACCATGGCATATTCCCACATGGAAAAGCCCCAGCCGCCATATTCCTCGGGGATGCAGAGACCCAGAAAGCCCTCCTCCGCCAGATCACGGTAGTTTTCCACCGGGAAGCTGGCCTCGTCATCCACCGCCCTTGCGCGGGCGGCAAATCTCGTGGCGCCAAGCTCATTCACCCGGCGCAGCTTTTCCAGCACAACGGGGCGGATGCGGCTGATGTCGTAGTAATCGGCCGGGTCGCTCATGGGCGGGTGGGCGGTGATCGCGCTCTGGTCGGTCATCAGGCAAGCTCTCCTTGCAGAACGCCGTCGCGAACGACGACGCGCCCGTCGAGGGCAATGGTGCAGTTCCTCATCGGAAGATCGAAATGGCCGAGCGTGTAGCGCCCCGCATACTGATTGGCCCCGGTGGACCACAGGAAAGACCCGGCCAGCGCGCGGAATTCCACCGCCTGCATGTCGCGCTTGTCGTACATCGCCGCCGAGATCCAGCGCGCACCGGGATGCATCCCCCAGCCGACATGGCTCATGCCATAGGCGTTACGGTCATCCCAGGCTTCCATGTATTCGCGGAAATGCAGCGCATCGATGCCGTCACCCCGGATCGCGGTGACGAAATCATTCTCGATGGTGAAGTCGATCTGGCTGGTCAGGTAAGTCTTGAAGGTCAGGTTCATGTCACCGACCCCCATGACGATGCGACCGTTGACCGCATTCCTGCCGGGAAAGGCGAGGCACAGGCCGCCCGGCCAGTGCGCCACCGCGCCGGGTGTGGTGCCAAAGCCCGCTGTCCCGCCGCAGGGGGCGCCGCGCAGATCCACCGTCAGATCAGTACCAAGCGCCGAAGTCACCCGCATCTCGGACGCTTCACGCAGCATCTGGATACCCAGTTGCACCTTCGGACCGTGTTCGGCCTTCGGCTCGGTCCGTTCCAGGATTTCGGGGTGTTCGTTGGTGATGACCAGCAGGCGGGTGTTCCCCGCCTCCTCGATCTCCGGCCATTCCGGGGCGTGGATCAGCCCCTCGACCGTACAATCCACAATCACCTCGACGCGTTTAAGCGCCTCGATCACCGCGCGATTGCCCTGGATCGCCCAGGAGGTGCCGGTGGATTTGACCGGGACCGGCGCGGTCTGCACCGGGGTGGGCATCTGGATCATGCAGAAATCCGCCCCCAGATCATAGGCGGCCAGTTCCGACAGATGCACCAGCACCGGCCGCGACTGGGTTTCCGAAAGGATGGCGACGGGTGTGCCCTGCCCGATCCCGTTCAGCGCGAAGACGCGCCGGAAACAGGCAAGCCATTTCCCCTCGATGCGTTCCTGAAGCATCGGTTCCTCATTCCCTGTTGACGATTCGCGTTCGCGCGAATTTCTTAACTCTGTAGTTAAGATTTTATCGCAGCCCGGATTCTGTCAACAGAATTTTCGAAAATATTAAAAACGTCGAAAATTCAGCGCCATGGCAGACTGGAGCTGACAGATCTCGGGCAAAATGCTGCCGCGGATGGCAAAGGCTGGCGTCGCTGAACCGCGCGACGGTGCGTGGGCAAGATGCGATGGAACATAGCAACAGCCCGTCCCCGCCCGCGCGCCAGAGGCCGCCCCTCCTGCCGCAACGCAGTGACCAGCGCCGGAGACGAAGCCCCGGAATGACCGACATGACCCACAAGGACCACAAAATGCGGACCCATGCCCAAGCCGTTGTCATCGGCGGCGGCCTCATCGGCTGTTCGATCCTCTATCACCTTGCGAAGCTTAGCTGGCGCGATGTCATCCTGCTGGAACGGTCAGAGCTGACCTCCGGCTCCACCTGGCATGCGGCGGCGAATATCCACGGGCTGCATGATGTCACCAATATCTCGCGGCTTCAGCACTATACGATGACGCTTTACAAGCAGCTCGAGGCCGAGACGGGTCAGGGTTGCGGCATCTTCCAGCCCGGTTCGCTGTATCTGGCACAGACCGAGGCACGCGAACACCAGTTGCGGATTCAGGCCGCCAAGGCCCGCCGCTACGGAATGAATTTCCACGAAATCAGCCGGGACGAGGCCGAGCGTCTGCATCCTCTGGTCGATTTCGACGGCATCCGCTGCATCATGTATGAACCCGACGGCGGCAATGTCGATCCATCGGGCGTGACCATGGCCTATGCCGCAGGGGCCCGCCAGATGGGGGCGGAAATCATGCGCTTCACCCCCGTCACCGGGACGGAACCGCAGCCCGACGGCAGCTGGATCGTGCGCACCGACAAGGGCGACATCCGCAGCCCCTGGGTCGTCAATGCCGCAGGGCTCTGGGCGCGCGAGGTGGCGCGGATGGCGGGGGTCGAACTGCCACTGATCCCGACGGAACATCAGTATTTCGTCACCGAAACCATCCCCGCCATCGCGGATCTGGGCCGCCGCCTGCCTTCGGTCGCGGATCGCGACGGCGAATATTACCTGCGGCAGGAAGGGCTTGGCCTGCTGGTCGGCGCCTATGAAAAGAACATGAAGTTCTGGGCCGAGGACGGCACGCCGCAGGGGTTTGGCCACGAGCTTTTCGCCGACGATCTGGAACGGATCGAGCCGAATATGATGCGCGCCATTGACCGCGTGCCAGCGGTGGGCGCGGCGGGTATCAAGCGCGTCATCAACGGGCCGATGATCTGGTCGCCCGACAGCGCGGCGTTGTTCGGCCCGGTGCCGGAACTGACCGGCTATTTCTGCTGCAACGGCATCATCCCCGGTTTTTCGCAATCCGGGGGGTTGGGCAAGCTTGCGGCGGAATGGATCGTCGAGGGGGAGCCCTCGCTCGATATGTTCGGCTGGGACATGGCGCGCTTTGGCCACTGGGCGGGGCGGGCTTTCACCAAAGCGCGGGTCGAAGATCAGTATTCCCACCGCTTCAAGATCCACTTCCCGAATGAAGAACGCGCTGCGGGCCGCCCGGTCCGCACGCGCCCGGCCTTCGCGATGCAAAAGGACATGGGTGCGATCTTCGGGCTGAACTACGGCTGGGAGCATCCCCTGTGGTTTGCCGCCGAGGGCGAGCCGGATCATGAGACCTGCGGCTTCACCCGGCAGAACTGGTGGGCGCCGGTCGGGCGCGAGGCGCGGATGCTGCGCGAGCTCGCCGGGATCATCGACATCTCGAACTTCGCGAAATACAGCGTCACCGGGCCGGGGGCTGAGGACTGGCTCAACGCGTTGTTCGCCAACCATATGCCCAGGGCGGTGGGGCGGTCCTGCCTGACGCCGCTGATCGGCCGGCGGGGCGGCATCGCGGGCGATTTCACCGTGACCCGGCTCGGGGCAGAGGAATTCCTGATCGTGGGCTCCGGCATGGCCGAACGGTTTCATTTGCGGTTCTTCCGTCAGATACCGCTGCCCGAAGGCACCCGTTTCGCAAGCCGGACTGAGGCGATATGCGGTTTCAACGTCGCCGGACCAAAGGCGCGCGATCTGCTGTCGGGGCTGACCGGGGCCGATCTGTCGGACACGGCCTTCCCGTTCATGCGTTCGGCCCGCATCAGCGTGGCGGGGGTGGATTGCGTGGCGATCCGCGTCAGCTTTACCGGCGATCTGGGGTGGGAACTGCACTGCGCCGAGGCCGACCAGACCCGGCTTTACGCCGCGCTGCTGGACGCTGGCCGCGCCCTTGGTGCCGGTCCGGTGGGCAGCCGTGCGCTGATGAGCCTGCGGATCGAGAAGGGTTACGGCTCATGGGGCCGGGATTACAGCCCCGAATACTGGCCGCAGGAAAGCGGGCTGGACCGGCTGATCAGGGCTGACAAGGACTTCCTGAACAAGGCGGCGTGGCAGAGCATTGCCGGTCACGCCCCCCGCGCCGTGATGACCATGCTGGAAATCGACGCGGCAGATGCCGATGCCACAGGCGGGGAGCCGATATTTCTGACCGACGGCACGCCCGTCGGGCAGGTGACTTCCGGCGCCTATGGCTATTCCGTCGGCAAGTCACTGGCCATCGCCTATCTGAAGGCAGGGACGACGCAGCCCGGTGACACGGTCCATGTGGCGATCCTTGGCCGTCCGCATACCGCGCGGGCTCTCGCTGAACCGCCCTTCGACCCCGATGGCAAGCGCCTGCGCGGCACAGGCTGAGCGATGGCGGGCGTCACCGACGCCCGCCGCCCGGGTCTTAGCCAAGGCTCAGACAGGCGTATTTCAGTTCCGTGTAATCCTCGATCCCGTGGCGGCTGCCCTCGCGGCCCAATCCCGATTGCTTGATGCCGCCGAAAGGCGCCACCTCGGTCGAGATGAGGCCGGTGTTCACCCCGACCATGCCGTATTCCAGCGCCTCCATCACCCGCCAGACCCGGCCGAGGTCACGGGTGAAAACGTAGGATGCCAGCCCGAATTCGGTGTCATTTGCGGCGGCGATCACCTCGGCCTCGGTATCGAACCGGAAGACCGGGGCCAGCGGGCCAAAGGTTTCCTCGTGCGCAATCTGCATATCCGCCCTGACGCCGGAAAGGACGGTAGGCTGGAAGAAGGTGCCCTCCAGCCGCGCGCCGCCGGTGGTGACGACCGCGCCTTTTGCGCGGGCATCCACCAGATGCGCTTCAACCTTGGCCAGTGCGGCGACGGAGATCAGCGGCCCGATCTCGCTGCCTGCCTCATCGCCGGGGCCGACCCGCAGGGCCGCCACAGCCTCGGACAGGCGCGCGACGAAGGCATCATGGATACCGGCCTGCGCATAGATACGGTTCGTGCAGACGCAGGTTTGCCCGGCGTTGCGGAACTTCGCCACCAGCGCGCCCTGCACCGCCGCCTCCAGATCCGCATCATCAAAGACAATGAAGGGGGCGTTGCCGCCAAGCTCCAGCGACAGTTTCTTGATCTGCGCCGCGCCCTGCCGCATCAGGATGCGGCCCACGTTGGTCGAACCGGTGAAGCTGATCTTGCGCACCGCCGGGTTTTCGCAGAACTCCAGCCCCAACCCGACCGCATCGATTGACGGCAGGACCGACAGCACGCCCTTCGGCAGCCCGGCGCGTTCGGCCAGCACCGCCAGCGCCAGTGCCGACAGCGGGGTTTCCGCCGCCGGTTTCGCCACGATGGTGCAGCCTGCCGCCAGAGCAGGTGCAAGCTTGCGGGCGATCATGGCATTGGGGAAGTTCCAGGGCGTGATCGCGGCCACCACGCCGACCGGCTGACGCAGCACCAACAGCCGTTTGTCCCGCTGATAGCCGGGGATGATCTCGCCGTAAAGCCGCTTCGCTTCCTCGGCGAACCATTCGATGTAAGAGGCGCCATAGAGGATCTCGCCCTTCGCCTCGGCCAGCGGCTTGCCCATCTCGGCAGTCAGGATCGCGGCAAGGTCGTCGGCATTGGCGATGACCAGATCATGCCAGCGCCGCAGAAGTGCCGCACGTTCCTTGCCTGTCAGCGCGGCCCAGCCGGGTTGCGCCGCCTGCGCGGCCGCGATGGCCGCCGCGGCGTCAGCGCGCGTGCAATCCGCCACCTCGGCCAGCAGGCTGCCGCGTGCAGGGTCATGCACCGCGATGTGGCTTCCGCCCTGCACCCAGACCCCGGCGAGGAAGGCGCGGGTTTCCAGCAATGTCGGATCGTTCAACCGCATCGCTTACCCCCGCACGAAGGCATGGGCGGCCTCGGGCGACCAGCGCACGTTGAGCCGGTCACCGCGCGCCACGCGGCCTGCCAGCGGATGACCGAAGTTCAGCCGCACGGTCAGCGCATCGCCCCAGTCGGTGCGCGCCGCGACCGAAGTACAGTTCCCGAGGAAGGTTATGTCCTGCACCGTCACCGGCAGCGAGGCACCCGCCGGTCCGGCCTCGGGGGTCAATTCCATCCGCTCGGGGCGCAGCATCAGATCGGCCGCCTGCCCCTCTTGCCCGGCGCCATGCAGTGGCACATCGATGATCTGCTGCCCACCCTCGAACCGGATCGCAGCGCGGCCACCCTTCAATGAGGCCAGACGGCCCGAAAGAAAGGCGCTGTCGCCGATGAAATCGGCCACGAAATGCGTGGCGGGATTGGCGTAAAGCTCTGGCCCAGTGCCAACCTGTTCGATCTTGCCACGGTTGAAGATGGCAATGCGATCCGAGAGGCGCAGCGCCTCTTCCTGATCGTGTGTGACGTAAAGGATGGTCACCCCGGTTTCCTGATGGATGCGGCGGATTTCGAACTGGATTTCCTCGCGCAGCTTCTTGTCCAGCGCAGAAAGCGGCTCGTCCATCAGAAGGACCGGAGGATCATAGACCAACGCCCGCGCAAGGGCCACGCGCTGCTGCTGGCCGCCCGACATCCTGGCCGGCATCCGGTCCTCGAACCCGTCCAGCCGCACCAGTGACAGCGCGCGCTTCACCTTTGCGGCCACCTCGGCCTGCCCCATCCGGCGCACGCGCAGCGGGAAGGCGACGTTCTCGCCCACGCTCAGATGCGGGAAAAGGGTATAGCGCTGGAACACCATGCCGATGTTGCGCTTGTGCGAAGGCGTGCGCAGGATCGACTGCCCGCGCAGGCGGATGTCGCCCGCCGTCGGGTCCTGAAAGCCTGCCAGAATATAAAGCGTGGTGGACTTGCCGGAGCCTGATGGGCCGAGGAAGGTCATGAACTCGCCTTCTGCGATGGAAAGCTCCACATGATCGGTCGCCACGACATCGCCATAGGTCTTGCGGATGCCGTTGATGTGCAGGAAGGGCGTGGTCATTCGGATTTGCCTTTGCGGATCAGGGCGGCGACGATCATCAGGATCACCGTCAGCGCGACAAGCAGGGTGGAGGCGGCGGCGATCACCGGGGTCAGATCCTGCCGCAGCGTCGTCCAGACCTTCACGGGAAGCGTCTGAAGCGCGGGGGAGGCCATGAAGATCGCCAGCACCACCTCATCCCAGGAGATGAGGAAGGAAAAGATCGCGGCCGAGAACAGGCCATGGCGGATGCCCGGCAGGGTGACGCGCAGCCGCGCCTCCCACGGGCTTGCGCCGCACAGGATGGCGGCATCCTCGATCGAAGGGTCAAAGGTTTCCAGCGCGCCGGAGATGGTGATGATGGCAAAAGGCAGCGCCACGATCAGATGTGCGATGACAAAGCCGGGCAAGGTGCCGTTCAGCCCCAACCGCAGGAAGGCCGCGTAAAGCGCCACGGCGACGATGACCACCGGCAGCACCATCGGCGTCAGGAAGAAGGCACGCAGCACCGCCCGGCCCCGGAAGGTGCCGCGCACCAGCGCCATCGAGGCCAGCAACCCCAGCACCACCGACAGCACCATGACGATGACCCCGATCTTGGCCGAGGTCAGCGCCGCCCCGATCCAGCGCGGATCGGCGAACAGCTCCTCATACCATTTCAGCGTCCAGCCCGGTGGCGGAAAGATCAGCCAGCGGGACGATCCGAAAGACAGCGCCACGATGAACAGGATCGGCAGCAGCAGAAACAGCGCCATCACTGCACAGATGGCCGACAGCGCCCATTTCCACGCGCCCAGCTTGTCGAAATCCAGAAGCATCAGCGCGCCTCCGCCTGATCGAAGAACCGCAGTTGCACGGCATAAAGGCCGAGCGTGACGACCAGCAGCACGAAGGCTGCCGCGCCGCCCATGCCCCAGTTCACAAGGCTTTGCACCTGTTGGGCGATCAACTCGGCCAGCATCATGTTGGCGGTGCCGCCCAGAAGCGAGGGGGTGACGAAATAGCCCAGCGACATCACGAAAACCATCAGCCCGCCAGAGGTCAGCCCCGGCCCTGCCAGCGGCAGCAGCACCCGGCGCAGGGCCTGCGCCCTGGTGGCACCGCACAGCGCGGCGGCTTGCAGGATGGCGGGGTCGATCTTCCTGATGACGCCCAGCAGCGGCAGGATCATGAAGGGAAGCATGATATAGACCATGCCGATGGTCACGCCGATCAGATTGTTGGTCAGTTGCAGCGGCTGGTCGATCAGCCCTATGGCCTTCAGCATACGGTTGATCAGGCCCGTCTGTTGCAGCAGCACCATCCAAGCATAGGTGCGGGCCAGCAGATTGGTCCACATTGACAGCAGGATGACAGCAAAGATCACCGCCGACCAG
This sequence comes from Gemmobacter sp. LW-1, assembly GCF_001303875.1. Classification (NCBI taxonomy): domain Bacteria; kingdom Pseudomonadati; phylum Pseudomonadota; class Alphaproteobacteria; order Rhodobacterales; family Paracoccaceae; genus Gemmobacter; species Gemmobacter sp. LW-1. Next base: position 17,733 of record NZ_LJSC01000043.1, on the reverse strand, counting down.
CGGGCGGGCATGATGGCCAGTGCCCAGGCAACGGGGAAAGCGATCAGCACGGTGATGGCCGTCACCACCCCTGCCACGAAGAAGGTGTTGAAGAAGATCTTCGCATAAGTCGTGCTGCCCAGCAGGGTCGCATAGTTCTGCAAGCCCGGCGCGGGCTCGGTCACCGAACGCATCAGCAGGAATGCGACGGGGATGACGAAGAAAGCCAGCAGCAGCAGGATCGCGGGCATGGCGAAGCCCAACCCCGAACCGCGGCCGCCGGAAGTGGCGGAGAGCATTGCAGAACCTCCAGAAAGTCGGGAAATGGCCCGGATGCCCTCGGCGGTCATCCGGGCGGTCGTTCAGGCGTTACTGCGCCTGCCAAGCGTACCAGCGGTTGCCGATCTCGTCACGGTGCTCCGCCCAATAGGCCATGTCGGCATTCACCTGCACCGCCGTTTGCGCATCGGGCAGCGTGGCACGAACCGCCGGGTCCATCAGATCGGCCGACCCGAGGTTGACGGGCGCATAGCCGGTCGCGGCGGCAAAGGCGGCCTGCCCCTCCGCACTGGTCGCTTCGGCGATGAACTTCATCGCGGCGTCCTTGTGGGCGGTGCCCTTCGGCACGACCAGCGCGTCGGCGGCGGTAATGTTCTGGTCCCAGCTGATGCCGACCGGCATACCGTCAGCTTGCAGCGCGGCCAGACGGCCGTTCCAGAAGAAACCGATCGGCGCCTCGCCGGAGGCGAGAAGCTGCTGCGACTGCGCGCCCCCTTCCCACCAGATGATATCGGACTTGATGGTATCCAGCTTGGCAAACGCCCGGTCCAGATCCAGCGGATAGAGCGCATCCGGGGCCACGCCATCGGCCAGCAGCGCCGCCTCGATCACACCGGGGGCCGACCATTTGTAGAAGGTCCGCTTGCCGGGAAATTTGGTGGTGTCGAACAGATCGGCCAGCGTGGCGGGCTGCGCATCGCTGAAATTTGCCGGGTTCCAGCCCAGAACGAAGGAATAATAGAACGAGCCCACCGCGTAATCCGACACGAAGCGCGGGTCGAGCTTCGCCTTGTCGATCACCGTGAAATCCAGCGGCTCCAACAGGCCCTGCTTCCCCGCTTGCAGCGCCCAGTCAAATTCCGCATCGACCACATCCCAGGTCACGGCACCCGCCTCGACCATGGCTTTGATCTTGCCATAGTCGGTTGGCCCGTCCTGCATCACACCAGTGCCGGTTTTCTCGGTGAAGGGCTGGGCCCAGTTGGCGGCCTGCGCATCCTGGGTTGTGCCGCCCCAGGAGGTGAAGACCATATCCTCGGCCATGGCGGCATGCGCCGTCACGGCGCTGGCGACGGCCAGCGCGAACATCGTTTTCTTCATGGCATTCTTCCCTGTTGTGTTTTCAGTTTTCAGCGCATGACGAACGGGTCCGGGATCGGATCGTCCGAGGTGCGCAGCCACACGGTCTTCACCGTCGTGTAGTCCAGCGCCGCCGCCAGCCCGCCCTCGCGGCCATGGCCGGAAAGACCGTGGCCACCAAAAGGCGCGATGGGAGAAACGGCGCGATAGGTATTCACCCAGACGATGCCGGCGCGGATACCGCGGATCATCCGGTGCGCCCGCGTCAGACTGCGGGTGAACACGCCCGAGGCAAGGCCATAGGCGGTGTCATTGGCCAGTTGCAGTGCCTCGGCCTCGGTGTCGAAGGTGACGACGGAAAGGACCGGGCCAAACAGTTCTTGCCTGACCGAAGGCGCATCGGGCACGTCGGAACAATCAAGGATCGTCGGCGGATAGTAAAAACCCGCGCCTTGCGGCATCTGCCCGCCGGTCACGAGCTTTGCCCCCGCCGCCAGCGTTTCCGTCACCAGCCCGTGCAGCCGGTCGCGCTGCCGCGCGGTGCACAGCGGGCCGACCTCGGTTGCCATCGCATCGGGGGCGCCGATGGCCACCGCCTCTGCCTTGGCCTTCAGCCGCGCAAGGAAAGCATCCTTCACGCTGCGCTGCACCAGCAGGCGCGAACCGGCGACACAGCTTTGCCCGGTGGCCGCGAAGATGCCTGCCACCTGCGCATTGGCCGCGCTGTCCAGATCGGCGTCGTCAAACACGATGAAGGGTGACTTGCCGCCCAGCTCCAGCGAGGTTTTCGCAAGGTTCTCGGCAGACGCGCGCACGATATGCCGCGCGGTCTCCGGCCCGCCGGTGAAGGCGATATGGGCAACCTTCGGATGGGTGGTCAGCGCCACCCCCGCCTCGGGCCCGCCGGTCAGGATGTTCACGACCCCGGCGGGGAATCCCGCCTGATCGACCAGCCGCGCGAATTCCAGCAGCGGCGCGGGGCCGTCCTCGCTGGCCTTCAGCACCACCGTGCAGCCAGCTGCCAGCGCCGGGCCCAGCTTCACCGCGCTGAGGAACAGCTGGCTGTTCCACGGCACGATGGCCGCCACCACGCCCACGGGTTCACGCCGCAGCCAGACCTCCATATCCGGTTTGTCGATGGGCAGATGCGCGCCCTCGATCTTGTCGGCCAACCCTGCGTAATAGCGATAGTACTCCGCGACATAGGCGATCTGCGCGCTGGTCTCGCGGATGATCTTGCCGGTATCACGGGTTTCCAGCGCTGCCAGACGCGGCGCCGCTTCCTGCACCAGATCGGCCAGACGATAAAGCAGCTTGCCCCGCGCGGTCGCCGTGGTCGCGGCCCAGGCGCCAAAGGCCCGGTCCGCCGCCACCACCGCCCGGCCCACATCTTCGGCCGAGGCGGCGGGCATCCGCGCCCAAGGCGTGCCGGTCGCGGGGTCGATGCTGTCGAACCCCTGCGCGGCATCCTCGAAACGCCCGTCGATATAATGCTGGAAACGGTCCATGGTCTGTCCTCAGGCGAAGGCGGGCATCACGTCGCGGATGAAGCGTTCGAGCGAAGCCTTTTTCCGTGCAAAGCTCATGCCGCTGTCGATCCAGAAGCTGAACTCATCATAGCCCATCGCCTCATAGGATTTGATGCGTTCGATAACCTCGGGCGCCTCGCCAATGATCTGGTTCTTACGCATCGCCTCGGCTGAATAGAACGGATGGGCGGCGACATCCTCAGGGGTCAGCGTTTCGATCAGACCCATCGAGATGGGACGTTCATTTTTGAACCAGGCGCCGAAGTAGTTGTAGAACATGTTCAGCTCCTCCGCGCCCTGCTGCGCATCGGCCTCGCTGTCCGCGACATAGGTGTGGCGCAGGACCATGATCCTGGGCCGGGCAATCTCAGGGAATTTGGCGCAGGCCGCGTTGAAACGCTCCATCAGGCTTTGCACTTCCTCATCGCCCAGATGCAGCGGCGTCACCTGCACGTTGCAGCCCTGCGAGACGGCAAATTCATGGCTGTTCGGATCACGCGCCGCCACCCAGATCGGCGGGTGCGGCTGCTGCATCGGCAAGGGCGCGGAGGTGGTTTTCGGGAACTGCCAATATTCGCCGTCATGGGCATAATCGCCCTGCCACAGCGCCTTGATGGCCGGCACCAGCTCGCGCATCCGGCCGCCCGCGCCCCAGGCATCCATCCCCGGCATCAGCCGTTCGTATTCGAAGTTGTAGGCGCCGCGTGCGATACCCAGTTCCAGCCGCCCGCCGGTGATGATGTCGGCCATCGCCGCCTCGCCCGCCAGCCGGATCGGATGCCAGAACGGCGCGATCACTGTGCCGGTGCCCAGACGCACGTTCTTCGTCTGATGCGCCAGATCGACGAGGTTCAACAGCGGATTGGGCGCGATGGTGAAGTTCATGCCGTGATGTTCACCCGTCCAGATGGCATGCATCCCGCCTTCGTCGGCAATCCGGCACAGTGCGATCATCTCGTCGTAAAGCTGCTTCTGGTCCTCTTCGGCCGAGACGCGCTCCATATGGATGAAAAGTGAGAATTTCATGGGTTACCTTTCCCCGGTCCTTTGCACGCGTCCCTGTTCGTGGGTCCCGAAATAGATGCCGTAATTGCCGATCCGCGCCTCGTCGGCCAACCGCTCCAGCATGACGCGCATCGCCGGGTCCGTCACGTCGGCCACGCCTTCGGCTGTCAGGTCAACGAAAGCGCCGCGTGCGGGGCGGCCTGTCTCGGCGGCGCAGCGGAAGGCGATATGCTGCCGTCCCTGCGCGACATCTTCGTAAACGGCGTAGATCGAGCCCGGCGCTGCGGTCAGCCCGGTCGCGGCGATCAACTGCGCAAGCGCGGTCTGGACACCTTCGCGGCCCACCCGCGCGGTGGGCAGAGTCAGCCCGCCCTGCCCGTCATCCATCAACAGGATCTGGCCACCCGCCTCCAGAATAGCCGAGATCACGACATCGGGCCCGGTCGGCAGTTGCGCCGCCGTCTGGGCCGGGGTGACATAGGCGCCGCGGTAATAGCCCAGCCCCGGCGCAGGCGTGGCCTCGAACCCGCCGATGCGGCCAATAAGAATGGTGTGATCCCCCGCCGCAACGGCCTGTTCCAGCGTGCAGTCGAACCATGCCGAAACCCCCGCGATCAGCGGTGAGCCGACCGGCCCCTTGCGCCAGTAGACGGTGGCAAAGCGATCCTCCACCGGCCGCGCGAAAGTGGCGGAAACATCCTTCTGCCCCTCGGCCAGAATGTTCACGGCAAAGCCCGGCGCGCTTTCAAAAGCGGCGCGGTTGATCGAACTGTTGGCAATGGACACCAGCAGCAGCGGCGGATCGAGTGAGACGGAGGAGAAGGAATTGGCGGTAAAGCCCAGGGGCTTGCCATTCGGCCCGAGGGCGGTGACCACGGTCACCCCGGTCATGAAACAGCCAAAGGCATCGCGCAGCGCGCGGGGGTCCAGCGGAGTTCCGGTCATGCCTGCGCCTCCATCGTTGCTAGCCAGCGTTTCATCTCGGCCGTCACCGCCTCGGGCGCGGTGAGGTTGACCATATGGCGGTGCCCGGCAATCACGACCGCCCGGCCCTGCGGCGCCATGGCGGCCATCGCCTCGGTCATCGCCGGGGTCGAGTTGGCATCTCCGTCACCCGTCAGCACCAGCAGCGGGCAGCGGATGGCCGACAGGCGGTCGGCATAGACATCATCACCTTCCGCGAAGGCGCGATAGGCGGCGGCATAGCCCGCCGCATCGACCCTGCGCAGCCAGCCCGCAACCTGATCGCGCGCCGCCTCGTCCCCCGGCCCGAACCAGCGCGCCAAAGGCACCTCGATCCCGTTGGCCCCGGCCGCGATTTCCGTCGCCCGCGCCTCGACCGCCGCGCGCGCCTCGGGACTGCGACGATGCACGCCGTTCAGAAGTGCAACCCCGCGCACGAGATCCGGGCGTTCAACCGCGAGGCCCCCGGCGATCAGCGCGCCCATCGAATGCCCCGCCAGCGCGACCGGCCCAAGGGCCAGCGACTCCACCACCTGCGCCGCCCAGGCGACATAGTCGGGCAGGCGCGCGCCTTCGGGCAGCGGGTCGCTGCCGCCATGGCCCGGCATGTCCACCGCGATCACATGCGCGGTGTCGGCCAGCGCCCCGATCTGCGGCCCCCAGGCCTCGGCCCGAAGGCCGACGCCGTGGATCAGCAGCAGGGCTGCGCCGGTTCCGGCCTCCAGCAACCGGACCGCGCTGCCGTCAGACAGCCGCAGGGTTCGAGACATCATGCCCCAGATCCTTCAGATCCTGATAGCGGTCGCCGATACGGTGATGCGGGCGCCCGCCGGTCGAGGCCCCCAGCGCCACCACGATCTCATCCGCCGCAGGCGCGTCGGGAATGGCAAAATGAATGGTCTGGTAGTGCGAGCGGCGACCCTCGTCATTCTTGTCCATCAGCGGGATCATCACCGGGCAGTTGGCCGCCCCCCGCACATTGGTGAAAGCCAGATAGGTCCTGGCGGCGAGCGCCTGACGGTAATGATTGCCGAAGCGCAGCGTGTGGATCAGCGCATTGGCATGTTCCAGCTCGCCGTCGAGCCCCACGACTGCCGCCTTGCCATAACCCTCGACATTATCGGCGCCGCCCGCTGCGTCCAAAATCATCCCGGTCAGCAGCGCGCCCAGTTCCGGCGCGACGGCGTGGATTTCCGGCTTCAGATCCTCGACGAAACCACGCCCGGCCCAGGGGTTCTTCAGCACAGCCGCCGCCGCAATCAGTTTCAGCGGACGCGGTGCGGCGCGGCCGCCTTCGACCAGCGTGGTTTCGATGGTGATGAGCGTCTTGCGAATCTGCGCCGACATGCCCTGAGTCCCTCCGGTTCGTTGTGATGGTATGTTGGTATACCATAATACGACATGTCAAGAACAACTTGCGCGAAGACCGGGGCGCGTCTAATCTGCGGCCATGGATCAGACACCCGAACACGACCTGCGCATCGCCCATTCACCTACCACCCTGCGGGAGCTGGCGGTTGAACGGCTCCGCCATGCCATCATCACCGGACGATTCACCGGCGGTGACCGTCTGGTGGAACGCACGCTCTGTGATCAACTGGGCGTGTCGCGGTCGGTGGTGCGCGAGGCGATCCGCTATCTGGAGGCCGAGGGGCTGGTGGAAACGCTGGGCCGCAGTGGCCCGGTGGTGGCGACACTGGACTGGCCGCGCGCGCGGCAGATCTATGACATCCGCCGCCTGCTGGAGGCCGATGCCGCCGCTGCCTGCGCGCGCGTTGCGGATGCGGTGGTAAAAGACCGGCTGCGCGTCGCGCTGGCAGAGCTTGAGGCCGCCTTCACCGATGCGGCCCCGCAGAAACTTTATGCTGCTACAACAGCGTTTTACGAAGTGATTTTCACCTCCGCGGGGCATGACATCGCATGGGAGATCGTGCAGCGCCTGAACAGCCGTATCTCGCGGCTGCGGGCGCTGACACTGGCCACAACCGACCGTCGGATTTCCGGCCCCGCACATATGGCGCGAATCTGTGCCGCCATCTGCGCCAATGACCCCAAAGCTGCTGCCGACGCGGTCCGCGCCCATCTGCGGGATGCGGCTGAAATCGCCCGGCAATTGCTGGAGGATCAGGGATGAGCGCCTATTGGATTGCCCATGTGACGGTCACGGACCCGGATGCCTATGCCGGATATCAGGCATTGGCCCCGGCAGCCTTCGCCGCCCACGGCGCACGGTTTCTGGCGCGGGGTGGTCCCTCCGAGGTGCTCGAAGGTCCGGTGCTGGATCGGCACGTAGTGATCGAATTTCCGACTCTGGCGGATGCGCGCGCCTGCTACGACTCGGCCGAATACCGGGCCGCCCGCGCCCGGCGTGAAGGGGCGGCAACGGTGCATGTGGTCATTGTTGAAGGCCTGCCCGGCTGAACGGTCTGAACGACAATGAAAAGCCGGGCGCGATGCACGCGCCCGGCCTGATGTTTCCGTTGCCCTGTCAGGCGCTCAGATCGAAACGGTCGGCGTTCATCACCTTGGTCCAGGCGGCCACGAAGTCCTTCACGAACTTCCCGGCGTTGTCGTCCTGAGCATAGACCTCGGCATAGGAGCGCAGGATCGAATTAGAACCGAACACCAGATCCGCCCGCGTCGCCGTCCATTTCACCGCGCCGGTTTTGCGGTCGCGGATTTCATAGACACCCGAACCGACGGGATGCCAGCTATAGGCCATGTCGGTAAGGTTGACAAAGAAGTCCGGGGTCAACGCGCCAACGCGATCAGTGAACACACCATGCGCCGTGCCGCCGTGGTTGGTGCCCATGGCCCGCATCCCCCCGACCAGCACGGTCATTTCCGGTGCGGTCAGGCCCAGAAGCTGCGCCCGGTCCAGCAGCATCTCCTCGGGGCTGACAATGTAATCCTTCTTCTGCCAGTTGCGGAAGCCATCGGCCAACGGCTCCATCACATCGAAGGACTCGGCATCGGTCATCGCATCGGTCGCGTCGCCACGGCCCGGTGCGAAGGGCACCTCGACGGCATGGCCCGCAGCCCGGGCCGCCTGTTCCACCCCGACATTGCCCGCCAGCACGATCACATCCGCGACCGAAGCGCCCGCTGCGGCGGCAATCGGCTCCAGGACAGACAGTACACGCGCCAGACGCGCCGGCTCGTTCCCGGCCCAGTCCTTCTGCGGAGCCAGACGGATGCGGGCGCCATTAGCCCCGCCCCGCATGTCAGAGCCGCGATAGGTGCGGGCGCTGTCCCATGCGGTCGCGACCATATCGGCCAGCGACAGGCCGGAGGCGGCAATCTTCGCCTTCACCGCCGCCACATCCCAGCCGGTCGACCCCGCCGGAACCGGATCTTGCCAGATCAGGTCTTCGGCCGGGACGTCAGGCCCGATGTAGCGCACCTTCGGCCCCATGTCGCGGTGGGTCAGTTTGAACCATGCACGGGCGAAGGTCTCTTTGAAATACTCCGGGTCCGCCATGAACTTCTGGCAGATCGCGTTGTAGTCCGGGTCCATGCGCATGGCCATGTCGGCGTCGGTCATCATCGGATTATGGCGCTTCGACGGGTCTGTGGCGTCCAGCGGCTTGTCTTCCTCGCGGATGCTGACCGGCTCCCACTGCCAGGCACCGGCGGGAGATTTGCGCAGCTCCCACTCATGGCCGAACAGCATCTCGAAAAAGCCCATGTCGAACTTCGTCGGGTGCGTGGTCCAGGCGCCTTCGATGCCCGAGGTCATGGCACGGTTGGCCTGGCCGTTCTGGTCGGGGTTAGCCCAGCCGAAGCCCTGCGCCTCGATCCCGGCCGCTTCCGGCTCCGGGCCGAGCCGCGCGGCATTGCCCATGCCATGCGCCTTGCCGACGGTGTGACCACCCGCGGTCAGCGCCACGGTCTCTTCGTCATTCATCGCCATGCGGGCGAAGGTCTCGCGCACCTGAGCGGCGGTCTTCAGCGGATCGGGTTTGCCGTTCACGCCTTCCGGGTTGACGTAGATGAGGCCCATCTGCACGGCGGCCAGCGGGTTTTCCATGGTGTCCGGCTTTTCGACATCGCCATAGCGATTGTCCGAAGGCGCCAGCCATTCCTTTTCCGCACCCCAGTAAACGTCTTTCTCGGGGTGCCAGATGTCGGCGCGGCCAAAACCGAAACCGAAGGATTTCAGGCCCATGTTTTCATAGGCCACCGTCCCGGCGAGGATCATCAGATCGGCCCAGGAAATCTTGTTGCCGTATTTCTTCTTCAGCGGCCACAGCAGGCGGCGGGCCTTGTCGAGGCTGGCGTTGTCCGGCCACGAGTTCAACGGCGCGAAACGCTGGTTGCCGGTGCCGCCACCGCCACGGCCATCGGCAAGGCGATACGATCCGGCCGAGTGCCAGGCCATGCGGATGAACAGGCCGCCGTAGTGACCCCAGTCCGCCGGCCACCAGTCCTGGCTGTCGGTCAGCAGCGCATGCATATCCTTTTTCAGCGCATCGAAATCCAGCGTCTTGACGGCTTCGCGATAGCTGAACTCTGCCCCCATCGGGTCGGACTTGCTGTCATGCTGATGCAGAATGTCGAGGTTCAGTGCATTGGGCCACCAGCTGACGACCGATGCGCCGGTCTCGGTGTTCCCGCCATGCATCACCGGGCATTTCCCGGCGGGGTTCATGTCGTTTCCGTCCATCTTGCTCTCCCACTTCTGGCTTCCTGCCTGCTGCATCAGGGTCGGTCCGAATCCTGTTCCCCAAGGCTGGCCGGCGCTTGATGGCAAGGTTGTGGCACGGTTCTTCCATAATTAGAATTTGCATTTTCTAATGATGGCGATATGCAAGGCTTATGATCGGTCTGTCGATGCGCCATCTGCGATATTTCGATGCGCTGGCCCAATATGGCCATTTCGGTCGCGCGGCCGAGGCCTGCGCGATCTCGCAGCCTGCACTGTCGCTTCAGATCAAGGAACTGGAGGAAATCCTTGGCACGCCTCTGGTCGAACGCGGGGCGCGACGCATCCGGCTGACGGCCCTGGGCGAGGCCTTTGCGCTGCGGGTGCGGGATATCCTGCGGGCCGTGGATGAACTGGGTGCACTGGCCCGTGCCTCGCAGGGTCCGCTGGTGGGGCAGTTGCGGATCGGCGTTATTCCCACCGTCGCGCCCTATCTCCTGCCCCGCGTGATCAAGGAACTGGCCGCTGCCTTCCCCGGCATTGACCTGCGCCCGCGCGAGGCGGTGACTCAGCGCCTGATCGAGGATCTGGCCGAAGGACGGATGGATACCGCCATCGTCGCCCTGCCGATTTCCGAACCCTTCCTGCATGAAGAGGCCCTCTTTGACGAGGAATTCGTGCTGGTGCGGCCACAGGAGGATGCCGCAAAGCCGGTTCCGAAACCCGAAAAGCTGCGCGAGATGCGGCTTCTGCTGCTGGAAGAGGGCCATTGCTTCCGCGATCAGGCGCTGTCCTTCTGCGAAATGACATCGGCCACCCCTCGCGATCTGATGGAGGGCAGCTCGCTTTCAACACTGGTGCAGATGGTCGGCGCCGGGATCGGCGTCACGCTGATCCCGGAAATGGCAGCGCCGATCGAAACCCGGTCGGCAGCGGTATCGCTGGCCCGTCTGGCAGAGCCGCGCCCGCGCCGGACCATTGGCATGGTCTGGCGCAAGACCAACCCGCTGGCCCCGCAGCTGACTCGCATCGCCACGATCCTGCGCACCGTCGAATCCGGGGAGAACCCTGCAAATAGAGGCGCCAAAACGTCCGGAAAAGGAATTTAGCGACCTGATACGTCGCTTTTGTGCCCCCGCTGGTGGACTCCCGCAGGCACTTTCCTTAGGGTGACGTCTCGAAACCGTGAGGGAAGAGTATGCTGGATAAAACCTTGGTTCCTGTGGATCTGCGCCGCCCGGCCCGCACCGGCAAGACGCGATCCATCGCAACCGGGTCCGCCTCCAGCCTTGCCGTCACGCAGTTTCCGGGGCTCCTGCCGGGTCAGCCCGGTGTCGCCCCAACGGCATTGAGGCGCCGTATCTGACGTCCCGTTCAGGGTTTCGGCCCTTCTGCCACGCGGATGGGTGCATTCGCATTCCGCCACATGATGTATCAGAACAGGAGACAGGCCATGGCCGAGTCCGGCGACACGCAGGGCATACCCGCGCCCGAAGGCGCGACACAGATCATTGATACCGAATATGAAATCGGACAACACAATATCGAGGGCAACCTCGGCCCCCTGGGGTTTGACATCCACAACCCGGTCTTTCTGGTTTCGGCCCTGTCGGTCGTGGCCTTTGTGTTTTACGCCCTTGCACTGCCCGAACAGGCGGGCGCGGCTTTCGGCTGGCTCCGCCCCTGGCTGACCTCCACCTTTGACTGGTTCTTCATGATCGCCGCGAACATCTTCGTGGTGTTCTGCCTTGTGCTGATCGTCAGCCCTTGGGGCAATGTCCGGCTGGGCGGGCGCGATGCGACGCCGGATTACAGCTACACCGGCTGGTTCGCCATGCTGTTCGCAGCCGGGATGGGCATCGGGCTGATGTTCTTCGGCGTGCTGGAGCCGGTCTATCACATGGCGATTTCCGCCCCGCTGGGCACGCCCTCGCCCTTTGACGAGGCAGGCAACCTGATTCCGGAAAATGTGGACCGGGCGAAGGCGATGGGCCTTGCCGCGACGATCTATCACTGGGGTCTGCACCCCTGGGCGATCTATGCCGTGGTCGCGCTGGCGCTGGCGCTGTTTTCCTTCAACAAGGGTCTGCCACTGACCATCCGTTCCGCCTTTTACCCGATCTTCGGCGAAAGGATCTGGGGCTGGACCGGGCATATCATCGACATTCTGGCCGTCTTCGCCACGCTGTTCGGCCTTGCCACCAGCCTCGGCTTCGGCGCGCAACAGGCGAATGCCGGTCTGAACCATGTCTTCGGCATTCCGGTCGACACCACGGTGCAGGTCATCCTGATCACGCTGATCACCGGCGTCGCCCTGTTTTCGGTGCTGCGCGGGCTGGATGGCGGGGTGAAGCTGCTGTCAGAGATCAACATGGGCATCGCAGCACTGCTGCTGCTGTTCGTGCTGCTCGCCGGGCCGACACTGGCCATTCTGGGCGATTTCGGGCAGGGGCTTCTGGCCTATGCGCAGGATCTCGTGCCGCTGTCGAACCCCTTCGGCCGTTCGGATGACGATTACCGCGAGGGCTGGACGGCGTTCTACTGGGCGTGGTGGATCAGCTGGTCGCCGTTTGTCGGCATGTTCATCGCGCGGGTTTCGCGCGGCCGGACGGTGCGCGAGTTCATCACCTGTGTCCTCATCATTCCCTCGCTGGTCTGCGTGCTGTGGATGGCCGTCTTCGGCGGCGTGGCGATTGATCAGGTTCTGACGGACCCCGCCACTTCGGCGGTGAAGGCTCAGGTCATCGACAATTACGACCCGCCGCTGTCCCTGTTCGCAATGCTGGAGGGATTGCCGCTCAGTTCCATCACCTCGGTCATCGCCATTGTGCTGGTCATCGTGTTCTTCGTCACCTCGTCGGATTCCGGCTCGCTGGTGATCGACACGATCACGGCGGGCGGCAAGGTCGATGCGCCCATGCCGCAGCGCGTGTTCTGGGCAACGTTCGAGGGCGCGGTGGCCATCGTGCTGCTGGTCGGTGGTGGCCTCGGCGCCTTGCAGGCCATGGTGATCTCGACCGGGCTGCCCTTTGCGCTGGTCCTGCTGCTGATGTGCTGGGCCGTGCTGAAGGGGCTGATGTCCGAGCCACGCTGAACCCATGCCGGGCCGCGGCCTCAGCCGCGGTCCAGCACCTCCACCGACAGGATGGTCGGCAGGTGGCGGGCGATTTCCTCCCAGCTTTCTCCTTCGTCGATGCTGGCGAAGACAGAGCCGGAATTGGTGCCGAAATAGACCCCGGCGGGGTCGCGCGCATCGCCCGCCATTGCCTGTCGCAGCACCGTGAAGAAACAACCCTGTTGCGGCAGGCCCGCGCGCTGCGCCCGCCAGCTTGCCCCGGCATCATCCGACTGCCACACCGCCGCCGCCGCGCCGGGCGGGAATCGGCCATCACGATCCCCGTTCAGTGGCAGCGTCCACAGCCGGTTCGGATCGCGCGGATGCACCCGGATCGGAAAGCCAAAGGTTGAAGGCAGACCGGCGGTGATATCATCCCAGCTTCGCCCGCCGTCAGGGGATCGCCAGACTCCATGGTGGTTCTGCTGATACAGCACATCCCCCGTCCCCGGTGCGCGCATCATGTTGTGAACGCAATGGCCGATCTCGCCACCCTGCGGCCCTGCGGGATGGTCATGCCCGGCACAGCCACCCAGATTGGACAGGCGGTTCCGGCGCTCCCATGTCGTGCCGCCATCTTCCGAGGCAAAGACCCCGGCGGCGGAAATCCCGATCCAGAGCTTTTCGGGGGCTTCCGGGTCCGACAGGATGGTATGCAGCACCAGCCCCGCCGCACCGGGACTCCAGCTTCCGGCAGAGGGGTGATTGTCCAGCCCCTCGACCAGCGCGAAGCTTTGGCCGCCATCGGTGCTGGCCAGAAGATGTGCCGGTTTGGTCCCCGCGTAAAGCGTGCCCCCGACCAGCCCCAGCGACCAGATCTGCGACATGGTTTCGCCGAAAGGCAGCGGCTCGGGGCTCCATCCGATCATCGCGGCGAAATCGGCGTCGCTTTCGGCCCAGCGGTCAAGCTGGCCCCGGCTGAGCCGTGTGACCGTCCAGCTTTCCCCGCCATCATCAGAGCGCCAGACCCCGGCGCCATGCCAGTCCCCGCCCCCGCCTGCCCAGATCGTGCCGGTTTCGGGGTCGCCGATGATATGGTTGATCGGCCATCCGTCGCAGAACGGGCCGGAAACCTTCCAGCCGCCCCGCCCCTCCAGTGCTGTCAGCAGAAAGGCCCCCTTGGTGGTGCCGATCAGAATGCGGAACAATCCTTTGTCCATCTCGCGCCTCCCTGTCCCGGCGGGATGGTAGCACGCGTCCCCGCAGGGCCGAAGCGGCTTCTGTCAGCGAGTGAAACGCAGGCGCAGGTTGAAGCTGTGGCTGTCCTCAGCCAGGCCCTTTGGGGCGGCAGGCATCCGGCCCGCCGCACGCGCGGCCCGCAGCGCCGCCTCGTCCAGCGCGGGCTTGCCCGAGGAGGCGACGAGGCGGATGCCCAACACCTGCCCCGAGCGGGCGACCGTCACCTGAATCGTGACCCTGCCGACGCCCGGATACTGGCGCAGGCGGCGCTCGATCCGCGCCTGGATCGCCGCCCCCCATTGCTTCGCCAGATTGGCGGTCTGCGCCTGCGAGGGTTTGCCTGCTGCCGCCGTATCGCCACCGCCGCTGCCTGCCGCACGGCTGGCCTTCTGACCGGGCGCGGCCTTGGGAGCGCCTGCTGCCTTCGGTGACCCGGCAGGTTTGGCCTCTGTCGTCCTGGCGGGCTTGGGCGGTTCCGCCGCCTGTTTCTGCTCCGGTCGTTTCGGCGCAGGCTTCCGGGCCGCCTCGGGCAGCACCTCGGGCGGCGGCGGGGCGGCGGGGCTGGCATCAAGGTTCGGGGCAGCCTCCGCCACCTCTGGCATCGCCAGCGCGGATGGTGCCAGCGGCAGAGGTGGTGCCGCCTCTGGCGCGGGCAGATCCGGCGCTTCGGAAAGCGGCGGGGCCTCGGGCGCATCCGGGAGGGACGGTTCCGCAACGGGCACGGGCGGGCGATCCCATTCCGCCACCAGCCCGGCAATCGCGGGATCAGCGGCTTGCAGCGTCAGCAGATCCAGCCCGCCTGCCCCGGACGACGCCGCCCCCGCAGCCTCGGGCCGCAGCGCAAAAGCCGCCAGATGAAGGCCCACCGCCAGACACAGCGCCAGCACGGCTTGCAGGCGCCCGCTCACTCTGCGCCTCCGGGCCGCGCCACCAGCTCGATTGCCGCAAAGCCCAGCGAAGACAGCCGGGGCAGCAAGGCAGCAAGATCGGCGGCAGGCAATGCCGCATCGGCGCGCAGGGTCAGCCGGGTCGGAACCGCGGCACAATCCACCACGGCGCAATGTTCCACCCGGGCAGAAGCGAGGGCCTCAAGCGCCTGGTCGCCTTCGGCATCGCGATAACCGATCTTGCCGTCTGCTGACAGGAACAGCGTGAACTCCCCCAGCGCCTCTGCCCTGGATCGGGCCTCAGGTGGTTCGACCGCGAAAGGTTCGGGCGCGGTCAGCCGGGCAGCAATCAGGAAGAAGATCAGCAGCAGGAAGACCACGTTGATCATCGGCAGCAGGTTTTCATCGCCACGACGGCGGGGCGGGTCCGAGAAATCCATCTCAGGGCACCAGAACCAGACGGCTGAAGCCCGCCGCCGACAGCCTGTCCATCACCGCGACCAGCGCCTGAAGATCAGCACCGTCGCGGGCACGCAGCACGATCACATCCGATCCGCTTTCGGTCAGCCGTTCCAGCCCGGCCACCAGCGCATCGGGCGTCACGGTGACACCGTTCAGCCGCAGGCCAGCCGGTGCAAGCTCCACCAGGCGCGGGGGGCCGCTGTAACTGCCCCCCGTTCCTGCGGTGGCGACGGGCAGGGCCCGGTCGGTGCCAAAGCGCGAGGCGAGCATGAAGAACACCAGCAGCAGGAACACCACGTCGATCATCGGCGTCAGATTGGGCCTCCGGCGCGGCCGGTCAGGGCCGAAGCGGATCATTCCGCCGCCTGTCGCAATTTCGGCGCGGCGGGCGGGGCGCCATGCAGGATCTGCGTCGCCGCATCCTCCATGTCGTGCCGCAGCGCATCGACCACACTGTCGAACCAGGTCAGCGCCACCTGCGCCGGAATGGCCACCGCCATGCCGGCGGCGGTGGTCAGCAGCGCCTCCCAGATGCCGCCTGCCAGCGTGGCCGGATCAGCGCGGCTGCCCGCCTCCTGCAATGCCTGAAACGCCGCGATCATGCCGGTCACGGTGCCCAGCAGCCCCAGAAGCGGCCCGATGGTCGAGGCAAGCTCCAGCCCCCGCAAACCCGCCCGCGCCTGCGCCAGCAGCTTGCGCGCCACCCGCGCGGTTTCCGCCTCGGCTGCCTCACGATCAAGGGCGGGGTTCTGCGCCGCCCGCATTGCGGCCAGTGCGAGCTGCGCGCGCAGCGAGCTGCGCCCGGCCAGCAGCTGCATCGCCGAATCCCGCTGCCCTGTGTGCCAAAGCACCAGCGCCTCGGCCGTGCGCCGCCCGCCGGACCAGGCCCCGAAGGACAGAAGCCGCATCACCTTCCACAGGATCAGCGCCAGCGCCAGAACCGACAGCACGGCGATGGCCCACATGGCAGGGCCGCCCATGGCGATGAAGGACATCAGCGCAGGGGCCGTGGCGGTGATGGGTTCCTGACCGGACATCGGCGTTTCCTCAAACGTGCGGCACGGCGTCAGCCTGAGCCATGGTTAGCAAAAATCCCCGCCCGGAGAAAGCCTCGCCCCCGGGCGGCGCCGTGTTCACGGCGGATAGCCGTCGGCCACCCTGCCGTTTTCCAGCATCCAGTCCTCAGCCCCCACGGCAACGGCCTGCCGCACCGCGCGGCCAAGTGCCTCGCCCAGGGCGGTATGCAGCCCGGCAAAACGCATCTCTCCCGGCCGGGCGGCCAGCGCGATGCAATCCGTGCCGGTGCCGGTGGCTCGGGCACCATTCCCGAGGCGCAACCCGCTGTCCATCACCGCCGCCGTGCGCGCCTCGGCCACGATGGTCAGCGCCTCAAGCTGCGCGGTTTCGGTCAGCCCGGCCCCGACCACAACAGCGAGGTTGATGGTGCCCACCGGCGCGGGGGCCGTCGCGCGGCGGGCGCCCGCCGTTTCGGCATTGCCAAGCCCGACCGTGGCGATACAGGTGACGGCTATCCCCTCCACCTCTGCCTGCGCGGTGAAATGTCGCCCGATATCGCGCGAGGTCAGCATGCCGACATCCCCCGACGCGCCCTGCCCCGCCATTTCAGCCGCGAACCAGCGGTCCACGTCCAGATCCGGCGTCAAATCAGCATTACGCACCTCGCGCCACAGGATGCGGCGCGCAGTGGCAAAGCCCGGCCGCCACGGCGCGAAGCTGAGCACGCGCATCTCCTGCCCCAGATCGGCGATCAGCCAGGGACGGGCAAGGGTGAGCACAGTCATTCCGACACCGTAGCGAGCGGCTGGAAACTGGGGCCTTCGGGCGTATCGGCACGATGGGCGATGATGTCGAACACCCCGGCCAGAAGCTCAGGCGTCAGCACCGCCTCGGGCGCGCCATCGGCCACCAGCGCGCCCTGATGCAGCACCAGAAGCCGGGTGCAGTGTCGCGCCGCCAGCCCGAGATCGTGCAGCGAGACCACTACACCGCGCCCCTCGTCCGCCAGCGCGCGCAGCACCCGCATGCTGCGGATCTGCTGGGCAGGGTCGAGGCCCGCGACGGGCTCATCCGCCATGAGGAGCGGAGTATCCTGGGCCAGCGCGCGGGCCAACAGAACCCGCGCCTGCTCCCCGCCAGAAAGGGCCGTTGCCACGCGGTTGCGGAATGGCTCCAGCCCCATGCGGGCGATGGCAGCCGCGACCGAGGGGTGATCTCCGGCCCGGCCACGCGCCATCGCGCCGAGCGAGACCAGATGGGCCACGCTGACCGGCCAGGCGATTTCACGCGCCTGCGGCAGCCAGGCGACCTGCGCCGCGCGCTCCGCCGGGCGCAGCCGGGCGAGCGAGCTCTGGCCACTGGCCTGCACCAGCCCCAGCGCCGCGCGCATCAGCGTGGATTTCCCGGCGCCATTCGGCCCCAGCAACCCCACGCATTCGCCGGGCGCGATGGTCAGGGAAATCTCGCGCAGAACGGGCGTGCCATTACGGGACAGGCTCAGACGGTCGAGCGTCAACAGGCTCATGTCTGCCCCCGCATGCGCCAGATCAGATGCAGGAACACCGGCGCGCCCACCAGCGCCATCAGAACGCC
>NZ_LJSC01000042.1:0-36950 GCF_001303875.1 Gemmobacter sp. LW-1 | reverse complement strand
CCGGATGAACCGCTTCTGATACTCGGCCAGCTTCACCGGCTGCCCGGCAAGCTGCCCCTCTGGGATGATCAGGGTCTCAAGAAAGCTGATTGCGGTCTCAGAGGTCATTTTCCCCCCGGATTTTTTCGTGGGAGAGAGCGGAAGACCCCGCCCCCCGAACCCCCCACCCAAACGAAACGCCGGGCATTGGCACCAGATCGCAGGGCGTGCCGTCACTGGAGATCCGCAGGATTGCAGTATTCATTGGAAGTCTCCCCCTCTCTGTCTGTCAGTTGTGTCAGGAGTGTCAGGAACCCCGGCTGAAACTGACACTCCTGACACAACTGACACCTGATCAGGGAAGCCGTAGATGCCACGTCCCGCCTTGATCAGCGCACCGGCCTTCGCCATGCGTGTCAGGTGCTGGCACACGTTGTCGTATGGAATGCCTGTGGCCTCGGTGATCTCTGTTGGCGTCCCGTGGCCCTCGCGCACCGCGCGCATGATCTTGGACCATGTGTCGCCCTTGTTCGCTTCGAGCGGCTCGCCGTTGATCGTCCAACGGCAGTCTTTCAGCACCACGTCGCGCTCCAGTTCGGCTAGGTCGCGGCCACGGCCATAGATCTTGCCTTCGCCCTGCCCGGTGCCACGGATAAGCGCAATCGTCGTGTCTGCCGTGCCGGTAAGCCCGTTCGTGCCGCTGATACCCTCCAACGGGTCGTCGGCTTCCATTTTGCGTTTGTGGGTGACAACGACCACAGAGACGCGGCGGGCGCTGGCAAGCTGGTGAAGCGGTCGCAACGCGGCCACGTCCTGTTCGTAGGCATTGCCCTTGCCGGTAGCCGACGGTTTCACCATGGCCAGCGTGTCAACGATGATCAGGCGCGGTTTTTGCGCGCCATCAATCCATGCTTCGATCTCTTTCAGACCGCCATTGTTGAGGCGCGGCCAGTCAGTCGCATAGGCCAGCGCCTCGGGCCAGTCGCCTTCACCGGCAATCTTGGTCAAGCGGTCCTGCAAGCGGCGCTCGTTATCTTCGAGTGCCAGAAGCAACACGTCGCCTTGTTCGCACGTCTGGCCCAGAACCTCGGAGCCGCGCGCTACGCCAAGGGCAAAGTCCAGCGTCAGCCATGACTTTCCAAGCTTCGGCGCACCCATAAGGATCGTCAGGCCCTCGGGCAGAAGGCCCGGCACGATCCACCTGATCGGCGGGAAGCTGCGACCTTGCAAAGAACGCGCGGTGCGCAGCTTGGGCTTTGCCGATTGCTCGCCGGGTGTGATGTAGGTCGCAGCGCCGCGTGCGGATTTGGTGGCAGAGACGCCACCGGCACGGGCTTCATTCCACGGTTTCAGATCGTTGAACGGGTCATCATCCACGCGGCGGGCCATGTTGCTAAAGTCGTTCATTGCGCGCCCCCCTTGCGGAAGGTCAGCACCTTGGCCTCGCGCAGCCGCGCCCCGTGCAGATCGGCTTGGCGCCGGGCTTCTTTCAGCGCATCGGCCCGGTTCCAGAACGATTTGACGAAGCGCCCGTTCAGGATGACAGCCGCAAAGAAGCGATTGGCATCGCGGTCAACGTGGCGCTCGATCCAGACAAGCCCGCTCATGCCGCAGCCCTCCCCGAAACATGGGCGAGGAACCCGGCCTGTTCTTTGGGCGACAGGGCGTTGAAGCTGGCGAGGCAGAAAGCTTTGCGCTCGAACGGGGTGGCCCATTCCGCCCAGGTGCGCGCCTCGTCCAGCGCGTTCAACAGCGGCGGAACCGGGGCGCCGGGGCGCATCCGTTCCAGCGCGTCGGACATGATCAGCGCGGCGTCGGCAGGGTCGCAATTCTCGATGACCATGCGCAGAGTGTTTGCCCACTCGCGGCGCATGGTGTAATCTTGCTGCACGTCCCGCTCGGACTGTTCTTTAGCCCCGGTCGCGCCCGCCAGCGCGCCGGGGTTTTCCATTTGCGGCCCGGCTTCCGCAGGAACATTCCGCGAAGATCCTGTGTCAGATTTGTGCCACGAATCGACGGGCGTTCCCGTATCGTTCACGCGACTTGCGACCAGTTTCCTATCGGAAACGACATTTCCGCTTGCAAGAATCTCAGGGCTTCCGTAATCCCGGCGGCGGGACACCTCTCCCCAACGAGAGGCTTATATCTGGAAGGATACCATGGCTGATCTGATCGCCCCGGCTGCGCGCCCGGCCAATCCGCGTTTTTCGTCTGGCCCCTGCGCCAAGCTTCCCGGCTTCACCCTCGACATGCTTGCTGATGCGCCGCTGGGCCGCTCGCACCGTGCCGCCGTGGGTAAGGCGAAGCTGAAAGAGGCCATCGACCTCACCCGTGAAATTCTGGGCGTGCCCGCCGATTACCGCATCGGCATCGTGCCCGCCTCTGACACCGGCGCCGTGGAAATGGCGCTGTGGAGCCTTCTGGGCGCGCGTCCGGTTGAAATGCTGGCTTGGGAATCCTTCGGCGAAGGCTGGGTCACCGATGTGGTCAAGCAACTGAAGCTGGATGCCAAGGTGCAGAAGGCCGGCTATGGCGAGATCGTCGATTTCACCACCGTCGATTTCGACCGGGATGTCGTGTTCACCTGGAACGGCACCACCTCGGGCGTGCGCCTGCCGAATGGCGATCCGATCCCGGCAAACCGCGCGGGCCTGACCATCTGTGACGCGACCTCGGCCGCCTTCGCGATGGACCTGCCCTGGGACAAGCTCGATGTCACCACTTTCTCCTGGCAGAAAGTGCTGGGCGGCGAGGGCGGCCATGGCGTGCTGATCCTCAGCCCGCGCGCGGTGGAACGGCTGGAAAGCTACACCCCGGCCTGGCCCATGCCCAAGATCTTCCGCATGACCAAGGGCGGCAAGCTGATCGAAGGCATCTTCACCGGCGAAACGATCAACACCCCGTCGATGCTCTGCGTCGAGGATTATCTGGTCGCGCTGAAATGGGCGAAGTCCATCGGCGGGCTGAAGGGGCTGATCGCGCGCAGCGAAGGCAATGCCAGGGCCATCGCCGATTTCATCGCCGACAAGGACTGGATCGCCAATCTGGCGGTCGATCCGGCCACGGCCTCCTGTACCTCGGTCTGCCTGAAGTTCACCGATGCCCGCATCAAGGACGGTGCTGCCTTCGCCAAGGCCGTCGCGAAGCGGCTGGAGAAAGAGGGCGTGGCACTGGATGCGGGTGCCTATCGGGACGCACCTCCGGGCCTGCGCATCTGGTGCGGCGCGACGGTGGAAACCACCGATGTGGCGGCACTGATGCCTTGGGTTGAATTCGCCTTTGCGGCGGAAATAGCGGCGCTGACCGAAGCTGCCTGATCCTTTCGGGGGCGCCCCGATGCGCCCCCTCCCCACAATCCCCCGGATGCGCCCTGCGCATCAATGTGAACATACATTCGCAAAGGATACCGCAATGGCTCCCCGCGTTCTCGTCTCCGACGAACTCTCTGAAACCGCCGTCCAGATCTTCCGCGACCGTGGCGTCGAGGTCGACTACATGCCGAAGCTCGGCAAGGACAAGGAAAAGCTGGCTGAACTCATCAACCAGTATGACGGTCTTGCCATCCGCTCGGCCACCAAGGTCACCGAAAAGCTGCTGGAAAGCGCCACCAACCTGAAGGTCGTGGGCCGCGCCGGTATCGGTGTCGACAACGTCGACATCCCGGCAGCTTCGAAGAAAGGCGTGATCGTGATGAACACGCCCTTCGGCAACTCGATCACCACAGCCGAACATGCCATCGCCATGATGTTCGCCGTCGCCCGGCAAATCCCCGAGGCCAATGCCTCCACCCATGCCGGGAAATGGGAAAAGTCGAAATTCATGGGGGTCGAGCTGTTCAACAAGACGCTCGGGGTGATCGGCGCGGGCAATATCGGCGGCATCGTCTGCGACCGTGCGGTTGGGCTGAAGATGAAGGTCATCGCCTATGATCCCTTCCTCTCGGAAGAGCGCGCGAAAACGCTGGGTGTACACAAGGTCGAGCTGGAAGAGCTGCTGGCCAAGGCTGATTTCATCACGCTGCACGTTCCGCTGACCGACAAGACCCGCAACATCCTGTCGCGCGAGAACCTCGCCAAGACCAGGAAGGGTGTGCGCATCATCAACTGCGCCCGCGGCGGTCTGGTGGATGAGGCGGCACTGAAAGACGCGCTGGACAGCGGCCATGTGGCAGGGGCGGCGCTGGATGTGTTCGAAGTCGAACCGGCGACCGAGAACGTGCTCTTCGGCCACCCCAATGTAGTCTGCACCCCGCACCTCGGCGCCTCGACCACCGAAGCGCAGGAAAACGTCGCGCTGCAAGTGGCCGAACAGATGTCGGACTACCTGCTGACCGGCGCGGTGCAGAACGCGCTGAACATGCCGAACGTCACCGCCGAACAGGCCGCCGTCATGGGCCCCTGGATCAAACTGGCCGACCATCTGGGCGCCTTCATCGGCCAGATGACGGACGAGCCGATCAAGGCCATCAATATCCTCTACGATGGCCGCGTGGCGGACATGAACCTCGCCGCGCTGAACCAGTCGGTCATCGCCGGCGTGCTGAAGGCGCATAACCCGGATGTGAACCTCGTCTCCGCCCCCATCGTGGCCAAGGACAAGGGCATTCAGGTTTCGACGACCAAACAGGACAAGACCGGCGCCTTTGATGCCTATATCAAGGTCACCATGGTAACGGACAAGCGCGAACGCTCGGTCGCGGGCACCTGCTTCGCCGATGGCAAGCCGCGCTTCATCCAGATCAAGGGCATCAATATCGACGCCGAGGTCGGCGCCCATATGCTCTACACCACCAACGAGGACGTGCCGGGCATCATCGGCCTTCTGGGCATGACCATGGGCAAGAACGGCGTGAACATCGCCAACTTTACCCTTGGCCGCTCCGGCGTGGGGCAGGACGCCATCGCGCTTCTGTATCTCGATCAGGCCATCGACCCGAAAGTGGTCGACACGCTGGAGGCGACCGGCATGTTCCAGCAGGTCAAACCCCTGCAATTCCACGTCGCATGATACGAAAGGGCCGGGCATCCCCCGGCCCTTTTCCTTTCAAAGCGGCGCGACAGCCGTTCCGCCCGTGAAATCCGCTCACCCGCGCCGCATCCCGGCCTCAGCGCCTGTGGCACCCTTGCCCTTTGCCCCTTGTCCAAATACTCCACGGGGGTCCGGGGGCGTGAAGCCCCCGGGCGCTTTCCATTCCGCGAAGGGATACCCCATGCGCGCCTATGCCATCGGTGACATCCACGGTCATCTGAACCTGCTGCTTGCCGCACATACCTTCATCGCAGAGGATATCGCCCGCCATGGCGGGCCTGCGCCGGTCATCCATCTGGGTGATCTGGTGGATCGCGGCCCCGACAGCCGCGGCGTCATTGAGCATCTGATGCAGGGGCAGGCACGCGGCGAAGACTGGGTGGTGCTGAAGGGCAATCATGACCGCATGTTCAGCCTGTTCCTGGATGACCCTGCGGCACAAGATCCGGGGCTCCGGCCCGATTACACCTGGCTGCACCCGCGCCTTGGCGGGGCAACCACGCTCGCCTCTTATGGCATCCATGCCCCCGGCGACCGGCCGGTCGCGCCGGTCCATGCCGATGCGCTGGCGGCTGTACCGCAGGCACACCGGAACTGGCTGGCCTCCCGCCCCACGATGCACCGGTCAGGCGATCTGGTCTTCGTCCATGCCGGCATCCGCCCCGGTGTCGCGTTCGAGGATCAGACGGAAACCGATCTGGTCTGGATTCGCGAACCCTTCCTCTCGGACGACCGCGACCATGGCGCGCTGATCGTGCATGGCCATACCGCGCTGGATGCACCGACACATTACGGCAACCGGCTGAACCTCGACAGCGGTGCCGCCTATGGCGGGCCGCTGACCGCCGTCGCCTTCGAGGGGCGCGAGGTATTTCACCTGACACCCTCCGGACGCGTGCCATTGCGACCCTGAGCCGCGCGCAACGCGAACAAAACGCCACAATCCCGTCACCCGGCGGTAAACTGGCGTTAATCGACCCGGCACAGGCTGGACTGCGGGGGCAGGTCCAGCAAGGGAGTGTCGGAAATGACGGTGGAAATGATCGACGGAATGCGCGTTCTGAAACTGAGAGATCATTCGCGCAACGCCCAACCCAGGGGCGATGACATGGTGACCATGGTGCATCTGTGGCGCCTGCTCTCGGGCGGGCACGCCCTGCGCGACACGACGCTGGCGCCGCGGCGGTTTCTCTGACCCGGCTCAGGGGGCCGGTTCTGGCCCCCTGCCCCCGGCCACGGGCCGACCGCGCAGGCCGAAGGCCAGCGCCGCCAGCACCACCATGGCGGACAACATTGCCAGCAGAAGGAACAGGCCGCGCGGCCCCATTGACTCGACCATATGGGCAAGTGCGAAGGGCATCCCGATGCCCCCAACCAGACCACCAGCGACGATCAGCGGCGAAACACGGGGATCATGGCCCATGCGCTGCACCGCTGCGACGAAGTAACCGGGGAAGATCGTCGCGGCAAAGGCGCCAGAAGCCACGAACATCCAACCCGGCGAGATGACCATGGCCCCGCCCAGAGACAGCGCCAGCCCTGCGACAGACAGTGTAAACAGCGTGAAGGGCGCCACGAGGTGTGCGACAAAGACCAGAAGGATACGCGCCGCCAGAAACGCCACGAAGAACAGGCTGAGCATTTCCGCAGCGCCCACCTCGGACATGCCGCTGCGCACCAGAGCGGCGGGGCCAAGGCCGATCAGGGTGGCCTCGAACCCCACCCCGAAGGCACCGAAGCCCAGTATGATCCAGTCGGCCCGCAGGCGACCATGGGCCGTATCGGCCAGCGGACGCCCGATGTCGCGGGCAAGCACAAGCGTCACGACGAAACCGGCAGCCAGCACCAGAAACAGCGGCCGGAAGGTCCCGGCGAGCGCGACAAAGGCCAGTGGCGCAAGGATGGCCCCTGCCCCGAAAACCGCATTGATCAGTGTCAGCATTGCCGGGCCGCGCGGCCCGTAGGCGGCCAGCAGGCGCGGGTTGAACAGCACGGCGGCGCAGCCCTGCCCCATCCCGGCCAGCACCGCCCCCGCCAGCATCACGCCCCATCCCATCCCGGCGCCCAGCAGGGCCGAGCCCGCTGCCAGCACGATCACCACAACACGCGGCGTCATCCGCGCGCCCAGCGCGAACATCGCCGCCACCCCCGCGGCGGCGCCGATCCAATGCGCAGTGAACAGCACCGAAACCGAGGCCAGTCCGCGCCCGGTTTCCCGTGCGATCACGGGCAGGGCAGGACCATAGACCGCCTGCACCGCGCCCATCAGCACAAAGACCGCCATTCCCGCCGCCAGCAGGACATGCCGGTCCCGCGCTGTCATTTCCATATCCGTCTCCCGCGGCGTTGCCGCCTTTGCCTTTGGCCCGCTGATGACGCAACGTCAGACTCGCGCCCATCGCGCCCTGCCGCCAGTCTCGCACCGACCCGAGTGAAAGGCTTCCTCATGACCGACATCGTTATCCTCTCTGGTGCCCGGACTGCAATCGGCGCTTTTGGCGGCAGTCTCGCAGGCTTTGCCCCCATCGACCTTGCCACCCATGTCGCGAAAGCCGCGCTGGCGCGGGCGGGGGTGGCGCCGGGCCAGATCGGCACGACGGTCTTCGGCCATGTGATCAATACCGAACCGCGTGACATGTATCTGTCACGGGTTGCGGCGGTGCAGGCCGGGGTGCCCGATACCGCACCCGCGATGAACGTGAACCGGCTGTGCGGCTCCGGCGCGCAGGCGGTGGTTTCTGCGGCGCAGATGCTGATGCTGGGGGATGCCGATTTCGCGCTGACGGGTGGCGCGGAATGCATGAGCCGCGCGCCCTATGCGCTGCCTGCCGCCCGCTGGGGGCAGAAGATGGGCGACGCCCGCGCAATGGATATGATGACCGGCGCGCTGACCTGCCCCTTCGGCACCGGGCATATGGGCGTGACCGCCGAGAATGTGGCGGCGGAATGCGGCATCTCGCGCGAGGATCAGGACGCTTTCGCACTGGAAAGCCAGGCCCGCGCCGCCCGCGCCATCGCGGAAGGCCGGTTCAGGGACCAGATTGCGCCCATCGAGATTCAGGGCCGCAAGGGCATCGTGATCTTTGACACCGACGAACATCCCAAGGCCACCACGGCCGAGGCGCTGGCCGGGCTGAAAGCGGTATTCCAGAAGGGCGGCAGCGTCACCGCCGGCAATGCCTCCGGCATCAATGACGGGGCGGCGGCGCTGGTGCTGGCGCGGGCCGATGCGGCGGAAAAGGCCGGGCTATCGCCCCGCGCCCGCATCCTTGGCTATTCTGTCGCCGGTGTGCGGCCCGAGGTGATGGGCCTTGGCCCCATCCCCGCCGTGCGGCAACTGATGGAGCGTACGGGCCTGACGCTGGCTGATTTCGACGTGATCGAATCGAACGAAGCTTTCGCAGCCCAGGCCCTGGCGGTGACGAAGGAACTGGGGCTTGATCCGGCGAAGGTGAACCCGAATGGCGGCGCCATCGCACTGGGGCATCCGGTCGGCGCAACCGGCGCGCTGATTACCGTGAAAGCGATGTACGAGCTGGAGAGGATCGGCGGCAAGCGCGCCATCGTCACCATGTGCATCGGCGGCGGTCAGGGTATCGCGCTGGCGCTGGAGCGGATCTGACCGCTATTTCAGCAGCACCCGGACGCGGGAGGATCGCCCTTCCGCGTCAATCACGCTCAGCGTGACAAAGCCCGCGCCGGGCATCGCCAGCAGCGCCTCGCGGCTGCGCAGGTCTGTCCGCAGTGGCACACCATCCGCCATCACCGTCAGCGGCAAGCGCCCGCCGCGCAGCTTCACCAGCAATTGCCCGTCCAGCCGCTCGACCTCCGCGCCTTCCGGCGGGAAGGTGACGACCGGCGCGTCGGCGGTCAGTTCGAACGCGGCGGTGCGGGACCGGAAACGGCGAAGGGGTTGCGGCAGTTCGGCATTTGACACCAGCAGCGTCGCCGGGGGGGCCGGTGGCAGCGGCGTCAGGCTGCGGCTGATCCGACCGATCGCCTGAAACAGCACCGGCGCGGCGGTATCGGCGCCGAAGGCCCCCGGCACCGGCGTGCCATCCGCCCGCCCCATCCAGACGCCCACCACATAGCGTCCGTCAAAGCCGATGGCCCAGGCATCGCGGTGGCCGTAGGAGGTGCCGGTCTTGTAGGCCAGCCGGTTCGAGGGCGCGCCAGGCGGCGGCGGCAAACCGGCCAGCACATCGGCCACCTGCCACGCCGCGACCGCCGACATCACCCTTTGCCCCGGCGCACCATCCCCCATGACCCGCAGGGGAAGCGCCACGCCGCCGCGCGCGATGGCGGCGTAAAGCTGCACCATATCGTGCAGCGTCACCCCCACTCCGCCAAGGCTGATCGCCAGCCCCGGCTCGTCCCCCTTCAGCACCGGCGCCATGCCCGCACGGCGCATCCCGGCAATGACCTTGGCCGGACCCAGCGCATCGGTCAGCAGGACGACGGGGATGTTCAGCGACATCTGCAACGCCTCGCGCACCCGCACAGTGCCGCGGAAGATCTTGTCGAAGTTCCGCGGCGCATAGGTGCCGAAGTTGACCGGCTTGTCGTCGATCATGGTTTCGGGATGGGCCAGCCCCTCGTCGAAGGCGAGGCCATAGACAAGGGGTTTCAGCGTGCTGCCGGGCGAGCGGAGCGCCTGCGTCATATCCACGAAGCCCTGCCGCCGGTCAGCCAGAAACCCCGCCGATCCGACCGAGGCGAGAATCTCGCCCGAGCGGTGATCGGCAGCCAGAATGGCGATCTGCAACTGCTCGCCACGCGCCTGCACCGCCTCGCGCGCCAGCGCCTCCAGCGACTTCTGCAATCCCGCCTCGATGGTCAGCTTCAGGCGCGGCACGCCGGGGTTTTCGGCCACCACCCGGTCGGCCAGATGCGGGGCGAGCATCGGTACCGGCTGGCGCGCATCGGGCACCCTTTCGCCCTGCGTCTGTCGTGCCTGCTCGGCGCTGATCACACCATCGCGCAAAGCGCGCTCCAGCACGCGGCCCCGTGCCTCTGCCGCGCGACCGGGGTGGCGGTCGGGACGACGGCTTTCCGGAGCCTGAGGAATGGCGACCAGCAGCGCGGCTTCCGCTGGCGTCAGGCGGCGCGGTTCTTTGCCGAAGTAGGTCAGCGAGGCCGCGCGCAGCCCTTCAAGATTGCCGCCAAACGGCGCGAGGTTGAGGTAGAGTTGCAGGATCTGCGACTTGGTCAGCCGCTGTTCCAGCGCCAGCGCCACCCGCATCTGCCTCAGCTTGCCCGACACCTTGCCGGTGCCACTGTCTTCCAGCAACCGCGCAACCTGCATGGTCAGGGTCGACCCACCCGAAACCACGCGCCCCGACCGGACCGCCTGCGCAACCGCCCGCGCCATTGAACGCCAGTCGACGCCATCATGCTGCCAGAACCGCTTGTCCTCATAGGCCACCAGCATGGCGAGGTAACGCGGGTCCACCTCATCCGGCGTCACAGTCATGCGCCAGCGGCCATCTGCCACGGTATAAGCACGCAGCAGGATGTCGTTGCGGTCCACCACCTCGACCGAGCTTGGCAGGGTCAGCGGCGGCAGATCGGTCGCCGCCACCCAGTCCCGCGCCCGGTCAAGGCCAAAGGCCGCCACCCACAGGGCAGCGACCAGGACAATGGGCCAGCGCGCGCGCATCACTCGGCAATCGTCACCCGGCCGGTGCCGCTTTGGGCGCGGAAGCTCGGGCGATACATGTCCTCGACCGAGGCGGCGGGATGGGTGAAGCTGCCGGGCGAGACCGCGCGCACGATATAGGCCAGCCGGAAGCTGCCGTTATCGTAACGGTCCACCGCCGTCAGGAAACGATCCTGCCGGAACTCGCTATGCGCGGCCTCGGTTTCCAGGCCCAGCCAGTCCAGTGCATCGACATTGCCGCCGCCGATCAGGTTGGGGTTGTCGATCTCGAAACCGGCGGGCAGCGGATCGTTCACCATCAGCCGCGCCTCACCGCGCCCGAAGGGGGTCACCTCCAGCACGGTGACCAGACGGTCGCCGACCTTCAGCCCGTCCAGCGTCGCCGCCTGACCATCCAGCGTGTAATAGCTGCGGCTGATGGAATAGCCGTTGCCAGCCGCCGACAGCGGTTCGGCAGGCACGCCGTAGGTGGTGACCGTCAGGAAGGTCTTCGCGCCGTTGTTCTGTACCTTCACCGGCGCATCGCCATCGGACAATACGCGCACCAGCGGCCCGTCGACGGGCGCCCCGTTCATCGTGACATCCGCCCCTGCCCCGTCAATCAGCGCGTTGGAGGCCAGCAGCGTCCACACACTTTCCTGCGTCGAAAGCGCGCCGGTGGTGGCGATGCGACTGACCAGCTCGTCGCGGTTCACCGCCTGCGAGCCGGATTCCACCGCCAGCGTCAGCACCGCCGCCGCGTCGCGCCGGGTGGTGCCGTAATCCGCCCGCAGGATCTGCGCCGTGTCGGGCTTCGCTGCATCCAGCCGCGCCATCGCCTTGCGGAACATCGCATCGGCCCGCGCCGGATCGCCGTAAGAGGCGAGCGCCGCGCCAAGTTGCGCCTGTGCCAGCGGCGTGGCGAAGGCATCGCCCTTCACATCGGCGTAATAGCGCAGATCGCCAATCGCCGCCGCCCCTTCGCGCGCCAGAACCAGCAGCGCATAGGCCAGCGCCTCGCCGCCCTCGTCGAAGTCGGACTGGTAGTTCACCTGATTGCGCAGATTATCCAGCGCATTGCGGAAGGCCAGCGCCGGCACCTCATGCCCTTGCGCACGGGCCCGGCTGAGGAAATCGGTCACATAGGCATCCAGCCACAGGTCGCCGCCCGAATATTCCGGCGCCGACCACAGGCCAAAGGCACCTTCTGCATTCTGGTTCTGCAGGATTTCGGTAATCGCCTGGTCGATGCGGAGGTTGATATTCCCGGCCCCTTTCAGCTGCATCGCCTGCGCCACCTGATCAAAGTAGACAAGCGGCAACGCGCGCGAGGTCATCTGTTCGGTGCAGCCATAGGGGTAACGATCCAGCGCCTCCAGAAGCCCCGGCGCATTCAGTCGCGCGATGGGACCGACGGCCAGCGTGGCCTTGGCGGTGCCGGGCATCATCCCGTCGAAGGCAGCGGAATCGAAGGTAAACGCCTGCCCCTTGTCCAGATCAAAGCGGCTGACGCGCGCGATCTCGGGCTCGCCCGATTGCACGGGCAGGGTCAGGGTTTTCACCAGGTCCCTACCTTCCGGCGTGGTCAGCGTGACGGTGATCTTGTCGATCCCCGCCGCGCCCGCAGTCACCGGAATACGGAGGCTGGTCTTCTGCTTCTCGCCAAGGTCGATTTCGGCAGGCACGTTGCCAAGGGTAACACCCTCTCCCGCGACGGCCAGTTTCATTCGCCCGGCCGGGCCGGTGGCATGCACGATTTCCAGCAGCAGGCGGCTTTCGTCGCCGGGGGCCATGAAGCGCGGCAGCGAGGCGGTCACCACCACCGGGTCACGCACCAGCACATCGGCGCTGGACTGGCCGACGCCCTTACCGCTCCAGGCGACAGCCATCACCTTCACGGTGCCGTTGAACGAAGGCAGATTGAAGCTGACGCGCGCCAGACCATCGGCCCCCACCTCGACCGGGCCGGTGAAATAGGCCACCAGTTCTTCAGTGGGGGGTGGGGCTTGCAGCCTTGCCTGCGCGCCCGCATCGCCGCCGGAACGCACCTGGCCTTCGGCTCCGTTCAGCCCGTCGATCAGACGGCCATAGACGTCGCGGATGCCGATGCCCAGCTTCTGCTGGCCAAAGTAATAACCCGCCGGATCAGGCGCGGTGAAGCCGGTGAGGTTGAGGATACCCACATCCACCGCCGCAACGGTGACATAGGCGGTATCGCCCTCGGCCACATCCGCGACCTTCACCGCAATGTCCAGCGGGCCGCGCGGCGCGGCCTCGGCCGGGGCCTGCACGGCAACGTCAAGCTTCGCGGCGCCGGGGTCGATGCTGGCATGGGCCAGACCCAGCGCCCGCGCCGGGTTGCGACCAGCCGCCACATCCATCGGTCGCAGCACCGAGGCGGTGACATAGACCCCCGCGCCCCAGTCATCGGTCACGGGCAGATCAATCAGGTTCTCGCCTTCGGCCACATCCACCGCCTGCATGGCGATCAGACGGTCCGACATCACCATGACCAGCGCCTTGCCCGCCGCCCGCGGCACCATGCGCAGCTTCGCCGTCTCGCCCGGCCGATAGGCGGGCTTGTCCAGCGACAGTTCCAGCGTGTCGGGCGTTGCGGTGGCATCGGCGGGCGCATACCAGCCCGCATAGAAGCTGGTCGAGGTTTCGGCCGGCGTGCCGTCGATGCGGCTGACCGAAAGCTCATACTCGCCCCATTGCACCGGGGCCGACACCTGCACCGGATCGGCGCCCAGATCGACCTCGCCACTGGCGATGCGGGTGCGGGTCGTCACCGGCTCCCAGTTCCAGTTGCCGGAGTAGCTATACCATTGGTAATTGGTCTCGACCCGCGTCAGCTCCCAGGCCGCTTTCATCGGCGTGGCGGCCAGATCGGTGCCGACGCCGATCAGCGCGAAACGCGCCTCAGCGTTTTCCGGCACGGTGCCATCGAACAGCGGCTTCACCCCGATCATCGGCGATACCGGCACCAGCGGGGTTTCCACTCGCCGCTCCACCGGACGGCCCGAGCCTTCGGCGATGCGCAGGGTAAAGCGCGCCTCCAGCGGGCGGCCCGGATCATCTGCTTCGGGCAGCGCGGCGGCAACGGTCGCCTTGCCGGCCGCATCGGTGCGGGTGCCGGAGGCGATCGCCTCCATCCGCGCGTCGAACGGCTGATCATGGCGGCCAAAGACATAGCCGGGCCAGGCAGGCAGACCTTTGGCCGCGCGCAGCAGCACCTCGCCCTCGATCGCCAGATCGGCACCGGGCGCGCCAAACAGGTATTTCGCCTCGACACCGATTTCGGCCACATCGCCGGGGGCGAGCGGGGTATCCGGCAGGGTCAGCGCATAGTCGATGCGTTCCGGCAGGAAATCCTCGACTAGGAAGGTCTGCGTGGCCAGAGGCTTCGCCTCAAGATCGGCATAGACCTGCATCTTCCACACGCCACGCGGCGCGCTGCCCGCGATGGGTTGCGCAAAGACATGGCCGCCCTTGCCTGCATCCGCCGCCTGCGCACGGGCATATTCCACACCGTCAGGCCGACGATAAATCGCGGTCAGCGGCAGTCCTTCAACCGCCTGCGCACGCGGATCGCGGGTCAGCGCGGTTGCATAGACGGTTTCGCCCGCACGATAGGCGCCGCGATCCGTGGTCAGGAACACATCCACCGGCCCCGCCGCCTCTCGCCCTTCCACACCACGGTCGGACAGGTCGAACTCCGGGTCAGTCAGCGACAGGAAGGCCAGATCCTTGTCGCCATCTTTCGCCACCAGCATCGAGGGCGCCGCCCCGCCGGTGCCGCGCGCCAGCCCGGCGTCAAACCGGGCATAGCCTTGCGCGTCAGTCACAGCAGTGCCCAGAACATTATTGGTCCGGCTCAGCAGTTCGACCGTCACACCCGCCCGTGCCTCGGCACTTGCGAGGCTGCGAATGATGACATGCAGCCCGTCAGTCCCCGAAAGCGAAGTCATGCCAAGATCGGAGACCACGAACCATTGCCAGGCCGCCGGGATGGCATAGGGGTCCACCCCCGGCACCGCCGCCTTCAGCGCATAGATACCGGCGGGCAGGTCATGCAGCGCCTCGGCCAGCGGCAGGCGCGTGGTGACATCCTTGTTCACCTCGCGCACCACGGTGGCGCTACCCTTCCACAGCTCCTCGCCCACTTCACCGGCGAAACCCTGTTCCTGATATTCGGCAATCGGCCAGTCGATATAGCCATTCTGCGCCGCCCGCAGGATGTTGCGGTCGGATACGCGATACAACGCAAGATCCAGCTTGTCGGTATTCACCGTCACCACCGGCAGCGCCGCCTGATCGGTTTTCGGCAACACATAAGCCCGGCCGGGGAAGCGCACCTGCGCCGCGCGGTCGCGGACATAGGCGCTGATCTGCACCGATTTCGCCAGTTCCTGCCCGTCGGCCGAGGGCAGCCCTTCGCGGAAGGTGAACTGATAGCGTTTGCCATGGCTGACGCCCTCGACGCACAGCTGCCGCCAGCCGCCCGGCTGCACCGTCAGCCCGGTTTCCGGCAGTTGCACGAAGGGGGTGTAATCCAGCCCCGATTCCACCAGATCTTCCGACACATTCACGCAGACACGCGGGCGCGCCGTGTCACTTTGGATATCCGTTTCCAGGATACGGAAGCCGTATTTGCCCGCCGCATTGTCCAGCAGCGCTGCCGTATCGTCCCGCGGCTGGATGGATTGCGCCAGCCGCAGCGCCTTGACCATATCGCCACCACGCCCCTGCGTTTCCATCGCCAGCGCCATCTGCACCAGCGCATTGTGGCGGATCGCGGGTTGCCCGGCCCTCAGATAGGCATTGACCGACGCGGAAAGCGCCCTTTGGCGCAACGATCCGGCGTCATTCTGGTTCTGGCCCGCCGCCGCCAGCAGAAGCCGCGCATATTCCACCCAGAGGTCAGAGCCATCCTCGACGTTCAGCGCGGCACCGACATAGTTCGCGGCCCGCATCGGCTTGCCTTCGGCCTCGTTCTGACGCGCCGCAGCCATGTGTTCCGCCGCCGTCCACTCCCCCGCAGTGTGAAGCTTGCCAAGCCCCTGCGCCTGATCCAGCGCGGCGGCAAGATCGCCATCGTTCAGGAACGTCAGATCGGCGCGACGGGCCGGAGCATCACGCAGCAGCGCGGCATCGGCCAGAATCAGGCGCCCGGAAATCGCCCCCTGATAAAAGCCAGGCTCGCCCGGCGCCGCCTTCACGAAACACGATCCGTTCCGCGTGTTGAAGGTGAAATTGGTACAGCGGGATTCCGCCATGCAGGCGCGTTCACAGGCGTCCAGAGTCGTATCGAACTGCGATGACAGATCCCCGCCCGGAAGGTCGGCATCCTGCGTCAGCGCGAATCGCTTGGCCGGAACCAGTTCCTGCGCAGACGACAGCCCCGGCAATCCCAAGGCAAACACGGCTGCAACAAAGGCAGAGCGAAACAGGCGCATCGGAAAATCCCCCGGAAAACACTTGGGCCTGATGCTGCCACGCCCGGAGGCGCGGTGCAATCGCCGCTTCCGCCTGTTCGCGGTCCGGTCCCGGTTAAGCCTTGCTTTACGATGTTGCGCCAACCTGCCCGAAACCGGCGGAGCCACGATCCCCGGAACGATCTGGATGATGGGTAACGGATGGAACTGGCGGAACGGCTGGCCAAGGAACGGCGCGGGCGGCTGGCGGCCGAACGGCTGCTGGAACAGAAAAGCAGGGAACTGCACGCCGCCAATGAAAAGCTGGCCCTGCATGCCCGCGCCCTGTCTGACCAGATCGTCGAACAGCGGCAGGTCGTCAGATCCGCCCTGTCGGAGGCTGAGGCCCTGAAGGGCCAGAATCTGCGCTTCCTGACCGATCTTGAACGCGCCCACACCGCTGCCGTCATGGCCGAAAGACGGTTGTGGGATTCGATCAATACGATCCGCGATGGCTTTGCAGTGTTTGATTCCTCGAATCGGCTGGTCGCCGCAAATCGGGCCTATCTGGCGGTCTTCGAATCCGAGGCGATCCCGCCGGGCACCGAATATGCGGAGATTCTGGATACCGTGGCGGAGTCCGGGCTGGTCGACATCGGCGAGCATACGGTCGAAAGCTGGCGTGATCACATGCTTGCCCGCTGGGAGGATGATCCGATCCCGCCAATCGTGCTGCAATTCTCCAGCGGGCTCTGGGTGCGGCTGGTCGACCGTCGGGCGCGCGACGGCGATATGGTCAGTCTGGCCGTCGACATCACCGAACAAATGCGCATCTGGGCCGCGATAGAGGCAATTCCCGACGGGTTCGTTCTGTTTGACAGGGAGGACAGGCTGATGGTCTGCAATCAGCATTACCGCGCGCTGTACAGCGAAAGCGCCCCCGCCATGGTTCCGGGTGTCAGTTTCGAGGCGATCCTGCGCTATGGCGTGGAGCACGGCCAGTACCCCGAAGCCATAGGCCGTGAAGACGACTGGATCGAAGAACGGCTGAGCCTGCGCGAATCCGCCAGTGTTGATTTCGAACAGGCCATCGCGGGCGGGCGCTGGCTGCGTGTCATCGACAAGGAAACCCCGGATGGCGGCCGCGTCGGGTTGCGGGTCGATATCACCCGCGCGCGCGAACAGCAGGATGCGCTGGAACATGCCCGCGAAACCGCCGAGGCGGCGGTGCGCGCCAAATCGGCCTTCCTTGCCAATATGAGCCACGAAATCCGCACGCCGATGAATGGCGTCGTCGGCATGGCCGAACTGCTGTGCGACACGCCGCTGAACGATGAACAGCGTCTGTTCGCCGATACCATCCGCTCCTCCGGTGAGGCATTGCTGGTCATCATCAACGACATTCTGGATTACTCGAAGATCGAGGCCGAGCGGCTGACACTGCATCCCGAACCCTTCGATCTGGAGCGGGTGATCCACGAGGTCGCCATGCTGTTGCAGCCGCGCGCGCAGGCCAAGGGCATCGATCTGATGATCGACTACGATATGTTCCTGCCAACCCGCTTTGTCGGCGATCCGGGCCGGTTGCGGCAGGTGCTGACAAATCTTGCCGGCAACGCGGTGAAGTTCACCGAGAAGGGCCATGTCCTCATCCGGGTCGTCGGCCTTGAGGCGGTACCCGGCGCGCAGCAACTTCACATCACGGTCGAGGATACGGGCATCGGCATCGCCGCCGAGAACCTTGACCATATCTTCGGCGAGTTCAATCAGGTGGAAACCGCCGCCAACCGCAAGTTTGAGGGAACCGGGCTTGGCCTCGCAATCTCGCGCCGTCTGGTGGAGCATATGGGCGGCGCCGTCTGGGTCGACAGCGAGCCCGGTCGCGGGTCATGCTTCGGCTTCCGCCTGTCACTGCCGGTCGCGGAATCGGGCGAGGATCATCCCGCCAGCGTCTCGCTGAAACGTGCGCTTGTTGTGGACAACCAGTTCATCAACCGAACCATCCTAGAGCGCCAGCTTGCGACCTGCGGTATGCAAAGCGCCCTGTGCCGCTCTGCGGCCGAAGCCCTGTCCCTGCTGGAACAGGACCGCGATTTCGACGCCATTCTGGTGGACGAAGACATGCCGGAGATGGGCGGGCTTGCCTTCGTCGAACACGCCCGCGCAGCGGGGGTGACGACGCCCGTCTTGCTACTTTCGGCCAATCCGGTTCAGGCGCGGGAACAGGATCGCGACGGACATATCTCGGGCTTCCTGCAAACCCCCATCCTGCGCGCCGATCTTTACCGCAGGCTTCAGGCACTGGCGCCCTTGCCGGCGGCTCCGCCTCCCGCGCCGACGGGACGGCGCCTGATGCGGGTTCTGGCGGCCGAGGACAACCGCACAAACCAACTCGTCTTCCGCAAGATGGTGCGCGATCTGGCTATAGAACTGACCTTCGCTGACAATGGCCGCGAGGCTGTGGAACTGTTCCAGAGCTTTAAGCCCGATCTGGTGTTCATGGATATCTCGATGCCCGAGATGGACGGCCGAGACGCCGCCCGCGCCATCCGCAGACTGGAAGGGGGCCAGCGGCATGTGCCGATCATCGCCCTGACCGCCCATGCCATGGAAGGGGACGAGCAAAGCATCCTTGCCGCCGGGATCGACAGGTATCTGACAAAGCCACTGCGCAAGACCGCGATTTGCGAGGTTCTGGCCCGGTATGCGTCAGAGGATACGCTGCCCGCGCGGACTGATTTGCCGGAAAGCGGGGCGGCCTGACGGTCAGGCCGTCCTGCGAAAGACCAGACGCGGCCATTCGGACGCGGATGCATCATGGCGATAGCCGCCTGCGGTAAAGCCGCGCAGGTCCGCCGGGTCGGAGAGGCGGTTCTCCATGATGAACCGCGCCATCGCCCCACGGGCTTTCTTGGCCCAGAAACTGATGACCTTTGCCCCGTCCGCTCGGTCCTCCAGAAAGACCGGGGTGATCACAGGCAGGCGCAACGCGGCAGGATCGACCGCCGAGAAATATTCAACCGAGGCGCAGTTCACCAGAAATCGCGCGCCCGCCTCCTCCGCCGTCGCGTCCAGCGCCTGCGCCAGCCGCTCGCCCCACCAGTCGTAAAGCGAGCCGCCGCGCGGATTGGCAAGCCGCGAACCCATCTCCAGCCGGTAGGGCTCGATCCGGTCGGTCGGGCGCAGAAGACCGTAAAGCCCCGACAGGATACGCAGATGCGTCGTGGCCCAGCGCCAGGCATCAGCATCAAGCTTGCCAGCCTCCAGCCCGGCATAGGTGTCGCCTGCAAAGATCAGAGCGGCAGGCGCGCGGTCCTGGGCACCGAAAGCCGCGAAGCGATCCGCATTCAACTCGGCCAGCGCCGGCGAAATCCCCATCAGCCTGCGCAGATCCGCGGGCGTCAGACCCCGCGCGATCCGGGCAAGCTCGGCTGCTTCAGCCGCAAATTGCGGATCGGTCGCAGCAAGACCGGCGGGCAGAGCGGGCGGCGCGGGATCGAGACGTTTGGCGGGGGAAATCACAGTCAGCATGAAAGATCTCTCAGGCGTCACGGCACAGGGTCAGAAACGCTTCACCAAAGCGTTCCAGCCGCGCGGGGCCAAGATCTCCGGCGCGATCCAGGTCCGACAGGGTAGAAGGCCGTGCCTCGGCGATGCGGCGCAGGGCGCTTTGCGACAGAGACATCGGTTTGCCAGTGCCATCCTCGCCGCGCATCAGCCGCAACTGCGCTTCGGCCAGCAGGTCGAACAGTGCCCCGGCCGGCTGCCCGGCCAGTCGGGCACGAGCCGGATGCACCGGATCGGCCGCACCATTGATGACTGAAAGGAAAGCCGTGCCATAGCTTTCCAGTTTCTTCGCGCCTACGCCGCTGACGCGCGACATCTCGTCCAGCGTCGCAGGGCGGCGTTCTGCCATCTCGATCAGCGTGCGGTCAGGGAAGATGACATAGGCGGGCACGCGCGCAGCCTCGGCCAAAGCACGGCGTTTCGCTTTCAGCGCAGACAGCAGCGGCGCATCCTCTTCCGCCACCAGTGATTTGGCCGCTGGTCGCGCGGTGGTCTGCACCGTGTCGCGCCGCAGGGTGATGTTTGCCTCACCGCGCAGGATGGGACGCGCGGCCTCGGTCATGCGCAGGGCGCCAAAGCGTTCGGGATCAGGGCGCAGAAGATCCCGCCCCATCATCTGACGGAACACCGCGCCCCAGCCGGTCTTCGACAGGTCGCGCCCGACGCCGAAGGTGGGCAGCTGGTCATGCCCCTTCTCGCGCACCTTCGCCGTATTATTCCCAGTCAGAATGTCGATCAAATGTCCGGCACCGAACCATTCGCCGGTGCGCAGCACGGCTGACAGTGCCTTACGCACGGGTTCCGTTGCATCAAAAACCTGCGCGGGGCGGTCGCAGATGTCGCAATTGCCGCAAGGCTCTGACGCCTCACCGAAGTAGCCCAGCAGCACCTGACGGCGGCAGCCTGTCGCTTCGGCCAGGCCCAGAAGCGCGTTCAGCCGGGCGTGATCGGCCTCTTTCCGGTCGGCGGGGGCGGGGCTTTCGTCAATCTGGGACCGGCGGAGGCGGATATCATCGGGGCCGTAAAGCGTCAGCGTCTCGGCCGGGGCACCGTCACGCCCGGCGCGACCGATTTCCTGATAATAAGCCTCGATCGACTTCGACAGGTCAGCATGCGCGACCCAGCGGATGTCAGGCTTGTCGATCCCCATGCCAAAAGCGATGGTGGCGCAGACGATCAGCCCGTCCTCTTGCTGAAACCGCACCTCGACGCTTCGGCGGTCCTCGGCATCCATGCCGCCGTGATAATAACAGGCCGCATGTCCTGCCTCGCGCAGCGCCTGGGCCAGCACCTCGGTCTTGGACCGTGTGGCGCAATAGACGATGCCGGATTGCCCCTTCCGCGCGCCCGCGAAATCAAGGATCTGGCGACGCGGGCTGTCCTTCACGGCGAAAGCCAGATGGATATTGGGCCGGTCAAACCCGCGCAAGAAGGTAGCAGGCGCCTCCCCCCCGAACAGCCGCGTCACAATCTCGGCGCGGGTTTCCTCGTCCGCTGTGGCGGTGAAGGCGGCCAGCGGCACATTCAGCGCACGTTTCAGCTCGCCGATGCGCAGGTAATCGGGGCGGAAGTCATGGCCCCACTGGCTGACGCAATGCGCCTCGTCCACCGCGATGAGATTTGTGCCGACCCGGCGCAAGAGCGCAGTGGTGCTGCCGGAGGCGAGCCGTTCCGGCGCCATATACAGCAGCTTCAGCCGCCCTTCATCCAGCGCGCGGAACACCTCTTCGGTTTCCTCGTCGGTATTGCCGGAGGTCAGCGCCCCGGCTTCCACCCCCGCCTCGCGCAAGCTGCGCACCTGATCGCGCATCAGGGCGATGAGCGGCGAGATGACGACCGTGACCCCCTCGCGGCACAGCGCCGGAAGCTGGAAGCACAGCGACTTGCCGCCGCCGGTGGGCATGATGGCCAGCGTGTCGCGGCCTGCCAGCACCGCCTCGACGATCTCTTCCTGACCGGGGCGAAAGGCCCCGTAGCCGAAGACCCTCGCCAGAAGCTCGCGCGGGTGTTGCATGGATCAGTAGAAAGAGGCGGCGTTGTTGATAATGACGATGCGCAGCGCGTAGATGCCCAGAAGCACGATGAGCGGCGCGAAGTCGATGCCCGACATCGCGGGCAGGATGCGGCGCACCGTGCCGTAAACCGGCTCCAGCAGGCGGTTCAGGCCATACCACAGCTGCGCGACCAGCGGCTGCCGGGTGTTGAGCACCTGAAAGTTGATCAGCCACGACATGATGATATGGGCGATGATCACCCACTGCGCCACGTCAAGCAGCAGGAGCAGGATTTGCAGAATGGAAACCATGGTGCCCTCACAAGCTGTTGTGGTCTAGGTAACGCGATGACCCTAGGGGAGCAAGCCTTTCCGCAGCGTTCCGCTTGACCCTGTGGATGACGCGCGGCAGGCCACGGGGACAGGAGGCGCCCATGTATCCCTATGCCCGACTCGCCAAGGAAATCGTGAAGTTCCGCAATGCCCCCGCCCTGGGGATCTTCGACACCCATGTCAGCACACATCGCATCTGGCCTTGGGATATCGACCCGTGGATGGAACTGAACAACGGCCGCACGCTGACGCTGTTCGATCTGGGCCGCGTGCCGCTGGCCATTCGCACAGGGCTGGTGCGGGTGGTGCGCGAACAGGGCTGGGGCATGGCGGTGGCTGGCAATACCACACGCTATCGCAAGCGGGTCACGACATTCCAGCGCGTGACGATGCATTCGCGCTGCGTGGGCTGGGATGCGCGGTTCATGTATCTGGAACAAAGCATGTGGCGCGGTGATGACTGCACCGGCCAGATGCTTGCCCGATCAGCCTTCACCTCCAAAGCCGGGATGGTGCCGCCCGCGCGCGTGCTGGAGGCGATGGGCCAGCCCGTCGAAAGCCCGCCTCTGCCCCAATGGGTCGCCGCCTGGATCGCGGCGGATGCCACCCGCCCCTGGCCACCGGAACGGCACGGCTGACTGCATCGGAGGGGTTGCCAGCCGATAGCCTTTCAGGCTTGATCGGCCCGAACAGGCAAAGGGGACAGCCATGGTCAGCGCGAAGAAACGCATCTGGGGCTGGTTTTTCTTTGACTGGGCCAGCCAGCCCTACAACACCTTGTTGCTGACCTTCGTCTTTGGCCCCTATTTTGCGGAAGTGGCGAAAAGCTATTACCTGACCCAGGGCCTTTCGGCCGAGGCGGCGGGCGCACAGGCACAAGCTTTCTGGGGCTATGGTCAAACCATTTCCGGCGTGCTGATCGCCCTGCTGGCCCCGGTTCTGGGTGCCATCGCCGATGGCTCCGGTCGCCGGATGATCTGGATCTGGGTATTTTCCGCCTTCTATATCATCGGCTCGTGGGGCCTTTGGTATCTGACGCCCGATATGCCCGATCTGACGATGGCGATGATGTTCTTCGGGCTGGGCCTGATCGGCATGGAGTTTGCCACGATTTTCACCAATTCCCTGATGCCCAGCCTCGCCGAGCATGAGGAGATGGGAAAGATTTCCGGCTCGGGCTTCGCTTTCGGCTATCTGGGCGGGATCATTTCGCTGGTGATCATGCTGCTGTTCCTTGCCGAAAGCGGCGTCACCGGCAAGACGCTGATCGGACTGGACCCGGTGCTGGGGCTGGATGCAGCCAGCCGCGAGGGCACCCGCGCGGTCGGGCCCTTCACCGCGCTGTGGTATATCGTCTTCATGGTGCCCTTCTTCCTGTGGGTGCGCGAAACGCCCGGCACCGGCACAGGTCAGCCGGTGAAGGCCGCGCTGGCCGATCTGGGACGGCTGCTGAAGACCCTGCCCAGCCGTCAGAGCCTGTTCGCCTATCTCATGTCTTCGATGTTCTACCGCGACTCGCTGAACGCACTTTACGGCTTCGGCGGGGTCTATGCCTCGGGCGTACTGGGTTGGAGCGTCACGCAAATCGGCATTTTCGGCATCATCGGCGCCATCTCGGCCAGCCTTGCCACCTGGATCGGCGGCAAGCTGGATGCCGCGCGCGGGCCAAAGCCGGTGATCGTGATGTCGGTCTGGGTGCTGATTGTCGTCTGTGCCGTCATCGTCGGCATGTCGCGTGAACAGATCTTTGGCATTCCCTTCGCAGAAGGGTCCGACACACCGGATATCATCATGTATCTCTGCGGTATCCTGATCGGCGCGGCAGGAGGCACGGTTCAGGCCGCCTCGCGCACCATGATGGTGTTTCACACTACCCCCGAACGCGCGACCGAGGCCTTTGGCCTGTTCGCCCTGTCGGGCAAGGCCACATCCTTCATCGCACCCTTCGCCATCGCCGTCGC
The DNA here is from genome assembly GCF_001303875.1 of Gemmobacter sp. LW-1. Classification (NCBI taxonomy): domain Bacteria; kingdom Pseudomonadati; phylum Pseudomonadota; class Alphaproteobacteria; order Rhodobacterales; family Paracoccaceae; genus Gemmobacter; species Gemmobacter sp. LW-1. The sequence continues at coordinate 13,034 of NZ_LJSC01000042.1, read as the reverse complement.
CTCGGACATCAGCGGATCGCAGCGCATTGGCGTCGCCCCGCTGATCGGGCTGTTTCTCATCGGCCTCATTCTGCTAATCTGGGTGAAACCGAATGGTGAACGGGCAGTCTGATGATCCGCAAGATGTTTCTGGCCAGCCTGCTGGCCGCCGCAAGCCTTTCCCTGAGCGCAGCACCCGTCAGCGCCGAGAAACTGGCGAACAAACTGTTCGGCGCGAAAGATGCGCCGTCGCAACAGGCGCCCATGCCCATCGGGTCTTACGCGCGGGGCTGTGCGGCGGGACTTGTGGAGCTGCCCGAAACCGGCCCGACCTGGCAAGCCATGCGTCTGTCGCGTGGCCGAAACTTCGGCCAGCCGGAAATGATTGACTTCCTTGAGGATCTGTCGGCGCAGGTCTCCCGCATCAATGGCTGGGCCGGACTATACATCGGCGACATCAGCCAGCCACGCGGCGGCCCGATGATCAGCGGCCATGCCAGCCACCAGATCGGGCTTGATGCCGATATCTGGATGCTGCCTCCCAAGCGGCTGAACCTCAGCCGGGCGGATCGGGAAAAGATCAGTTCGATTTCGGTGCGCTCTGCCGATCAGCGCAAGATCACCACGAACTGGACGGCACAGCATGCGGCGGTGCTGAAGGCCGCCGCCTCTGACCCGCGCGTGGATCGTATCTTCGTGACGCCGCCGGTGAAGATCGAGCTTTGCCGCACCGCCGGTCGCAAGGACAAGGACTGGCTTCAGAAAATCCGCCCCTATTGGGGGCATGACACGCATTTTCACGTCCGGCTGAAATGCCCGCGTGGCGCCACGGCCTGCGAGACGCAGAAACCCACAGTGGCCGAACTGTCCAATGGTGGCGATGGTTGCGACGACAGCCTGACCTGGTGGGTGACCGCCGCGCTGGAGCCGCAGCCGAAAAAGCCCAAAGACCCGAATGCGCCGAAAAAGCGCGGGCCGCGTGAATACACGATGGCCGATCTGCCCAAGCAATGCGCCGCCGTTCTGTCATCACGCTGATCCTCGCCTGCGGGCTCGCCCTTGAAGGCAGCGCCAGCCCGACCGAGGCGCCCGGCCATATCGGACGCTTCGTCTGGCGGTCGGATGATCCGCGCATGGGCGGCATGTCGGGGCTGGAGATCAGCGACGAGGGTCTGCGCTTTACCGCCCTGTCAGATCGCGGCGGCTGGACTTCGGGCCGTTTGCTCCGCGATGGGTCCGGCCGGATCACCGGGATCGAGGCCGCGCCGGTGCAGCCGTTGCGCGGCAAGGGCAAAGAACCGCTGGCCGCTGGCCGCAATGACAGCGAGGGCCTCGCCATCGCCCCGGATGGCACCGCCTATGTGTCGTTCGAAGGAGTGGCGCGGGTCTTGCGCTATGCCCGGATGGGCGCCGGGGCCGAAAACCTGCCGACGCCGCCCGCCTTTGCGAAGATGCAGCGCAACTCCTCGCTGGAGGCGCTGGCCATCGGGCCGGATGGCACGCTTTACACCCTGCCAGAAAGATCGGGGCGCGAGGACAGGCCATTTCCGGTCTGGCGGTTTCGCAACGGTGGCTGGGATCAGCCCTTTACCATCCCGCGCGAGGGTTCTTTCCTGCCGGTCGGTGCCGATTTCGGGCCGGATGGACGGCTTTACCTGCTGGAGCGCCAGTTCCGCGGTCTGATGGGCTTTGCCTCCCGCGTCCGGCGCTTCAACGTGACCGGCAACAAGATCGACAGCGGGGAAACCGTGCTGCAAACCCGCGCCGGGCAACATGACAATCTGGAGGGCATTGCCGTCTGGCGCGATGCGCAGGGCATCCGGCTGACGCTGATTGCGGACGACAATTTCCGCTTCTTCCAGACCACCGAAATCGTCGAATACCGCCTGCCGGATTGACTCGCGCAGCGTCCGGGCGTAACGGAGCGGCCTGCCCGAAGGGCCAAGTCTCCGCGACCTTGTAAAAACGGATATCACATGTCGAAATCCCTCCTGCCCGGCGTTCTCGCCATGGCGGCCACTGTCGTGGCTTCCAACATCCTTGTGCAATACCTGCTTGGCCCCTGGCTGACCTGGGGCGCACTGACCTACCCCGTTGCCTTTCTGGTGACCGACCTGACCAATCGCCTGCATGGCGCCGCCGTTGCGCGCCGCGTCGTGCTGGTGGGTTTTGTCGCTGGAATCCTGTGCTCGCTGATCGGTTCGCAGATCATGGGAGAATTCGGGCCGCTGGTTACCCTGCGTATCGCAATCGGCTCGGGCGCTGCTTTCCTTGCCGCACAACTGACCGACATCGCTATCTTCAACCGCCTGCGCGCGGGAAGCTGGTGGCGCGCGCCGCTTGTCTCCACGCTGTTCAGTTCCAGCCTTGATACAGTGATCTTCTTCACCACCGCCTTCTCGGCCAGCCTCGCCTTCATCGAGCCCGCGAACGATGTGTCCTGGGCTGGCGAAGTGCTGCCGATCCTGGGTTTCGGACCGCAAGCCCCGCTGTGGGTTTCGCTCGCCGTCGCCGACTGGATGGTCAAGCTGGCACTGGCAGCTGTTGCACTTGTGCCATTCCGCATCATTGTCGGAAAGTTGACTCTACGTCCGGTATAAAACCTTTTGACAAAGCCCAGATCTGTGTCACGCTCCCTATATCGGCAATCTTTTGAAAGGAGGTGATCCAGTGTCTAGAGTGATATTGGAGAGAGGTGTCGGGACAGTCAGGAGGAGCGATATTTAAGGGCAACCCCTTGAAAATCAATCCTATGATTGGGCTTGAAACCTAACTGGCCCATCTCCTTGGAACTCGGAAAGGGTCGCCGATTTAAGGCGGCCCTTTCTCGTTTCCGACGCCGGAATTACCAGCGTCGGGCACCCCCCTGAATATCGTTTCCTCAGGTCGCTATTTCCCTCTTTTCCAGACGGTCAAAGCCGCTAATCTCGCGCCATGCTGCGCATCACCGAGACAATCTCCATCGCCGACTGGGAGCTTTCAGAAAGCTTTTCCCGGTCCTCCGGGCCGGGCGGGCAGAATGTGAACAAGGTGGAAACTGCGGTGGAACTGCGGTTCGAGGCCGAACGCTCGCCCCACCTGACACCTGCGGTGAAGGCGCGGCTGAAGCGCATCGCCGGGCGACGCTGGACCACGGAAGGCGCCATCGTGATCCGGGCAGAGGAAACCCGCAGTCAGGCCCGCAACCGCGAACTGGCCGAGGCGCGCCTGGTCGAAATGATCCGTCAGGCGCTGGTCGCCCCCAAGCGGCGCATCGCCACCAAGCCGACACTGGGCAGCCAGCGGCGGCGGCTGGCAGCCAAAAGCCAGCGTGGTGAAGTGAAGGCCCTGCGCGGCCGGGTGGAGAGCGAGGAATGACCGAAGCGGAAGAGGCGGCGGCGCTGTGGGGCGCGCGCATCCTGCATGAATTGCGCAACCGCGAGAATGCGGTATACGCCATCGCCCTGCCCGATGGCGCGCAAGCCGCCCTGCGCCTGCATCGCACCGGCTATCAGAACCCGGCCGCCATCCGCTCGGAACTGTGGTGGTGTGCTGAACTGGCAAAGGCAGGCGTCGCGGTGCCTGCCCCCGTCGCCTCTGCCAGCGGTGCAAGTCTTCACCAGTTACAAGGCGGACGCCTGGCTTCGGTCATCTCCTGGGTTGAAGGCGCTCCCTTTGGCGAAGCACTGGTGCCGCTGACCGGCACCGCCGCAGAACAGACAGCGCGCCATCATGCGCTTGGGCGTCTTCTGGCCGAAGTGCATGACGCCACCGACCGGCTGACGCTGCCGCCTGATTTCACCCGCCCACGTTGGGACATCGACGGCCTGACAGGCGAGACCCCGCTTTGGGGCCGCTTCTGGGATCATCCCGCGCTGTCGGCCGCAGAGGCGGCACTGCTGCGCCGCGCCCGCGATCTTCTGCGCGAGCGTCTGACCGATCATGCCCGGCACAGCCAGCCCGGCCCGGTTCATGCCGATGTGCTGCGCGAGAATATCCTCGTTTCCGGCGACCGGCTTTCGCTGATCGACTTCGACGACAGCGGGATTGGCTTCCGGCTTTACGACCTTGGCACCGTTCTGTCGCAAGACCTTTATGAGCCGCAGCACCCCGCTTTGCAGGCGGCCTTGATCGAAGGCTACGGCAGCCTTCGGCAAGATGATTTCAATATGGTGCCACTGTTCACATTGGCGCGCGTGCTGGCTTCGGTCGGCTGGGCGATGACCCGTCTTCCTGCCGATCACCCGGTTCACCGCAGTCATATTGCCCGCGCGACGATGTGGGCCGACCGCCAGCTTTCCGCGGGAAACTGACCAAAACATCAGGAATAAACCGGGAATCGGTTGCCCGTCCGCAGTGGCCGGGCTATGCGCAGCGCGTGTAACAGGCCGATGACGGAACATGCCACAATTTCAGCAGAACAAGTGGAAGACGCTCGACAAGGATCTGTCCCGCCTCGTGGTGCTGGAGCAGGCAACCGTCTTCCTGTCCCGGCCCCTGATTGCGGTCGGCATCGGCCTCGCGTTCATCGCCCTGTGCGCCATTGCGGCGGCCATCCTGACCGGCGGGGCACCCAATTCTGTCATCATCATCACGGCGGCGGCCTTCGGCGCGTATATGGCACTGAACATCGGCGCCAATGATGTTGCCAACAACATGGGGCCTGCGGTCGGCGCCAATGCCCTGACCATGGGCGGCGCCCTGATTATCGCCGCCGTATTCGAAACAGCGGGTGCGCTGATCGCGGGCGGCGATGTCGTGTCCACCATTTCGGGCGGGATCGTGGCGCCTGAAGCTGTGGCAGACCCGCAGACCTTTATCTGGGCCATGATGGCCGCACTGATCGCCGCCTCGCTCTGGCTGAACCTTGCAACCTGGTTCGGGGCGCCGGTCTCGACAACCCATGCCATTGTCGGCGGCGTGATGGGTGCTGGCGTTGTCGCCGCCGGTTTCGGCGCGGTGGACTGGGGCAAGATGGGGCAGATCGCGGCAAGCTGGGTGATCTCGCCTATTCTCGGGGGTATCATCGCCGCGGGCTTCCTTGCCTTCATCAAATCCCGCATCAATGATGTCGAAGACAAGCTTGGCGCGGCGCGGCTGTGGGTGCCTGTGCTCATCGGGATCATGGGTGGCACCTTCACCACCTATCTGGCCGTCAAGGGCCTGAAAAAGCTGTTCTCGGTCTCGATGCCCATGGCCCTGCTGCTGGGACTTGCGGTCGGAATCGCAGCGGTTGTGATCACCCGCCCGCTGATCCGGCGCAAATCCGCAGGGATGGAGAACCGCAAGAACTCGCTCAAGGTGCTGTTCTCGATGCCGCTGGTCATTTCGGCCGCGCTGCTCTCCTTCGCGCATGGCGCCAATGATGTGGCCAATGCCGTTGGCCCGCTGGCGGCCATCGTCCATGCGGTGACCGATCACGCCACCTCCGACAAGGTGGGGATTCCGCTCTGGGTCATGCTGATCGGCGCAGCCGGGATTTCCTTTGGCCTGACACTGTTCGGGCCCAAGCTGATCCGCATGGTGGGCACCGAGATCACCAAGCTGAACCCGATGCGCGCCTATTGCGTCGCCCTGTCCGCAGCGATCACGGTCATCGTGGCAAGCTGGCTTGGCCTGCCGGTCAGTTCCACCCATATCGCTGTCGGGGCGGTGTTCGGCGTCGGCTTCTACCGGGAATGGCATGCCGACCGGAAAGCCCGGCGGACCGGCATCATCAAGGGTAAGCCCGTCCCGCCGGAAGAACGGTCGCGCCGCAAGCTGGTGCGCCGCGTCCATATCCTGTCCATCGGGGCGGCCTGGGTTGTCACCGTGCCGTTGACCGCGCTGCTGTCGGCGCTGATCTTTGTGATGCTGCGTCTGCTGACCTGACCTGCGTCAGACCAGCAGATCCTGCGCATCCTGATCACGGACATCGAAGACCCGCTTGTAGCGGGCCACTTCCTCCGCCGGGCCCATCGCCTTGTTCGGATTGTCGGACAGCTTCACCGTGGGCCGCCCATTCGCGCTGACCGCCTTGCAGACAAGGCTGAACGGGGCCAGCCGGTCCCCTGCCAACCCCCGGAAATCGTTGGTCAGCATGGTGCCCCAGCCGAAGGATACTTTGACCCGCCCGACGAAGCGGGCGTGGAGCTCCTCGATCTTTTCGACATCCAGCCCATCCGAAAAGATCACCAGTTTGCGGGTCGGATCTTCGCCCCGCTCCTTCCACCAGCGGATCGCCATTTCGGCCGCCCCCGCCGGATCGCCCGAGTCGATGCGGATACCAGTCCAGGTGGTCAGCCAGTCCGGCGCATGTTTCAGAAACCCTTCCGAGCCGAAAGTATCGGGCAGAATGATCCGCAGATTACCGTCATGTTCGTCATGCCAGTCCGCAAGAACGCGATAGGGCGCCTGAGCCAGTTCGGCATCACTTTCTGCCAGTGCGGCATAGACCATGGGCAGTTCATGGGCATTGGTGCCGATGGCCTCGATGTCGCGTTTCATCGCGATACGGCAGTTCGAGGTGCCGATGAACGCATCGCCCAGACCTTCCTGCATCGCCTGCACGCACCAGTCCTGCCACAGGAAGCCATGACGCCGCCGCGTGCCGAAATCCGCGATCTTCAGCCCCTCGATCCGCCGCAGCCGCTCGATCTTTTCCCACAGGCGGGCCATGGCCCGGGCGTAAAGCACCTGAAGCTCGAACTTGCCCATGTCGCGCAGCACCGCACGCGAGCGCAGTTCCATCAGCACGGCAAGCGCAGGAATTTCCCACAGCATGACCTCGGGCCAGCGACCTTCGAAGGTCAGCTCATATTGGCCATCCCGCTTTTCAAGATGGTAGTCGGGCAGGCGCATCCCTTCGAACCATTCCATGAAATCGGGGCGGAACATCTGGCGTTTGCCGTAAAAGGTATTCCCCCGCAGCCAGGTGCTTTCCCCGCGGCTGAGGCTCAGCGAGCGGACATGATCCAGCTGTTCCCTCAGTTCGCCCTCGTCGATCAACTCGGCGAGGCGGATGGATTTGGTGCGGTTGATCAGGCTGAACACCACCGTCGTGTCCGGCTTGTTGCGGAAGATCGACTGGCACATCAACAGTTTATAAAAATCCGTATCGATCAGCGAACGGACGATCGGGTCGATCTTCCAGTTGTGGTTGTGGACCCGTGTTGCGATATCGACCATGACGCCTCTCCCTTTGCGCCCATGTCTAAGGCATCGGCGGGGGAAACGTCAAAACCCGTATCGCCATGATGCGCCACCCGGGTCAGCAAATCATACAGTTCCCGGCGTACCAGTGGCTTGGACAGCATGCCATCCATCCCGGCCGCTACCACGGCCGCCCCTTGCTCACCCTCTGAAAAGGCCGTCTGGGCCACGATTTTGCAACGCGGCAGGCCCGTTGCTGCTTCATATGCGCGGATTGCCCGTGTCGCAGCCAGACCATCCATGCCGGGCATCGACAGATCCATCAGCACCAGATCCGGCGGGTCCGCCTTGTACTGGCGCAGCGCCTCGGCACCGTCGCGGGCGGTGGTGACCCGGGCGACACAACGCTCCAGCAGCTTGTGGACAATCATCAGATTCGTAGCATTGTCTTCCGCGATCAACACATGCAGCGCGGTCCGGGGCGCGGCCCCCTGTCCGACTGCCGGTGTCATCAGCATGGCCCCGGTCGCCCGCCGCAAATGCAGCGTCACGGTAAAGACCGACCCTCGGCCCGGAAGAGCGGCGACCGTGATATCCCCACCCATCTGTCGCGCCAGCAGGCGCGAGATCGTCAGACCCAGCCCCGATCCGCCGAACCTTCTGGAAATGGTGCTGTCAGCCTGAGTGAAACTGTCGAATATGGTCTCCAGCCGCTCGGGCACAATGCCAATGCCGGTATCCTCGACCTCTATCTGCAGCCGGTCCGCCTCGGGACCGGGCTGGCAATCCAGCCTCACGATGACAAAGCCCTGATCGGTGAATTTCACCGCATTGCCCAGCACATTCAGCAGGATCTGGCGTATCCGCCCGCCGTCCCCAAGATGGCGTGGGAGGTGGTCAGGCAGCACAATCCGAAGCGCTATCCCCTTCTTCGCGGCAGAGGGGCGCAGCAGATTAACCACGCTTTCCACGCCCGCGGCGACCGAGATTGGCTCGGTCAGCAGATCGGATTTTCCGGCCTGCAATTTTGACAGATCCAGAACATCATTGATGATCGTCACCAAGGCCCGTCCGGATTCGATGATCGTATCCAGATAATCCCGCTGCTCGGGGTCCAGCGCCGTATCGCCCAGCAGTTCTGCCATTCCGATCACGCCATGCAGCGGGGTGCGGATTTCATGGCTCATCGTCGCCAGAAACTGCGATTTTGTCCGTGCGGCAGCCTCTGCTGCCTCGCGCGCCGCAGCGAGTTCAGCGGCATGCAGGCGCGCCTCGGTCACGTCGCGTTCCACCGCGATGAACACCTCGGCCCGGCCCCCGGCATCCAGAACCGGCGTCAGCGATACATCCATCCAGAGACGCTGACCATCCTTGCGCCGGTTCTGAAGCTCCAGCCGCACCGGCTGCGCCAGATCTTCGGCCCGCGTCTCGGGCGCATTCAACAGATCGCCAGGCTTGCGACCAAGCGCCTCCTCAAACGTGTATCCGGTGATGCGGGTAAACGCCGGATTAACCCATTGGATGCTGCCATCCACCCCCGTGAACACCACGCTGTCACCCGCATGCTGCGCCACAAGCGCAAGCCGGGCCGATTTGCGCGCGGCCTCTGCCAGCGCCTCGCGCGACTGGCTCAGCGCAAGCTGTTCATCCAGAAGCGCGCGTTCGAAGCGGCCCCGTTCGTGCCGCCCTTTCTCGACCGCGCGAATGAACAGCGCGGTGCTGTAGCCAAGAATGAGGATCGACAGGATCAGAAACAGACTGTCAGGGCCGTGCTGCGACAGCAGGTCCACCATCAACGCAACAGCAGACACACCATACACGCCCAGACGTGCCGCGCCGCCTTCAGGGAAATGGTGCCGAACCAGACCTGCATTCAGGATGGCCGACATCAGGAAGACGGCGGCAAAGACCTGCGCCCCGATCAGCGGGATCACATGCCAGCAGAGCGCAATGCAGCCAGAAATTGTCAGCGCCTGAAACCCGGCAGAAGCTGTCGCCAGCCTGCGCAGCCCGGGCGGAATACGGTCGGGGCAGCACCGCAGGATCAGCCGCAGCACCAGACAATCCACCGCTTCGCCGCCCAGCGCCAGCGCGATGCTCGCCGGGGCCATCCAGGCAGCGCCAAGCGCGCCAATCACTGCGGCGCCGATTCCGGTCATCGTCTGACGCACCAGAAAGGTGCGAACCCGCCCACGCGCATAGCGGCGGAACAATCCATCGGGGCTGTTCCGTTTTATGAAGCTTTCGCGCGCATCGGCGACTGCCGTATCCATCCCAACGCCCTGCAGATTTCCCGCACAGGCTAGATGCCGGACCTTAACAGACCGTGTGCATCAGACGAGTTTCACACCCGCATTCCGCATCTGCTCCAGCGCTGCAACCAGCGAACCGTCGAGGTCGATCCCCCGGCAGGCAGAAAGCCTGACCTTCACATCGAACCCGAGCCGCACAGCATCCAGAGCCGAATAGGCCACGCAGAAATCCGTCGCCAGCCCAACCAACGTCAGATCCGTAGCCCCGCGCGTGCGCAAATAGCCCTCCAGCCCAGTTGGCGTCGTGTGGTCATTTTCGAAGAACGCCGAATAGCTGTCGATCCCGGTGCGAAAGCCCTTGCGGATCACCAGATCGGCGGCATCGGCATTCAGCCCGGCATGAAAGCCCGCCCCGGCGGTGCCCTGCACACAATGCACCGGCCACAACACCTGAGGACCATAGGGCATCTCGACCATGGAGAATGGCGAAGTGCCCGGATGATTGGCGGCGAAGCTCGCATGATCCGCCGGGTGCCAGTCCTGTGTCAGCACACGCACGGAGTAATCGGCCAGCATCGCGTTGATCTCGGGCACGATCTCGTCGCCCCCCACAACCGCCAGCGCGCCACCGGGACAGAAATCGTTCTGGACGTCGATGACGATCAGGGCCTCGGTCATGGCTGGTCCTCTTTCACTGCTGCCCCTCTTGCGTAAGGCCGCCCGCAGCTTGCGTCAACGCCGCACCCCTGCGCGCGGCTCTTGCCAGCCAGGGGGCGCTGACCTATGCCCGTGCCATGATCACCATTGCAGCGCTCTACCACTTCACCCGCTTCCCCGACCCCGCTGCACTGCGCGCGCCGCTCTTTGCACTGGCCGAGGCGCAGGGCATCAAAGGCTCGCTCCTGCTGGCGCAGGAAGGGATCAACGGCACGATCGCCGGTTCCCGCAGCGGGATTGACGCGATGCTGGCCCATATTCGCGCCCTGCCCGGCTGCGCGGATTTGGAGCACAAGGAAAGCCACGCCGAAACCATGCCCTTCGGCCGCATGAAGGTCCGGCTGAAGCGCGAGATCGTCACCATGGGGCAACCCGATGTCGACCCGCGCGCCCGTGTCGGCCATTACGTCGCGCCCGCAGACTGGAACGCGCTGATCAGCCAGCCCGATGTCGCGGTGATCGACACCCGCAATGATTACGAGGTCGCCATCGGCACCTTCCGTGGCGCCATCGACCCGCAGACCACCAGCTTCCGTGATTTCCCCGCATGGTGGGAGGCGAACAAGGATCGCTTTCACAACAAGCGCATCGCGATGTTCTGCACCGGCGGTATCCGCTGCGAGAAATCAACGAATTTTCTGCTGGCGCAGGGCGTGGAAGAGGTCTTCCACCTCAAGGGTGGCATCCTGAAATACCTGGAGGACATGCCCGAGGATCAAAGCCTCTGGGATGGTCAGTGCTATGTCTTTGACCAGCGCGTCAGCGTGGGTCACGGCCTCGTTCCGGGCGGGCTTGCCACCTGCCACGCCTGCCGCCGCCCGCTGCAACCCGAGGATCTGTCCCGCCCGGAATACGAGGAAGGCGTCTGCTGCCATCACTGCGCGAATGAATATTCCGAGGCCGACCGCGCCCGCTTCCGCGAACGCATGCACCAGATGCGCCTGGCCGAGACGCGCGGCACCCGGCACCTCGGCGGCTGATCCTTTATCTTAGTGAAAATATCCTCGGGGGTGAATTGGCCGCAGGGCAAGAGGGGGCGGACAGCCCCCTTCTTCACGCCTCGGGGATCAGGATTTCCCGCTTGCCGACATGGTTCGCTGGCGTGACGACACCCTGCTCCTCCATCTGCTCCACCAGACGCGCGGCCTTGTTGTAGCCGATGCCCAGCTTGCGCTGAATGTAGGAGGTCGAACATTTCCGGTCACGCGCCACGATCGCCACCGCCTGATCGTAAAGCGCGTCCTCGCCATCGGTATTACCCCCGGCATTGAGGCCAAGCACCGCGTCGATATCGCTGGCAACCTCGTCATCCGGGCCTTCCACCACGCCCGACATATATTGCGGCGGGCCAAAGCTCTTGAGGTGGTTCACGATTTCCTCGACCTCTTCGTCCGACACGAAGGGCCCGTGGATACGCGTGATGCGCTGGCCGTTGCCCATGTAAAGCATGTCGCCCTGGCCCAGAAGCTGTTCCGCGCCCTGCTCGCCCAGAATGGTGCGGCTGTCAATTTTCGAGGTCACCTGGAAGGAAATCCGGGTGGGGAAGTTCGCCTTGATCGTGCCGGTGATCACATCGACCGAAGGCCGCTGCGTCGCCATGATGAGGTGGATGCCCGAGGCCCGCGCCATCTGTGCGAGGCGCTGGATGCAGGCTTCGATCTCTTTCCCCGCGACCATCATCAGATCGGCCATCTCATCAACGATGACGACGATATAGGGGAAGGGCTCGGGCGCGAATTCCTCGGTTTCGAACACCGGCTCGCCGGTATCCTCGTCAAAGCCGGTCTGGATGGTGCGCTTGAACATCTCGCCCGCAGCCTGCGCCTCGCGCACCCGGCCGTTATAGCCGTCGATGTTGCGCACCCCCATCTTCGACATCTTGCGGTAGCGCTCTTCCATCTCGCCCACCACCCATTTCAGGGCGACGACCGCCTTCTTCGGATCGGTGACGACGGGCGACAGCAGATGCGGAATCCCGTCATAGACGGAAAGTTCCAGCATCTTCGGGTCGATCATGATCAGGCGGCATTCCTCAGGCGTCAGCTTGTAGAGCAGGCTGAGGATCATGGTGTTGATGGCGACGGATTTCCCGGACCCGGTGGTCCCGGCGATCAGCAGGTGGGGCATCTTGGCGAGGTTCGCCACGATCGGGTCGCCACCAATATCCTTGCCCAGCGCCAGCGGCAGGCGCAGCTGGCTGTCACCGAAGTCGCGCGCGGCGAGGATTTCGCGCAGCACCACCTTTTCGCGGCTGGCATTGGGCAGTTCGATCCCGATGACCGAGCGGCCCGGAACGGTGGATACCCGTGCCGACAGCGCCGACATCGAGCGTGCGATGTCATCGGCGAGCCCGATCACCCGGCTGGCCTTCAGGCCCGGCGCCGGTTCGAGTTCATACATGGTGACGACCGGGCCGGGGCGGACCGAGACGATCTCGCCCTTCACGCCGTAATCATCCAGCACGGATTCCAGCATCCGGGCGTTTTCTTCGAGCGCCTCGTCCGACAGCGCGTGGCGCGTGATCGTCGACGGCGAGGCCAGAAGCGACAACGGTGGCAATTCGTAAGCCGCGTTCACCTGATCCTCGAAACGCAGGCGCGGTTGCGACTCGGCCACCGCCTGACGTGACGGCGTGATCGGCTTCTTGGCCGGATGCTGCACCACACCGCGTTTCACCTCGGGCGTGACCAGAGGCGCCGACGGACGTGCGGGCATCCCGCCCGTTTCGGCACGCAACGGCGCGACGTGGCTCACCGGCGTCGGGTCATAATCCGGTTCGTAATTATCATCCGGCGACCAGTCATCATAGGCGTCTTCCACCGGCTCGGCCACCGGCGCCGGGGCAGGCGCCTGCATGCGCGGAGCGGCGGGCACAATCGTCTCGGCCTCGTCACGCCACATGGCGGGCTGCGCGGGCAGGACCGCAGCCGCAACCGGCATCCGGGTCGCAGCGGGGCGCAGCAGCGGGGCCGGGCG
>NZ_LJSC01000041.1:105423-107190 GCF_001303875.1 Gemmobacter sp. LW-1 | reverse complement strand
TTTGGTTGCGGGGGCAGGATTTGAACCTGCGGCCTTCAGGTTATGAGCCTGACGAGCTACCGGGCTGCTCCACCCCGCGTCCGGGTGTTTTTTGTATCGTTGATGGGGTCTTTTCTAGGTTTGGCGGTGACCTACTCTCCCACGTCTTGAGACGCAGTACCATTGGCGTGTTGGCCCTTAACGGCCGAGTTCGGGATGGGATCGGGTGTTTAGCCAGCGCTATGACCACCAAACCGAGGAAAGACCCGTTTATGAGGAACATCAGGCGCAGTAGCGCTTGTTCAGGTTTTGAGCTTTTGACCAGTCTTGCTGTTACTGGATCAAATCAAGCCTATCGAGCAATTAGTACCGGTCAGCTGAATGCATTGCTGCACTTACACCTCCGGCCTATCGACGTGGTGGTCTTCCACGGCTCTCAAGGGAGACCTTGTTTTGAAGGGGGCTTCCCGCTTAGATGCCTTCAGCGGTTATCCTGTCCGTTCATAGCTACCCAGCACTGCCGTTGGCACGACAACTGGTCCACCAGTGGAACGTTCACCCCGGTCCTCTCGTACTAGGGGCAACTCTTCTCAAGTCTCCTACACCCACGGCAGATAGGGACCGAACTGTCTCACGACGTTCTAAACCCAGCTCACGTACCTCTTTAAATGGCGAACAGCCATACCCTTGGGACCTGCTCCAGCCCCAGGATGAGATGAGCCGACATCGAGGTGCCAAACGATGCCGTCGATATGGACTCTTGGGCATCATCAGCCTGTTATCCCCAGAGTACCTTTTATCCGTTGAGCGATGGCCCTCCCACTTGGGACCACCGGATCACTATGGCCGACTTTCGTCTCTGCTCGACTTGTCAGTCTTGCAGTCAGGCTGGCTTCTGCCATTGCACTCAACGAGCGATTTCCGACCGCTCTGAGCCAACCTTCGCGCGCCTCCGTTACGATTTGGGAGGCGACCGCCCCAGTCAAACTCCCCACCATGCATGGTCCCGGACCCGGATGACGGGCCGCGGTTAGACATCAAGAGTGCGAAGGGTGGTATCTCAAGGGAGGCTCCACAGAAACTGGCGTCTCTGCTTCGATGCCTACCACCTATCCTGCACATCACAATCCTGATGCCAGTGCAAAGCTGGAGTAAAGGTTCATGGGGTCTTTCCGTCTAACCGCGGGAAGTGTGCATCTTGACACACAGTTCAATTTCGCTGAGTCCACATCAGAGACAGCGGGGAGATCGTTACGCCATTCGTGCAGGTCGGAACTTACCCGACAAGGAATTTCGCTACCTTAGGACCGTTATAGTTACGGCCGCCGTTTACTGGGGCTTCAATTCAGAGCTTGCACCCCTCCTTTTAACCTTCCAGCACCGGGCAGGCGTCAGACTGTATACGTCGCCTTACGGCTTCGCACAGCCCTGTGTTTTAAGTAAACAGTCGCCACCCCCTGGTTTGTGCCCCCCTCCCATGCTTGCGCACAAGAGGGGCTCCCTTCTCGCGAACTTACGGGAGCATTTTGCCGAGTTCCTTTGATGTGGTTCTCTCAAGCGCCTTGGTATTCTCTACCAGTCCACCTGTGTCGGTTTGGGGTACGGTCTGATGGAGGGCTATTTCCAGGAACCGCTCAGCAGCCCGGTCAATCCGATAAGACCGAACTACACCTGCGATCCGTCACATCCTCCTGGCCCACGAATATTAACGTGGTTCCCATCGACTACGCCTTTCGGCCTCGCCTTAGGGGCCGGCTTACCCTGCTCAGATTAGCTTTAAGCAGGAAC
>NZ_LJSC01000041.1:65423-100423 GCF_001303875.1 Gemmobacter sp. LW-1 | reverse complement strand
TCGCCTCTGCCCGGTCCAGTTCGGACAGTTCCATATGCGGCTTGAAGTGGAAGGGCACCTTGACCCGTGCGGTCAACCGACCTTCGGCCTCCATCTCTGACAGCAGGGTCAGGGTGTAGCGGTTGCCATCCATGTTCACCATTGATGTGATGCCATGCGCAGCGCAATGCGCCAGTCCCGCCGCGATCTTCTGCTTGTCCGCCTCGCGCTGCGCGGCATCGGGCCAGGGGTCGGGCTCGCCGCCGGTCGCAATGCCCAGTTGCAGATGCGCCTCTCCGCCCAGCGCCAGCACCGGCCCGAAGGCCTCGAACTCGCGCAGTTCACCGGTGGCGAGACCGTCCTCGCCCATCACGACCTCATGTCCATGCGGCATGGCTGCCCCGTGCAGCAGCCCGGCGGCCTCCAGCGCGGCAGTATTGGCCCAGACGGTGTGGTGATCCGGCGCCATCATCGCCAGCGGACGATCAGCGATCACCGCATCCAGATCCGCCCGCGTCACCGGATGGTCGAGAATCCCGTATTCCGCCCCCTGCGCCATCAGCAGCGGCGCATCAGGATTGGCCGCCGCATAGCCTGCAAACGCCGCCTTCAGGTTCTCAGGCCCATGTAACCCACCCAGTTGCAGCTGCGTCAGTTCCGCCCCGCCCAGAACCAGATGCAGGTGGCTTTCCACAAACCCCGGCAGAACCGTGCGCCCGCCCGCGTCGATGACCCGCGTATCCGGCCCGGCCAGCGCGGCGATCCCCCCGGCCGTACCGACAGCCTGCACCCGCCCGCCCCGGATCGCCACCGCCTCGGCACGCGGACATCCCGCATCCATCGTCAGCACCTTCGCATTGGTCACGATCAGATCGGCCCGAAACATCGCGTCACCTGTCATTTTCTGTCTCCAAGATATCCCGTGGGCATCGCGCTTCGCATGACGGGGTCAGCACTCCTGCCCCGCCAGCCCCTCGGCAATGGCGCAAAGCATCTCGAACATGATCGAGACGCCGAGAAATGCCGTGCCGCCCGACGGGTCGAATGGAGGCGAAACCTCGACGAGATCGGCGCCGACGATCTTTACCCCGCGCAGCCCCATGGCCACCTGCAAGGCCTGCCAGCTGTTCGGTCCCCCCACCTCCGGCGTGCCGGTGCCCGGGGCAAAGGCCGGGTCCACGAAGTCGATGTCATAGCTGACATAGGTATCGCCCGCGCCCGCGCGATCCCGTGCCTCGGCCATCACATCCTCGACACCCCGGACATGGAATTCCTCGATCGGGATGACGCGGATGCCCACCGCCCTGGCAAAGTCGCGGTCCTCGCTGTCATAGGCCGTGCCGCGAATCCCGATCATGGTGACGCGCGCGGGGTCCAGCAGCCCCTCCTCAACCGCGCGGCGGAAGGGTGTGCCATGGGTATACATCGTGCCGCCGAAATAGCTGTGGAACAGGTCGGTGTGGCTGTCGAAATGGATCATGCCCAGAGGCCGGTCCTTTGCGAGGGCCCGCAGGATCGGCAGCGTGCACAGATGGTCGCCCCCGGCGGTCAGCGGCACGATCCCCGCCGCGCGCACCTTTGAATAGAAGCTTTCCATTCGCTTCAGGCTGTCCATCACATCCGCCGGATTTGGCCCGACGTCACCCAGATCGGCGCAGCGCACCATCTCGAAGGGCCGGATGCCGGTCACGCCGTTCTGCGCCCGGATCATGGTGGAATAGTCGCGCAACTGTCGGGGACCGTGGCGCGGACCCGGGCGGTTGGTCGTGCCGCCGTCCCATGGCGCGCCGATCAGCCCCACCTGCACCTCCGACAGTCGCGGGTTGTCGAGGGCCACATGCGGAAGGCGCATGAAGGTCGGCACTCCTGCAAAGCGCGGCAGGTCGAATCCCGAAACCGGGTGAAAGAAGCTGTCCTCCGTCATGACGGCACTCCCTGTTCAATTTGATCATTTTCTGCATCCAACCACCCGCGCAGGTACTTGTCACGCCCGGAAGCGACCTCCCGAACCGACATCTCTCCTTGCGGAAATCCCCGCCTGCGCTGCACAGGGCCTTGACCACCGCGCGCCCCTGCGCCTCTATCGGGCAAAAGCTTCTCAGGACCGCGTCATGACCTTGCCCGCCGAATCGCCCCGTACCACAGCCGCCGCCGGGCGCTCTGTCATCGCGCAGGATGTACGGATCAAGGGTGACATCGGCTCTGAAGGAACGGTCGAGCTGATGGGCCAGATCGAGGGCAAGATCACCGCCCGCACCCTGATCGTCGGTGCCGACGGTTTTGTGAAAGGCACCGTAATGGCCGAAACGGTCGAGGTGCGCGGCAAGGTCGAGGGCAAGATTTCCTGCGTGACACTGACGCTGCGCGCCGCGGCCCAGGTGACAGCCGACAGCAATTACACCACCCTTGCAATCGAAAGTGGCGCCACGGTCGAAGGCCGCTTTACCCGCACGACATGCTGACCAGCTCAGCCGCGCGGCGGAATCGCATAGGTCAGCGAGGCGCGGGCGACCACGCCCCCGGCCCCTTCGCTGCGGATCAGCACATCGCCCACCGCCAGCTGCCGCCCGAGCTTCAACAGCCGCGCCTCGGCCAGCAGGTCGCGCCCTGCCTCGGGTTTGCGCATGAAGTCGATGCTGCAATTGGTCGTGACCGCAAGGGCGACCGGCCCGATCCGGCTGAGGATCGCCAGATAGATCGCCACATCCGCCAGCGCGAACATGGTCGGGCCGGACACCGTGCCGCCCGGGCGCAGATGCCGCTCGGCCGTCAACAGGCGCATGGTCAGCAGGTCGGGCGTCACCGCCGCAATGTCGAAATCCGCTGCCACCTGCGGAAACTCGCGCCCCAGAAACGCCAGTAATTCCGCCCTGTCCATTGCCAGCATCCGCTTTCCTCCCTGCGCATTCACCGCTAGCCTCCGGTGAAACGGGAGGAATGACAAGATGACCGAACTGATCCAGCGCGAAAGCCTCGGCCCGGTGACACGGCTGACGCTGAACATGCCGCAAAGCCTGAACGCGCTGTCCGATGCGATGCTCGCGGCCTTGTCCGATACTTTCGCGACGCTGGCCGAGGATCGCACCACCCGCGTCGTCATCCTGCGCGGGGCGGGCAAGGCGTTCTGTGCCGGGCATGACCTGAAGGAAATGCAGGCCGCCCGACAGGCGCCCGACAAGGGCGCCGCCTATTTCCTCGACCTTTTCACCCGCTGCGGCGCGGTGATGCAGGCCATCCCCGCCCTGCCCCAGCCGGTCATTGCCGAAGTGCATGGCATCGCCACCGCCGCCGGCTGCCAGCTCGTCGCCTCCTGCGACATGGCGGTGGCGGCGGAAGGCACGCGGCTCGGGGTGAACGGGGTGAACATTGGTCTGTTCTGTTCGACCCCGATGGTCGCGCTCAGCCGCAATGTCCCGGCCAAGGTGGCGTTCGAGATGCTGACAACCGGCGAATTCATCGACGCGACCCGCGCCCGCGAAGTCGGCCTCGTGAACCGCGTCGTGCCGCATGCCGATCTGTCGGAGGCCACGCTGGCCCTTGCGCAGACCGTCGCGGCCAAACTGTCTGCCGCCGTGAAGATCGGCAAACGCGCCTTCTATGATCAGATCGGCCTCGATCTGGCCGATGCCTATGCCCATACTGCCGCCGTCATGCAGGAAAATATGCTGTGGCGCGACACGGCCGAAGGCATTCAGGCCTTCATCGAAAAACGCGCGCCTGACTGGGCCGAACGCTGACCATCCAGCGCCAAATTCGCCGCAACGAATTTGCAAATTTCCTGCAAGAAATTTGCGCGACTAGTTCACCCCGGCAGCACCTTGCCGGGGTTGAGCAGCCCTTTCGGGTCCAGCGCCGCCTTGATTGCCCGCATCGCCGCCAGTTCCGCCGGGCCGCGGCTGTAGCCCAGCCAGTCACGCTTCAGCGTGCCGATCCCGTGCTCCGCTGAAATCGAGCCGCCGAAGTCGCGCACCACGCCGTAAGCAATGGCATCAACCTCATGCACCTCGGCATCAGACGCGCCCGGCACATGCACGGCGACATGCACATTGCTGTCGGCGACATGGCCGTAGAAGGACACATGCGCGCCGGGGAAACGCGCCAGCAGCGCCACCCGGCAGGCCCGCGCGAAATCATCCAGCCGCCCGGTCGTCAGGCTGACATCCAGATTGATCAGCCCCGGCATCGCGGCATCCATCTCCAGCCCCTCGCGCACTGCCCAGAAGCGCCGCGCCTCGGCGAAGGATTGCGCGATCAGCGCATCCGTCATCACGCCCTCCTCGAAAGCGGCTTCCAGCAGCGCTTCCAGCGCGGGGCCTTCGTCAGCCTCAAGGATCACTGCGAAGGGCGGCGGATCGGCGAAAACCACATGGGTCAGATGGCTCTGGCTACAAGTGAAATAGTCGCGCCACATCGCCTCGAAGGCCGAAAGGCCGGGTAGTGCCGACCGCGCCATAGCCAGGAGCCGCAGCACAGAGGCGAAATCCGGCAGCGCCGCCATCACCGTGCCCCGCGGCCCCGGCAAGGGGCGCAGCCGGATCACCGCACGGGTGATGACGCCCAGCGTGCCCTCGGACCCGGCGAACAGGTGGCGCAGGTCATAGCCGGTATTGTTCTTCACCACTCTGGTCATCTGGCTCAGCACCGTGCCATCGGCCAGCACCGCCTCAATCCCCAGCAGGTTGTCACGGGTCATCCCGTCGCGTAGCACCCGCAGCCCGCCCGCATTGGTGGCGATATTGCCGCCGATCTGACACGAGCCGCGCGCGCCCAGATCGACCGGCAGCAGGAAGCCCGCCGCCTCGGCCGCCTTCTGCGCGACCTCCAGCACGGTGCCTGCCCGCACCACCATGGCCATGGCTTCGCCGTCGATTTCCTCGACCCCTGCCAGCCGTGACAGCGACAGCGCGACCTGCCCCGTCTGTGGTTGCGCGCCGCCAGCGAGGCCGGTCATGCCGCCCTGCGGCACCACGGCGACGCCGTGCCGGTGGCAGATCGCCAGCGCGGCCGAAACCTCCGCGACGCTTGCAGGTCGCAACAACGCCAGCGGCAGGTCGTGGCCGGTGCGGCTCGCATCCGACCGCGCGGCCTCGGGCACATCGGCGCCGGTCAGGCAACCTTGCGGACCAAGTGCTGCGCGCAGATCTTGCAGCATCACAGGCTCCATTCCGCCCCCCTGAGATCATCCAGCCGCGACATGCCCAGTTGCCCCATCGTCGTGCGCAATTCCGCCATCAGCACCGCCGCCAGATGCGCGGGGCCCCGGGGGCCTGCCGCCGCAGCGGCTTGCAGGAAGGGGCGCCCGATCAGCACCGCATCCGCGCCACGCGCCAGCATCCGAGCAATATCCAGCCCCGAGCGCACACCGCTATCCGCCAGAACCAGCGCGCCCTCGCCCAGACGATCACGGATCGCAGGCAGCACCTCGACCGAGGCGGGCGCGGCATCCAGTTGCCGCCCGCCGTGGTTCGACACCACCACACCATCCGCCCCGCAATCCAGCGCCACCGCTGCGTCTTCGGGCGACAGCACGCCTTTCACGATCAGTCGCCCCGGCCATACCGCCCGGATCCGCGCCAGCCGGGCCGGGCCGATATGGCCCTCAAGCTGCGCCCCGATGAAGGCCGCCTGTTCCGTCACACTGCCTTTCGGCAGCACGGGCAGGATGTTCTGAAACGCCGGAATCCCGCGCCCTGCCTGCCCCATCGCCCAGCGTGGGCAGGCCATGATCTGCAACAGCGTCTGTAAAGTGAAGCGCGGCGGAAAGCTGAGACCGCTTTGAATGTCACGCCGTCGCCGGGTGGCGCCGGGCACATCCACCGTCACCATCAGCACCTCGTATCCCGCCGCCCACGCCCGCGCCATCAGTGCGGCGTCGATCTTCGGATCGGCAAAGGAATATAGCTGAAAGATCCGCCCGGCGCCAGCCAGCAGCGCGATCTGCTCCATCGCGGTGGTGGACACGGTGGACAGCACATGCCCCAGCCCCGCCGCCCCCATCGCCCGCGCGATGGCCAGTTCAGCCCCCGGCCAGATCAGCCCGCCCAGCCCCATCGGCGCCACAGCGAAGGGCGCGGCCCAGCGCACGCCCGCCACCGTTACCGACAGGTCCGGCACCGCGCACTCCACCACATAGCGCGGCATCAGCGCCACGGCATCCAGGGCGCTGCGGTTGCGCGCCAGACCGACCTCGGCCCCGATCCCGCCGACCATGTAGTCACGCACGAAGCGTGGAATGCGGGGTACGCCCGCAGCCTCCATCGCCACGGCATCGGGGAAGCGTCGGTCCAGCGCAGGGTCGATCATGGCACCCGTTTCAACGCCTGTGCCATGCAGTGAATGCCACCGCCGGTCTTGGAGATTTCGGACATATCCACCTCTGCCACCTCGAAGCCACGCGCCTTCAGTTGCCCGATCAGAACCTGCGAGCTTGAGGGCGCGATCACCCTGTCGCCGCCAAGAGACATGAAATTGCACCCAAGCGCCATAGTGTCCTGAAACGGCACGTCGATGATTTCATGCCCCTTGGCCTTCAGCCAGTCGACGATGCCCGGTTCGGTGCAGGCAAGGCAGACGGCGGTCAGCTTCGGCGCGACCGGCACCACCATCAGGTCGATATGCACATAATATTCGTCGATGAAGGCCAGCCGCACCTCCCAGCCCTCGGCCTCGAACCAGCCGGCGACCTGCCGCGCGCCTTCCTCCTGCGTGCGGGCACCGCCGCAGCCGATGAGCACGCAGCCCTCCTCGATCACGTTGAAATCGCCACCCTCGAAGGTGCCCGCCGTCACCATGTCATAGATCGGGATGCCCAGACTTTCGTAATGCCGGATCGCGGCATAGTTCTCGCCCCGGCGCCACCATTGCGACATGGCGGTGATGAAGGCCCCGTAAGGTGTCATCACGCTGGAATCGCGGGTATAGACCTGCATTGCCAGTTCCGGCTCCGGCGGCACGGTATGCACCTTGACGCCAAAATGTTCGTAGGCCGCAACCAGTTCCTTGTGCTGGGCCTGTGCGACCTGAATGTTGCAGGGGTTTTCCCGCAGATGCTTGCGCGACAGGCTGGAGGTCGCCATGTGCCGCAGATAGGCGGGGTTGCCCAGCAGCACATCGGTCAGCCGGTCGGTTTCATTGGCAAATCCCCAGCCGGACAGCGGCGCCGTGCCGCCGCCGGGCTTGCGGCGTTGCAGGGTGAAGGGCTCGGGACGGGTCTGCACGTTCATCGCATCTCTCCTGTTCAGGCGCCGGGCATGGCAGAGGGGATCCACCAGTCCCGCCCGCGCGGGGTTGTCACATATTCGGGCCAGCGAAAGTTCACCGGCGGGTCGTAATCGCAAAGCGGCGCGATCCAGTCGGCGCCGCCGACACCGCCGCCGGTGCGGCGGTTGAATTCATCCCAGGCAGCCTCGCGCGCACCGGCATCTTCCAGCAGGCGCAGCGCCGACAGCGCCAGCACCTCGGCGGCGCGCTGAACCATCGGGTCGATGGTGGCCGGAATGCCGCCCAGCGCGTTCATTACCCAAGCTGGATAGGCATAGCCCGCCGGGGCCCGCAGCGCGGGGCGCGCGATGTAGAACCGCGCGGTGGGCGCGTGCCATGTCATGTCGGTATAGTCGTCCGAGGTGGAGTTCTTCTGCGACGGCGGCAGGTCGTGGCGCAGGATCGCCTCGGCCGCCTCGGGGTCAATCAGGCGTGACATTTCGGGGATGAAGGGATCGTCCATCGGGGTCAGGCCGAGATTGGCCTGAATCTCGCGCGCCACCGCTGCCGCCTTATCATCCCAGACCGGGGCGCCCACCGTCTGCATCGCCTGCCAGACCACACGGGCCATGGCGTGATTGGCCAGACCGGGGCGCGACTTGCAGACCCAGTGCCGTTCCCACCGGCAGCCGGTCATCGCCGCCGCCGCCTCGGCATTGCGGTCGAGCGCTGCGGTCACCGCCTCGGCCATCACCAGCGTCGGCACGCGCATCATGTATTGCACCTCGGCCAGACCGGCGGGCTGGTTGTCGGCAGTGGCCTGCCCGGCGGTCAAAATCGCCTCGGAAATCGACCAGCCGCCCTGATGCGGCAGCATGGAATCGCGCAGCGATTTCGAGGTCAGGAACATCAGGTTCAGCGCATCATTCGCCCCCGGTGCCCGGATCGCGCTATGCGATTGCGGGATCGGCGCCCCGTCGCTGCGGCCCCATGCCTCGGGCGTATCGCAGATGAAGCGATAGACCATGGAATAGGCCGCACCACAGTGAGTTTCCCAGCGCACCGTATTGCACATCGGCAGCATGTAGAACGGATGGAAGGACAGGATCGCCGCCAGCCCGTCATAATAGCCCTTCGCAGCATGGATGGGCTTCGATCCGCGCACCTTTTCTGCCGGTTCGCCGGTAAAGCGGATGCCGCCGGGTATCCCGTGCCGCTCCATCGCGGCCTTCACCGCCAGCGCGCCGCCCAGACCCGCGATGCCGAGGCCCGA
This sequence comes from Gemmobacter sp. LW-1, assembly GCF_001303875.1. Taxonomy (NCBI): domain Bacteria; kingdom Pseudomonadati; phylum Pseudomonadota; class Alphaproteobacteria; order Rhodobacterales; family Paracoccaceae; genus Gemmobacter; species Gemmobacter sp. LW-1. The sequence goes on along the minus strand of NZ_LJSC01000041.1, from coordinate 91,971 downwards.
ATGCGGGTCGGTATGCCCGCCCGCCTGAAACCCCAGCCCCGCGCGGGGTTCGCGCCGCGTGCTGGCCGCCTGACAATTGCCGGGAATACCATCATATTCGGCATACATGCCGATCACCGGCCCGGCACCATTGTGCCATTCGGCGCAGAAGGCTGTGGGCATCCCGGCCGAGCCTTCCTCGACCGTGAAGCCTTCGGCCCGCAGGCGCGCCACATACCATTCGGCAGAGCGGTATTCGCGCCATGCCGTCTCGCCGTGGTCAAAGATTGTCGCGCACCAGTCCGACAGATCGGCCCGGCGCGCGGCCACGGCGGCAAGGGCAGTTCTCTGGGCGGGCGAAAGGTCGGTCGTGGTCACGGCGTGGTTTCCCTGCTGCCTTGAACGCGGGAAACCCGCCCTTTCAGGGCTAGCGCCGGAGGCAGGCGGGAAAAAGTGAAACCTCTTCCCGCCATCGGCAAACGGATTTCACCTTTCGCTGGAAAGTCACGCGAACCGCAGCTAGCCTCGCCGCAGAACCCGGAGAGCATGATGTCCCGCATCCCTTCGACCCAGGCGCTGCGCGCGCTGGAAAGCTTTGCCCGGCACGGCACCGTCTGGCAGGCGGCGGACGAGCTGAACCTGACGCGCAGCGCGGTCAGCCATCAGTTGCGCCTGCTGGAACGCGATCTTGGCTTCCGGCTGATGAACCGTATCGGCACCCGGGTCGAACTGACGCCGCAGGGGCTTGCCTATGCCATCGACGTGCGGCGCGCGCTGGCCGTCATTTCCGGCTCTGCCACCCGCAACGCGGCGCGCGGCGTGACCGGGGCGCTGACCGTCAGTTGCCCGCCCGGCTTTGCCTCCAGCTGGCTTTGCACGCGGATCGGCAGCTTCTCCGACGCCTTTCCCGATGTGGTTGTGTCGTTGGTCACCCCTCGCCGGCTGGATGATGTCAGTAACCCGGACGTGGATGTCTTCATCACCTTTGGCCTTGGAAATCAGCCGGGCATGGAGGTCGAGCTGTTGAAGGAGGTGGAGTTCACCCCCCTGTGCAGCCCGATCCTGCTCAACCGGCGCGAGGGGATGGATACACCGCAGGCGCTCTTGTCCTCGACCCTGCTGCATCTGACCGATTTCGCGGATTGGGAAATGTGGTTTCAGCTGTCCGGCCTGCCGACCGAAGCGGCCCAGACCGGCATCCGCTTTTCCGACATGAACCTTGTCTATGCCGCCGCACTTGGGGCGCAGGGGGTGGCAATGGGTGACGAGTTCATCTGCCAGCAGGCCATGGCGACGGGTCTTCTGATCCGTCCCTTCGATCTGGCGATCCGCTCCCCCCGGTCCTATTTCATGATCGTGCCCCCGGAAAAGGCCGACAATCCCGCCAGCGCGGCGTTTCGGGGATGGCTGCGGGCAGAACTGCCCCAGGATTAGGCGGAAGTCGAACAAAACACCGCGATCGACAAATTTCATTTCACAAGCAGGCGAAAAACTTTCGGTTGTCTTTCAAAGGCAGTGCTTCCACGCTTTGCCTGACGATGAGAGAGCCTCTCCGCCAGCAGGGAAGAATCCGTGAGCCAAGCAGCAGAAATCGGCGCCACCGGAATTGGTAAGATGTTCGGCCAATTCACTGCCCTCGCCGACATCACGCTGACCATCGCGCGGGGCGAGTTCCTGACGCTGCTCGGCCCCTCCGGCTCGGGCAAGACGACCTTCCTCAATGTACTGTCCGGGTTTGAGCCCCCCACCTCGGGGCGGCTGACGCTGGATGGTCGCGACATGACGGCGATGCCACCCGAGGCGCGCGGTTTCGGCATGGTGTTTCAGGGCTATGCCCTGTTCCCGCATATGTCGGTCGAGGACAACATTGCCTTTCCGCTGAAAGTGCAGGGTCGGAACGCAGCCGAGGTCAAACGCCGGGTCGCCGAAATGGTGGAGATGGTCGGGCTGGGCGGACACGGCCACAAGCGCCCCGCCGGTCTGTCGGGAGGGCAACAGCAGCGTGTGGCACTGGCCCGCGCGCTGGCGTATGAACCGCCGGTTCTGCTGCTGGACGAACCGTTCTCGGCGCTCGACAAGAACCTGCGTGGCCAGATGCAGGATGAAATGCGCCGCATCCACCGCGACACCGGCACCACGTTCGTTTTCGTGACCCATGATCAGGAGGAGGCGCTGGCGCTGTCCTCACGGGTGGCTATCTTTGAGCGCGGCCGGCTGCAACAGCTCGCGCCGCCGCGCGAGGTTTACGAACGTCCCGCAAATCGTTTCGTGGCCGAGTTTCTGGGCGATATCAACATCCTGCCGGTCAGCGGCGGCCGGATCGAGGGCCGCGCGGTCGAGACCGCAGCGCCGAATGGCGATCTGGCAATCCGGCCCGAATACATGGCGTTGTCCCTGACCGAACCGGGCCAGGGGAATGCCGTCGCTGCCACGCTGCAAGACCTCACCTATCTGGGCGCCGAAACCCGGCTGTCACTTCAGACACCAGGCGGCGTGCCTCTGGTGCTGCATCAGCCCACCGCCGCCTTGCCTGCGGGCCTCGCCCCCGGTGCCGCCGTCTGGGCCAGTTGGGCGCCGGAACGCGGCTTTCTGCTTTGACGATCCGCCCTGCCACGGGCGGCACCTGTAAGACCGAACAATAACAGGGAGATAGCAATGAACGGTCCTTTTGAACGTGACTGCGTGGATATCCTGCAAACCCGCCTGAAGCGCGGTCAGATCTCGCGCCGCGATTTCACCACTGGCCTTGCGCTGCTTTTGGGCACCTCTGCGCTGGGTCTGCGCGGCACCCCCGCGCTGGCTGAAACCAAGGAACTGGTCTTCGTCAACTGGGGCGGCGACGCCGGAGCCGCCTATGACGAGGCCTATGGCAAGGCTTTCCTCGAAGCCACCGGCATCACGGTAAAGCAGGACGGCTCGGGCCCGACTGAAGGCGCCATCGCGGCACAGGTCGAAAGCGGCAAGCCTTCGTGGGATATCGTCGACGTTGATCCCTTCTCGGCCGAGGCCCTGGGCAAGAAGGACATGATGGAAAAGATCGACTACGCGGTGGTCGACAAGGGCAAGATGCGGCCCGGTTTCGGCTGGGACCATTCGGCCTCCAGCTATTTCTACAGCTATATCATCGCCTATGACGCTGCGAAGTTCAAAGACAACCCGCCGAAATCCATGGCCGATTTCTTTGACACCGAGAAATTCCCCGGCAAGCGCAGCATGTACAAATGGGGCACGGGCATGTGGGAAGCGGCGCTTCTGGCCGATGGCGTGGCGCCGGACCAGTTGTATCCGCTCGACCTCAAGCGCGCGCATGACAAGATCGCCGCCTTCAAGGACAATGTGGTGGCCTTCTGGGGCGGCGGTTCGGAAAGCCAGTCGATTCTTCTGAACGGCGAGGCGTCGATGGCGCTGATCTGGTCAACCCGCGCGAAGCTGATCGAGGAAGACAGCGAAGGCGATGTGGCCTTCATCTGGGATCAGGGGCTGGTCGCGCCCGGCGCCATGGGCGTGGTGAAGGGAAATCCGGGTGGCGCGGCAGCCGCGATGCAGTTCATCGCCTCGGCGCAAGACCCCGAAAAGCAGATCGTCATGTTCCGCATGTTGGGGCAAGGCCCGGCCAATCCGGCGGCGGATGCGATGCTGCCCGCCGAGGACGCGCGGTATAACCCCGTGGATCCGGCGAATTTCGCGGTTCAGATCCCGCTCGACATGGCGTGGTATGAAGAAAACTACGGCCCGGCGCTGGACGAATACCTCAAGATCATCTCTGCCTGAGCCCTTCGCCGCCTCCGGTCCCGCACCGGGGGCGGCCCTGAACCGGAGCCGCCCAACCCGGAGCCGCCATGACATCGCGCCACATCCTGCTGCTTGGCCCGCTGCTGCTGTTGCTCGGCGCAGCCTATCTCGTGCCGTTCCTCGGTGTCATGCAGTGGAGCGTGACCCTGCCGGAACCCGGCCTTGGCCAGTATGGCACCGCACTGACCGACCCTTTGGTGCTGGGGGTGATCTGGCGCACGTTGCGCATCTGCGCGCTGGTGACGGTGCTGTCGGTCGCGGCGGCCTATGTGATGACCCTGGTCTGGGTGCGCGGCGGGCCGGTGGCGCGGCTGGTGGTGGAACTGTGCATCCTCATCCCCTTCTGGATTTCGGTCCTCACGCGGGCCTTTGGCTGGCTGGCGCTTCTGTCGAACAAGGGGCTGGTCAATGGCTGGCTGCAAACGCTGGGCATCATTTCCGAGCCTTTGACACTGGTGCGCAACGAATTTGGCGTCGTTCTGGGGATGGTGCATTTCCTAGTCCCCTTCGCGGTCTTCCCGCTCGCCTCGTCCATGCGCGCCGTGGATGAGCGTGTGCTGATGGCGGCGCGCGGCATGGGGGCCAGCCGTGCGCGCATCTTCTGGCAGGTCTTCGTGCCGATGACGAAAAGCGGCATCCTTGGCGCCGTGCTGCTGGTCTTCGTCTTCGCGCTGGGTTTCTTCGTCACCCCGGCCATCCTTGGCGGCGGGCGCAGCGTGATGGTGGCGGAACTGATCTACCTGCGCATTTTCCAAAGCCCGGACTGGGGCCTTGGCGCTGCGATCAGCGTAATCCTGATGATCGCCGTCGGCGCCCTGCTGGCCCTGATGCTGCGCCAGACTAAAGGAGCGGCCCGATGATCCAGCTGCGCCCCGGCCCGATCCCGCTGATCCTCGCGGCACTGATCGCGGTGTTCCTTCTGATGCCGCTGATTGCTGTGATCCCGGTCAGCTTCACCCCGAACCGCTATCTGTCCGTCCCCGATGCCGAATGGTCGTTGCGCCATTACCGCAGCCTGCTCGACAAGCCGGTCTGGGCCGAGGGCATCTGGCTGTCCATCCGCATCGGCCTTGTCGCCTCGGTGGTGGCAACGGCGCTGGCCACGGCTTTTGCGTTGGGGATCTGGATGTTGCAGCCGCGTTTTGCGGGGCTTCTGATGGGGCTGGCGCTGCTGCCGATGGTGGCGCCGCCGGTCGTTTCGGCGCTGACGCTTTATTTCTTCCTCATCACGCTCTCAAAGGTGAACGGCGTCATCGCCTATGACACCTGGGCGGGGGTGGCACTGGCTCATGCGGTGATGATCGCGCCCTTCGCGGTGGTATTGATCTCGGTCGCGCTGTCACAGCTTGACCGCCGCATCGACCTTGCAGCCCGGTCGATGGGTGCGGGCGTGATGACGCGGGTGTTCGGGGTAATCCTGCCCAATATCCGCTTCACCCTGCTGACCGCGCTTTTCCTGACCTTCGTCCTGTCGTGGGAGGAGATCGGCGTGACGCTGTTCATCACCTCGGTCAATGCGGTGACGCTGCCGCGACTGATGTGGATGGGGCTGCGCGACAACATCGACCCGGCCATCGCCGCAATCTCGGTGGTGCTGATCGCCATCGTCGTGGCGGTGATCCTGGGCAAGACCCTCTGGCAATTGCGGAAAGCGAAGTAACCGATGAGCACCGACATCTCGACCGGCGTCTGGCTGACGCAGGCGCTGCGCGCCTATGGGGTGGACACCGTTTTCGGCATCCCCGGCGTGCATACGATCGAGCTTTACCGTGGCCTTTCGGGCAGCGGCATCCGCCATGTTACGCCGCGCCATGAACAGGGGGCGGGGTTCATGGCCGATGGCTATGCCCGCGCCAGTGGACGGCCGGGCGTATGCTTCATCATCTCCGGCCCCGGCATGACGAATATCCTGACCGCCATGGGGCAGGCCTATGCGGATTCGGTGCCGATGCTGGTGATTTCCACCGTCAACGCCCATGGCCGCATGGGCTCGGGCGAGGGCTGGCTGCATGAATTGCCGAACCAGCAGGCCATGGTTGCCGGCGTGAGCGCCTTCAGCCGCACCGTCCACCGCCCCGAGGAGCTGGCAACCGCGCTGGCACAGGCTTTCGCGCTGTTCGAGGGTGGCCGCCCGCGGCCAGTGCATCTGGAGCTTCCCATCGACGTGATGCTGGCCCCGGCCGGGCACCTGCCCCTGCCGAAGCCCGCACGCACCCCGCGCCCTGCCCCGGCACAATCGGCGGTGGTCGAGGCGGCGACGATGCTGTCTGCGGCTCGCGCGCCGGTGATTCTTGCAGGCGGCGGTGCCACTCGTGCGACCGCCCTGCCTGCTTTGGCAGAAGCGCTGGATGCGCCGCTGGTGATGACGACCAATGCACGCGGCATCCTCCCGCCGGGTCATCCGCTGGCGGTGACGCTGACCGCCTCGATGCCCGAAACCCGCGCGCTGATCGCAGGGGCGGATGTGGTGCTGGCGGTAGGCACAGAAATGGGGCCGACCGACTACGACATGTATGAGGATGGTGGCTTCGCCATCCCCGGACGGCTGATCCGGCTGGACATCGACCCGGTGCAGACCCATCGCGGCAAGGCACCCGACCTCTGCCTGACCAGCGACGCAGGTGAAGGCACGGCGGCGCTGCTTGCCGCCATCACCCCGCGCGACACGCGGGATGGCGCCGCCCGCGCCGCCGCCGCGCAAGCCGGATTGTCCGCCCTGCCCGCGCCGTTGCGCGGAGATCTGGCCCTGTTGGATCTTCTTCGCGATACCCTGCCCGACACGCTTATCGTAGGGGACAGCACACAGGCCGTTTATGCGGGCAACATGGGCTTCGCCGCAGCCCGGCCCGGCAGCTATTTCAACTCGGCCACCGGCTTTGGCACGCTCGGCTACGGCCTGCCTGCCGCCACGGGAGCCGCCCTGGCAGAGGGGCGGCCGGTTCTGGCCCTGATCGGCGATGGCGGGCTGCAATTCACGCTGGCCGAACTGACCACCGCCGTCGAGGCCCGCGCGCCGGTTATCCTGCTTTGCTATGACAACAAGGGCTATGGCGAGATCAAATCCGCCATGGTCGCGCAGAACGTGCCACCGCTGGGGGTGGATATCCTGACACCTGATCTTGGCGCGATTGCGCACGCCTGCGGATGGAAGGTGTGCGGCGTGACGGATGCCAGCGAATTGCGGCGGGCAGTCCTTGAGGCGGCGGAGCGCGGCGATTGCACGATGGTCCTTTATGGCGAGGCGCTGCGCGAAAGCCTGCGCTGAGCGCCCGGCGGCACTGTCGCAAAGGTGAGTATTTGGGCAAGAAGCAAAGTTGCAAAGCGGGCCGCGCTGCGGCAGACCGGGCGCATGGATGCCCATGCCTTCACATTTGCCAGCTGTGCGCTTCGGGCGTTGCCTTCCGGTGCACTTCACTGGCCTGAGCAAAGCCTGCTGGTCGTGTCCGACCTGCATTTCGGCAAATCCGCCCGGCTGGCGCGGCGCGGTGGCGCGCTGTTGCCCCCTTACGAGACGCGCGCGACGCTGGCCCGGCTTGACGCCGATCTTGAAGCGACAACGGCGGCGCGGGTGATCTGTCTGGGCGACAGTTTCGACGATCTGACGGCCAGCGACGAGATGGACGAGGCTGACCGGCTCTGGCTGCTGCGTCTGATGGCCGGGCGCGACTGGCGATGGATCGAGGGCAATCACGACCCGGGGCCTGGCAATATCGGTGGCACGCATCTGGCCGAAACGCGGATTGGCCCCTTGCACTTTCGCCATATTGCAGTAGCGCAAGCGACTGCCGAGGTTTCGGGGCATTTCCACCCGAAACTTACGCTCGCCGGTCAGCGGCGGCCCTGTTTCCTGCTGTCAGATCCTGAACGTCTGATCCTGCCCGCCTATGGCGCTTATACCGGCGGCCTGGACTGCGGGGCGGCTGAACTCGCCCTGCTGATGGGTCCACAGGCGCTTGTGATCGCCACGGGGCGACGCTGCCTCGCGGTTCCCTATGCGGCTACGGTTCAGAGCAGCCCGCGCTCTTCCAGCTTTACGCGGTGAGTGCGGCTGACCGGCAGACGCAATTCCGGGCACATGCGCACCCAGATCCGGCCCCCCTCTCGCTCCACCCCCTTGATCGCCCAAAGCGCAACCCAGTGCGACCGATGGATCTGCACGCCCTCTTCCTCGCCGGTTTCCGCCATCGCATCGGCGAACCGCATCAGAAGGCTGCCCTTGCCGCGCACGGTGAAGACGTCGACATAGTGATCGCGCACCGTCAGCGCGACGAGGCGGCCGTGCAACTCGGGGTCCAGACGCTGGACGACGCGCGGCGGCGGAACCGTCTCGGTCTCGTTGGCCGGCAGGTCGGGAAGGATCGGCACCAGCGGGCTTGCCACATCCTCGGGGCGGCTTTCGCGGGCGTGGCGGAACGCGCCGATACCCAGAGAGGTCGCGAAGATGAACAGCGCGATATCGGGCAGGTCGGGCGCTGTTGCCTTGTCGGGATCGAACATCCGATCTGCCAGCGCATGCAGCGGCAGGGTCATGATGACGGAGGAAAGCAGGGCGACAAGGAAAGCGCCACGCTGAAGGTCGCTCAATCCGATGACAGCGTGGACGAAAGCCCGGATCGCGGCGCCCACGCCGATCCCCATGGCAGAGATCACGCCCCAGAACAGCAGACGCGCGGGCAGATCCAGCGCAACGTAGCTGCCGAATGGCCCCGATATGCCGACAGTCAGCGTCAGCACAACCCAGGCGACAAGCGGAATCTTGCTACGGAAGTCTGCAATCAATGTAGCGACGAAACCAGACATCTGCACCAGGAACGCATGCAACCTGTCTGACTGGATAAGCGCAATCCCTGCCCTGTGCAATGTCTCCGGCCAGATTATCCAGCCGGGACATGCATTTGCGCCACAGGTCCTCTTCGGGGGCCGGTGATCAGGCGGTCAGGCCCGACGGCTCCGGCAGGCCATTGGCGCGGCAGCAGGCGGTCAGCGTATTTGCCAGCAGGCAGGCAATGGTCATCGGGCCGACACCACCAGGCACCGGGGTGATGGCCCCGGCCACCGCAGCCGCCGAGGCAAATTCAACGTCGCCGACCAGCTTGGTCTTGCCGCCACGTTCAATCCGGTTGATGCCCACGTCGATCACGGTGGCGCCAGGTTTCACATACTCGCCGGTGATCATCTCGGGGCGACCGACGGCGGCGACGAGGATGTCGGCACCACGGCAGACGGCGGCCAGATCCTTGGTCCGGCTATGAGCGATGGTCACGGTGCAGCTGTCCCCCAAGAGCAGTTGCGCCATCGGCTTGCCGACGATGTTCGACCGGCCCACCACGACCGCATTCATGCCGGCAAGCTTGCCGTGATGATCGCGCAGCATCATCAGACAGCCAAGCGGCGTGCAGGGCACCATGCTTTTCTGCCCGGTGCCCAGGAGACCGACGTTGGAGATATGGAACCCGTCCACATCCTTGGCCGGATCAATCGAGTTGATCACCAGTTCAGAGTTCAGATGCCCCGGCAGCGGCAGTTGCACAAGGATGCCATGGACCTTCGGATCTTTATTCAGCCGGTCGATCAGCGCCAGCAGATCGGCCTCCGAGGTATCCGCTTCCAACTTGTGCTCGAACGAAGCCATGCCAGCTTCGACCGTCTGCTTGCCCTTGGACGAGACATAGACCTGGCTTGCCGGGTCTTCACCCACCAGCACGACCGCGAGGCCGGGCTGGATGCCATGTTCCTCTTTCAGGCGCGCGACATGGGCCGCCACCTCGCCCCGCACCTTGGCTGCAAAAGCCTTGCCGTCAATGATTGCCGCCGTCATGTCCGTTCTCCCTACCGTTCGACCGCGAAGGCGGCGCTGTAATGATCCATTTGCATGCGGGTCGCCAGAACCGCGTTTTTCAGAAGGGTCGCCACCGTCACCGGACCGACCCCGCCGGGCACCGGGGTGATCCAGCCCGCGACTTTGGCGCAGCTTTCGAAATCGGCATCACCCACTGTCTTGCCCTCAACCCGGTTGATCCCGATGTCGATGAGCGCGGCGCCCGGCTTCAGCATGGCGCCCGTGACAAGGCCGGGTTTTCCAACCGCGACAAAGACCGCATCGGCGGCGCGGCTGTGCACCGCCACCTGCCGGGTCATGTGGTGACATACGGTCACCGTGGCCCCCAGCCCCATCATCAGGAAGGCGATGGGCTTGCCCACGATCTCGCTGTGGCCGATCACACAGACATCCAGCCCTTCGATGTTCAATGGCAGGGTCTTGAGGATTTCCACCGCTGCGACGGCTGTGCAAGGGCCAAGAGCCAGGTCGTTATAGACGATATTGCCGATGGAGGAGGGGTGCATCCCCTCGACATCCTTCAGCGGATGCACCGCCTTTTGCAGTGCCTTCACCGGAATATGCGGTGGCAACGGGCGCTGGATGATGATGCCGTTCACGCGCGGATCGGCGTTCAGGCCGATCATCACGCCAGTGAGTTGTTCAAGGCTGATGGTTGCCGGATAATTGCGGGCCTCGAAGGCCACACCGGCGGCCTCGGCCTGCCGCTGCTGGTTGCGGACGTAAAGCTCCGCCGCCGCCACATCGCCTACCGAGATGGAGACCAGCCGGGGTGCCCAGCCCCTGGCCGCAAGATCCGCCGCCTCGGCGCGGACCTCTTCCACCATGCGGGCCGCGATGGCCTTGCCGTCAATCAGGGTTGCCGTCATTTCCGACCCTTCCGGGGTCTCAGGCCCCCAGCACTTTTTCTTCGCGGGCAATCGACCAGTCGATCATCTGCCGCCAGAGCGTTTCGACCAGCGCCGGGTCCAGCCCCTCGGCTTCGGCCCGGGCGCGAACCTTGGCCACCACCTCTTCCACACGGGTATCAATCCGGGCGGGCAGCCCCTCGGCGGGCTTGAGTTCGGCGGCCCGGTCGATGTAACCGGACCGCCGTTTGATCAGCGCCACGATCTGACTGTCCAGCGCGTCGATTTCCACGCGCAGTTCCGTCATGTTGTGGCAGTCGGACGGGGCCTTCATCGCAACCTCCAGAGAGTTTCCCGCGAGGTAATCCCTCGCGGGGGAGATGGCAAGGCGGCGCCCGGTGCCGCGATCAGAACAGGCCTTCGACGAAGCCCTGGTCGTTCAGACGGATGACTTCGGCGCTCGGGACTTTCGGCAGGCCCGGCATGGTCATGATCTCGCCGCAGATCACCACGATGAAGCCCGCACCGGCGGACAGGCGCACTTCGCGGACCGGAACCGAATGGCCGGTGGGCGCGCCACGCAGGTTCGGATCGGTGGTGAAGCTGTATTGCGTCTTCGCCATGCAGATCGGCAGATGGCCATAGCCCGCCGCTTCCCAGGCTTTCAGCTGGTCGCGGATCGATTTGTCGGCCAGAACTTCATCCGCGTGATAGATGCGCTTGGCGATGGTTTCGACCTTCTGGAACAGCGGCATGTCATCGGGATACAGCGGCGAGAAGTTGGCAGCGCCGCTTTCGGCCAGCTGCACGACCTTCTTGGCCAGATCCTCGATGCCCGCAGACCCCTGCGCCCAGTGCTTGCAAAGGATCGCCTCGGCGCCCTGCGCGGCCACATAGTCCTTCACGGCCTGCACTTCGGCATCGGTGTCGCTGTAGAAGTGGTTGATCGCAACCACCACCGGCACGCCGAAACCCTTCACGTTGGCGATGTGGCGGCCAAGGTTCGGGCAGCCTTTTTTCACCGCATCGACATTCTCGGCGCCCAGATCGGCCTTGGCGACGCCACCGTTCATCTTCATCGCGCGAACGGTCGCCACGATCACCGCGGCAGCCGGTTTCAGCCCGGCCTTGCGGCACTTGATGTCGAAAAACTTCTCTGCGCCAAGGTCAGCCCCGAAACCGGCTTCGGTCACGACATAGTCACCCAGCTTCAGCGCGGTCTTGGTCGCGATGACCGAGTTGCAGCCATGGGCGATGTTGGCGAACGGGCCGCCGTGCACGAAGGCCGGGTTGTTTTCCAGCGTCTGCACGAGGTTCGGCTGCATCGCGTCCTTCAGCAGAACGGTCATTGCGCCATCTGCCTTGATGTCACGGCAGTAGACGGGCTGCTTGTCACGCGTATAGGCCACAACGATGTCGCCCAGACGCTTTTGCAGGTCTTCCAGATCGTTCGACAGGCAGAGGATAGCCATGACTTCCGAGGCCACGGTGATGTCAAACCCGGTCTGACGCGGGAAGCCATTCGACACGCCGCCGAGGCTGACCACGATGTCACGCAGCGCACGGTCATTCATGTCCATGACGCGGCGCCACACGACGCGGCGCTGGTCGATGCCCAGCGAGTTGCCCCAGTAGATGTGGTTGTCGATCATCGCCGACAGCAGGTTGTGCGCGCTGGTGATCGCATGGAAGTCGCCGGTGAAGTGGAGGTTCATTTCCTCCATCGGAACGACCTGGGCCATGCCGCCACCGGCCGCGCCACCCTTCATCCCGAAGTTCGGGCCAAGCGAGGCTTCGCGAATGCAGATCACGGCTTTCTTGCCGATCCGGTTCAGACCATCGCCCAGACCCACGGTGGTGGTGGTCTTGCCTTCGCCCGCCGGGGTCGGGTTGATGGCGGTCACCAGCACCAGCTTGCCATCGGGCTTGCCCGCGAGGCTCTTGATGAAGTCCTGGCTCACCTTCGCCTTGTCATGGCCGTAGGGCAGCAGGTGTTCGGTCGGAATGCCAAGCTTCGTGCCGATTTCCTGAATCGGCTTCTTCTTGGCTTCGCGCGCAATCTCGATGTCGGTCTTGAAGGCCATTCTACTCTCCCTTGGGTGTGGCACCCCGATCTCATGGCAGCACGATACCGACATGAAACGGGGGCCACAGGACCGATTCCGACCTAAGCCCACGCAAAATCGCCAGTTGCGGTTTCCGATAGGAAACCCGCGCATCCAGGAATGAAGTTTTACCAAGAATAAAACCGTCCATCCGAAACCGACTCGGCCCAGGGATGCCGCATACCCCGAACGGGGCACGCCAGACCTGGCGGCCTGTGCAATTCTCGGCCCATTCAATTCAGGCCAGACAGAGATCCCCATGCCGAACACTATCTATGTCATCGACGAAACACCCGGAAAGGACCGGGAACTGACCGCCACAGGATTGGGAAAGTTCTGGCTGGTGTTCCAGGGAAGCTATGAAAAACCGACCTCGATCCGTCTCGACAACTATGTCGAAAACGGCATTTCCAGCCAGGCTCGCGGCTTCTTCTACCATGTCGGAAACTGGGGCACCTCGCTGCTGGTCAACGGCTCTGTCGAGAATGCGCGCGGTTCCTCCGGCGAGGACTGGATCAGCGGGAACGAGCGCGACAACATTCTTTACGGCGACCCCACCCGCGACGGGCCTGGCGACAACGACACGCTGTTCGGGGCGGCGGGCGACGACACGATCTATGGCGGGGGCGGCCGGGATGACATGGGCGGCGCCGATGGCGATGATCTGCTTCATGGTGGCGCTGGCCGCGACACGCTTTCGGGTGGCGGCGGCAGCGACACGCTGATCGGCGGCGCCGGGGCTGATTCGATCTCTGGCGGGGCGGACGGAACCGACTGGGTATTCTACACGCAGTCATCGGCAGCGGTGGATGTGCGCCTGATCTCGGGCCAGACCAGCACCAGTTTCGGCGGTGATGCCGAGGGCGATCAAATCAATGGCGTCCACAATGTCCGGGGCAGTGCCTTCAATGACAAGATCAGCGATCTGCCTGAAAGCAACGCCTACAACGCCAACCGCTTTGACGGGATGGCCGGGCATGACCATCTGAAGATGGGCGGTGGCAACGATACGGCCAACGGGGGCGTTGGCAATGACACCATCGAAGGGGAGAGCGGCAATGACCGGCTGTTCGGCGGGAACGGAAACGACCGTATCTATGGCGGCGACGGACAGGACCGGCTGTTCGGTGGCGCCGGGTATAATCTGATGGATGGGGGTGCCGGTCGCGATACCGTCATTGGCGGCGACCAGCGGGAAACGCTCTATGGTGGCACCGGCGACGACCTGCTCCGCGGCGCGGGGCAGAATGATCTGTTCTTCGGCGGCAAGGGCAGCGACCGGCTGCATGGCGATGCCGGAGACGATACGCTGATCGGCGGTCAGGGCCGCGACAGCCTGTTTGGCGGCGCGGGCGCGGATGAGTTCAAGTATATCGCGCGCGGCGAAAGCGATGCCGCCGGCGGCCGCGATACGATCATGGATTTCAACCGGGCCGAGGGCGACAGGATCAACTTTGACCAGCTTGTCGGAACCGGCAGCTTCATTGGGCATGCCGCTTTTTCCGGCGAGGCCGGGGAGGTGCGCTTCATCTCCACGGCCAGCGGATCGCGGGTGTTCTTCGACGTGGATGGTGACGGTACGGCGGATTTCTCGGTCAATGTGGCGGGGGTGACGACGCTGCGCGCCACGGACTTCATTCTTTGACAAACACGAAGAAAACCCGGCGGAAAGGCAGCAGCGCCCCGCCGTCGGGCAACAGCGGGTAGGCCCGCGCCAGCGCGGCATCATAGGCCGCCCGGAAGGCGGATACCTCCGGGCGGTCAAGCCGCTCCAGATAGGGCCGCATGGCGGTCGATTCGGTAAAGGCCCGCACCGGATGCCCCTCGGTCACCGGGCCAAGCTGTTGCACATAGGTGGTTTCCCAGGCCAGAACATTGCCCAGCGGCGACAGCAACCGCCAATAATCTTCGGGTTTTGCAACGGCTTGTCGCTCAGGCAAGTCGCCGAAGTGTTCGGGGAACAAGGCTGCCGCCGTGTCGCGCAGCAACCTGTGCGAGGGCGCCTGCGTTTGCCCAGGCATCTGCACCGCCAACACCCCACCCTTCGGCAGCATCCCCGCCAGATGCGGCATCAGACGGGCATGATCAGGAAGCCATTGCAGAGCGGCGTTGGAAAAGATCAGCGCAGGCGGTGTCTCGGGCTGCCAGGCGGCAATATCTGCCAGATGCAGGGCATCATAACCCTGCGCGGCCTTCAGCATGGCGGGCGAATTGTCGATACCGATCAGGGCCCGTTCAGGGAAAGCCGCCCGCAGCGCCGCCGCAGCAGCGCCGTCCCCGCATCCCAGATCGACCACCGGCCCCGGCGGCGGAGTGCCCACCTGCGCCATCAGATCCAGCGCGGGGCGCAAACGCAAACCCCGGAACTTTGCGTAAGCTCCGGGGTTCCAGTCTTTGTTCGCGGTAGCGGTCACGCCAGGGGCTCCGGCTCCAGCCCGCCCTCGGGTTTCTGCGCCTTGGGCTTGGTCTTGGGGATGGCCACGACCGAAGTGCCTCCATCGCCCGGAGTGCTGTCGTCCCCGCCCAGCGTCTCGCCCGCCACGACCTTGCGAATCTCGTCGCCGGTCAGGGTTTCGTATTCCAGAAGCCCCTTGGCCAGCCGCTCGAACTCATCCGACTTGTCGATCAGGATCTGACGCGCAGCTTCATACCCGTCGTCGATCAGGCGTTTCACCTCGTCCTCGATCATTTCCTTGGTATGCGCAGAAACCGAGAAACCGGCAGTATTGCCCTGATAGCCTTCATGCGCTTCGGCATAGTCGATGTTGCCGACCTTGTCCGACATACCCCAGCGCATCACCATGGCACGCGCAAGGCTGGAGGCCTGCTGAATGTCGCCTGCCGGGCCGGAGGACACGCCCTCTTCGCCGTATTTCAGGATCTCGGCCGCCTTGCCCGCCATGGTCATGGCGATCTTCTGCTTGGCCTCGTCCTTATGCATGTTCAGACGGTCCATCTCGGGCAGGCTGACCACCATACCGAGGGCGCCGCCGCGCGGAATGATGGTGGCCTTATAGACCGGATCACATTTCGGCAGCGCCATGCCGACGATGGCGTGGCCGGCCTCGTGATAGGCGGTCTTTTCCTTCTGGTCCTGCGTCAGCACCATGGACCGGCGCTGCGCGCCCATCATCACCTTGTCCTTCGCATTCTCGAAGTCATCCATGGTGACGAAACGGCGGCCGACGCGGGCAGCCATCAGCGCCGCCTCGTTCACGAGGTTCATCAGATCGGCGCCCGAAAAGCCCGGCGTACCACGCGCGATGGTGCGCAGATCGACATCCGGCCCCAGCGGCACCTTGCGGGCATGGACGGTCAGGATCTTCTCACGCCCCTTGATATCGGGGTTCGGAACATGGATCTGGCGGTCAAAACGGCCGGGACGCAGCAGCGCCGGGTCCAGCACATCCTTGCGGTTGGTCGCCGCGACGATGATCACGCCTTCATTGGCCTCGAAACCGTCCATCTCGACAAGCAGCTGGTTCAGCGTCTGTTCGCGTTCGTCATTGCCGCCGCCGATGCCCACGCCACGCGCGCGACCCACGGCGTCGATCTCGTCGATAAAGACGATACAGGGCGCATTCTTCTTGGCCTGTTCGAACATGTCGCGCACCCGGGATGCGCCGACGCCCACAAACATTTCGACGAAGTCGGAACCCGAGATGGTGAAGAAGGGAACGCCCGCCTCACCCGCGATGGCGCGTGCGAGCAGCGTCTTGCCGGTGCCGGGCGGGCCGACAAGCAGCGCGCCTTTCGGGATCTTGCCGCCCAGACGGCTGAACTTCTGCGGGTTGCGCAGGAATTCGACGATCTCTTCCAGCTCTTCCTTGGCCTCGTCGATGCCCGCCACATCGTCAAAGGTCACGCGGCCATGTTTTTCGGTCAGCAGCTTCGCCCGGCTTTTGCCAAAGCCCATGGCACCGCCACGCCCGCCACCCTGCATCCGGTTCATGAAGAAGATCCAGATGCCGATGAGAATCAGGAAGGGCAGCCAGAGGCTGAGCAAATTCAGGAACCCCGATTGCTCCTGCGGTTCGGCCCGCACCTCGACGCCCTTGGCAATGAGGCGATCCGTCACCTCTTCGTCCTGAGGTTTCACGGTGGAATAGGTATTGCCGTCCTTGCCGCGGACGATGACCCGCTCGCCGTCCAGCGTGACACTGGAGACCTGCCCCTGATCGACCCGCGCGATGAATTCGGAATAGGAAAGATTGCGCGAGGCCGTGGTGGTCGTGCCGCCGCTGAACATGTTGAACAGCGCCAAGATCAGCAGGAACAGGACCACCCAGAAAGCGATATTGCGTGCGTTGCCCACGAGGAACTCCTAAAGGGGGCGGCGCAGGTCACCCCCGCCGCATCTTTTGACCTAAAATAGACATCTGGCGCGGGGGTTCAATGCGCCAAGATGAACATTCCGAAGGATGGGCCGAGAGTCGCACCCCAATCCGGCTCTGGCCGGGCCAGCGGGGCGGCGATCAGCCGGTCCCCCTGCCAGACGGCCGGGCTGACAATCAGCGCCTCGCGCGAGGCCAGATCGCGCCAGCCGGGACATTGCCGCAGCCCCGCAACCCCGAGAGCGGCGAGAGTCTGACCCTCCGCCAGCGGCCCCACTACCCGCCACCTGTGATCCCACAACTGCGCCGCCGGAACCGGCCCCATCACGGCGCGCGGTTCACGGCTGATGACAAGGGTTTCCTGCCGCCAGCGGAACCGGACACCACCCAGCGTGGCGTCCCGGTGGTCATGCAAGGTGGACATCAGCCGCAGCAGTTGTTCGGCACGCGGCGGATAACCTGCCCCGTTCATCCAGCGAATCGCATGGCTGAGAAGCCGCCGCTCCAGCTCTGCCCCAAGCGCACACAGACTGTCCGCGCTCAGATGCAATGCCCCCGCACGCTCGGTGACATGGGTTTCGACAGCTTGTGCCAGCGCCATCTGCAACGCGCTGCGCGCGTCGAAAAGATGCTGCGTGCTGGCCAGAAGGCGTTCTACCGTGATGCCCAGCGGCTTCAGCGCCCGCAACGCGCGACGGGCCTTCACACGGGTGAAGCGGTCATTCTCGTTCGAAGGGTCGTCAATCCAGGTCACGCTGTTTCGGCGCAGATAGTCGCGCAAAAGCTCACGCCGCTTCTGCAACAGCGGGCGATGCCAGCGAATGCCATGCTCCAGCCAGCCCTGGCGCATGCCCGACAAGCCATCCAGCCCCGCCGCGCGCGACAGGTTCATGAGAAACGACTCCGCCTGATCGTCCGCCGTATGACCAAGGGCGACATGACCCACCCCGCGTGCGGCGGCCCAGTCCGCGATCAGGCACAGCCGGGCGCGGCGGGCCTGATCCATCAGGTTTCCGGTCTCCTGCAGCCCCCGCCAGCGCAGGATTTCATGCGCGACCCCCAGGCGGGCGCAGAAAGCCGCGACCCCGGCGGCTTCGTCCGCCGCCTCGGGCCGCAGCCCGTGATCCACCGTCACCGCATGCAGCAGATATCCCTCCGACGGCGCAAGGCGGTGCAAAAGATGCAACAGCGCCATCGAATCGCCACCGCCCGAAACGGCCACCCCGACAGACAAAGGCGCAGCCGGATCGGGCCGCGCCTTTGCAAACACCTGAGCAACAGCATCAAGGAGGTCCGTATCCTCCGTATCCGGCACGGGCGCGCCGGTCACTGGCAGGCCAGCGCCGCGATCTTGCCCTGCGCCTCGGTCGCGGCGGTGGAGCCGGGGAAGCGGGTGCCGACCTCCTGCAGGGTCACACAGGCGTCCGAAACCTGCCCAAGATCGGCCAGCCCCTGCCCAAGACGCACCAGCGCATCGCCTGCTTTCGGGCCTTCCGGCTGCGCCGAAAAAGCATCCAGCCAGGCCCGCGCCGCATTGACGGTATCGCCCGCCTGTTGCAGCGCGTCACCCCGCAGGATCTGCGCCTCCTGCATCAGGGGGCTGCCCGGATAGGCCGAGGCAAAGGCACCAAACTTTTCCGCGGCGGTGCGAAAGTCACCCTGACCGAGCACCTCCTTGGCCCGGTCAAAGTCTGCCTGTTCGCCCACAGCAAGCTCGGGCCCCCCGGCGGTCGGGGCGGTTACGACAGGGGCGGGCGCATTGCCTCCGCCCAAAGGTTGCGTCGGCGGCAGCGATCCTACGTCGCCCCCCTCAAGCTCGGTGACGCGGAACTCCAGATCACCCAGCCGGTTGGTGCCGTCGGTGACCACGCGGTTCACCTTCAGCTCCACCTGTTCGGTCTGCGCGGTCAACCGCGTCAGCGCCGCCTCGATCGAATCGAGCCGTTGCAGCGCATTGCCACCTGCCGCGCCATTCTGGATGGCGCCGGTAGTGATCAGCTCCTGCTTGAGGCCCGTGAACTCGGCGTTCAGTGCCGCAAGTTCAGCCTTGATGTCGGCCAGCGACTGCGCCCGGTCCTGCGCGATGGCGGAACCGGACATCAGCAGCAGGGCCAGTGCCGCGAAACGCAGTCTCATCGGCTCAGGCCCCCGCCCCCATCGACAGCACGGTCACCGCGCGACGGTTCTTCGAGAAACAGGCTTCCGACGGGCACACCTCGACCGGGCGCTCCTTGCCGTAGGAAATGGTCCGCATCCGGTGGGCCGCAACGCCCTGCGAGATCAGATAGTTCTGCACCGCGCTGGCGCGACGGGCGCCGAGGGCAAGGTTGTATTCACGCGTGCCCTGTTCGTCGGCGTGGCCTTCGACGATGATCGCGTAGTCGGCATGGCTTTGCAGCCATTGCGCCTGCTGCGCCAGAATGGTCTGCGCCTCGGGCGACAGGGTCGACTGGTCGACAAGGAACAGCACGCGGTCACCGATGGTCTGGTTGAAATAGGCCACCGAGTTGGGGTCGCTGGGGCCACCGAGCCCTTGCGAGCCGATGCCACCGGCACCACCCGCACCGCCTGCACCACCGGCGCCGCCCGCACCGTAGCGATCAGGGTTGTTACAGGCTGCCAGACCCAGAACGGCCAGCAACATCAGAGCTTTCGCAGTATACGCCATATCTTTTCTGTCCTTCGTTGTGCCAGCTCGACCAGGCCAGCTTATCAGAGTTCCGCCGCCGGGGGGAATGACGGCGGCGTGAGGTTTGTTACGGTTACGGCAGCAGCGGCGACCAGGCCGGATCCGAGGCGGCGCCCGTAGTGGCCACCTTGCGCAGGTTGCGCCCCGAAACATCCACCGAATAAAGCGCCGGTTCGCCGCCCGCATCCTGCCGGGTGAACATGATGACCCGGCCATTCGGCGACCAGGTCGGGCCTTCGTCCAGATAGGAGGCGGTCAGCAACTTTTCCTCGGTCCCGTCCGTCAGCATCACCCCGATGTGGAAGCGGCCCTGGTTTTGCTTGGTAAAGGCGATGTAGTCGCCACGCGGGCTCCAGACCGGGGTGCCATAGCGACCGGCACCGCCCGAGATCCGGGTCGGCTCGCCACCACGGGCGGGCATGATATAGATCTGCTGATTGCCCGAGCGATCACTTTCAAACACGATCTGGCTGCCATCCGGGCTGAACGAGGGCGCGGTTTCGATGGCGGGCGAGTTGGTCAGCTGCGACAGCTGGCCCGAGCCGATGTCCAGCGAGTAAATGTCGGTATTGCCACCCCGTTCAAGGCTGAACACCACGGTGCGCCCATCGGGCGAAAAGCGCGGCGCAAAGGTCATGGTGCCCGGCTGTTCGCCCAGACCACGGATTGCAAGGCTGCCGACATCCATCAGATAGATCTGCGGAAAGCCCGAAGAATAGGAGGTGAACAGGATGCGGTCGCCGGTGGGCGAGAACCGCGGCGCCAGCACAATGGAGGCCGAATCCGTCAGGAAGCTGGTGTTTGCCCCGTCGTAATCCATCACCGCAAGGCGCTTCTGGCGCTGGTTCTTCGGGCCGCTTTCCGAGACATAGACGACCCGGCTGTCAAAATAGCCGGTTTCGCCGGTGATGCGGCTGTAGACGGCATCGGCAACCTTGTGCGCCATGCGGCGCCAGCTGTCGGTCGTGCCGACGAATTGCAGCCCTTCGCCCATCTCGCCATTGGCAAAGACGTCATGCAGGCGGAACTTTACCACGACCTGCCCGCCCGAGGTCTGCACCGCACCGGTCACCAGCGCCTGCGCATTGATCGCCTGCCAGTCAGGATACGAAACCGGCGCCCCGAAAGAGGTGATCTGCTGAATATAGGCGGTGGAGGGGATCTGTTCGAACAGGCCGGTGCCTGCCAGATCGGCCGCCACCACCTGCGAAATCTTTGCCGCCAGATCGCCCGCCCCGCCTTCGTCGACGAAGGTGGGCAGTGCGAAGGGCATTGGCTCCACAACCGGATTGCCAAGGTTGAGTGTCAGCCGGGCTTCGGCCTTGGTAGCAACCATCGCCGGCGCGGCCAGGGCGGCCACGGCCGCGACGGCGGTGAAGAATTGGCGGAGACGGCTCATCTGACCCTCGTTCCTGTTCCTGCGACTGACTTGTTTTTCAGCCCGCAGCCTGCCTGTCCAAAAGGGGAAAGCGCGCAGGCCCTTCCCCGGTTCCGTCCGGGTTGCCCCGGCTGTCTGTATCGCCGCGCCGCGAAGTCCTTCGTGCGGGGTGTCCGGTTCACAGCCCGACCCTCCCCTTGTCGAAGATCAGCTCCAGCTCGCGCCAGGTTTCATATTTTTCGTCCGGCAGCGGGAAACCCTGCGAACCACAGCGCAGGATCGCACGCCGGGCTGCTTCGAAGGCCTGCCGTGTCGCCGCATCGGAGGCGGTCGAACTTGCCAGTTCGATCGAGGTCGCCACCGGCTTCTTGTCGGCGCCGATGGTGACGTGCACCGTCACGATGGCACGCTGCGCCTCGGTCGAGAGCGAGCCGACGTTCCAGCACCGCTCCACCGCGACACGCAATGCGTCCTTTTCCCCCGAGGACATCGGCGGCCCGTTGGCGGCAAGGCCACGACCGGGCGCGCTGTTCTGGTTCGCAGGCTTGGGCGCGGGTGTTTCCGTGGCCTCGCCCAGCGCCTCCGCCAAAGCGGCATCTGTCGCCGCCCGGTCGGACTGCGATTGCGAGGGGCTTTGCGCCGTCGCAGTCTGGCTCGGCTTCGGCTGCTCAGCGGGTTTTGCCACCGGATCGGGACGCGCCGGACGTGACCGCGGCCGTTTCGACGCGGTCGGCGCCAGTTGCGGCGCTTCCTGCGTCTCGGTTGCCTCGGTCACGACTTCGGTCGTGGCTTCGGGCGGCGCGGTCGCCTCCTGCTCCTGTTCGACCACAGGAGCCTCGGGCGGTGCCTCCTCGGCCACGCGCTCCTGAACCTGTTCGGCCTCGGGCACATCCTCTTCGGGTGCGTCTTCCGGCGTCGGGGCCACGCGCTGCGCCGGGCGCGGGCGCGGAACGACCGAAGACGGGATCACCGCCACAGGCTGCTCCTGCTCGGCCGGAGGGGCAACGGGTTCAGGCACGGGTTCGGGTTGTGCGGTTTCGGCAACCGGAACCTCTTCGGGTTGCGGCTCGACCTCGGGTTCCGGCGCGGGTTCCGGCGGCGGCGTCTGCTCTGCCACCTGCTCCGGCGGAGGTTCGGCGGCAGGCGGTTCGGGCCGCTCCGGCGGGCGCACGGATGCCGGGGGCGCGCTGTCCTGCGGCTCCTCGGTGCTTTCCTGCCCCCCCGAAGCTGCCTCAAGCGCCGCAAACTCCGCCTCGGTCAGCGTATCGACCGACATGACCTCGGGTTCGGGCGGTGGCGGCGGACTGAACAGCACATCACCGAACAGAACCCACAGGATCACGACCAGATGCCCCGAACCGGAGATCCAGACGCTTCTGTCGACCCTGCCCAGCCAAGCCCGCAGCATCGGCCCCACCCTACTGGTTCGGCTCGGCGGCGGCGCCACCGGCGGCTGCGCCCATCAGCGGGCCATTGCTGTCTGTGACCAGACCGATATTGCGGAAGCCTGCCGCATTCAGCGCCCCCATGACCTGCGCCACGCGTTCATAAGGCACGGTGCCGTCAGCCCGCAGGAAGATCTTGTCGGAACTGCGTTCGGCCGCGATGGCCTGAAGCTGCGGAATCAGCGACGCCTCTTCGGCCTCGCTGTTCATCAGGAACAGCTTGCCATCAGCCCCGATGGTGATGGCAAGCGGCTTTTCTTGTTCGGTCGGCAGACTGGCCGCCGCCGTTTCCGGCAGCTTCACCGGCACGCCGACGGTCAGCATAGGCGCCGCCACCATGAAGATGATCAGAAGCACCAGCATCACGTCCACGAAAGGCGTGATGTTGATGTCTGCCATGGCACTGGAATGGCCGCGACGCCGCCCGCGACGCCCGCCTCCGCCCGATTTCTTGGCGACCCCGGCCCCCATGGCTCAGGCGTCCAGCTGGCGCGAGAGGATGGTGGCGAATTCGTCGGCGAAAGCCTCGTAGCCGCCAAGGATGCGTTCGCTGTCAGCATTCAGCTTGTTGTAGAACACCACCGCCGGAATGGCGGCGACCAGGCCGATGCCGGTCGCCATCAGCGCCTCGGCGATGCCCGGCGCCACGGTGGCCAGATCGGTGTTCTTGGTTGCCGCGATCTGCGTGAAGGCGTGCATGATCCCGTAAACGGTACCGAAAAGCCCGATGAACGGCGCGGTTGAGCCCACGGTGGCAAGGAAGCTCAGCCCGGCATTGAGCCTTTCGCTTTCCCGCGCGATGGCCACATCCATGGCCCGGTCGATACGCGACTGCGCCCCGGCAATCAGCCCGCCATCCTGCCGGTGGCTGCGCCGCCATTCGATCATCCCGGCGGCAAAGATCTTCTCGCTCTGCCCTTCCGGTGCAGGGCCGATCTTTTCGAACAATTCGTCCAGCGGCTCACCCGACCAGAAGGCCCGGTCAAAGATCGACGCCTCGCCCCGCGCGGCGCGGAACATCAGATGTTTTCGGATGATGATCGCCCAGGACCAGACCGACATGACCAGAAGCCCGATCATGACCAGTTTCACGGTGAAGGTTGCGCGCGCGAAAAGCGCGAGCAGGGAGAAATCAATCTCCTGCGCCATCGCAAGGGTGTTCGTGTCCATTACGCCTGCTCGTTACCATCGGGTCCATTCGTCGGCCCGTTATTACAGGCGATTCTATCCGGTTTTGAGGGGGATTGCCAACACATCCTCGTCAGGATGCGATTTGCCGCCCATCCCTGCATCATAACCGCCATGCACCGGCGTCAACTCTGCGCCAGAAGCGCCCGGATCTCACCCGGCAGGCGATGTGCACGGCCATCGCTTCCCATGCAGACGAGCGTCACCTGCGCGGTAAAAAGCACCTCTTCCCCGCGCAGAACCTGCTGCCAGAGGTCGATCCGCGCCCCGCCCAGCGCCCGCAACTCAGTCGTCACGGTCAGAAGATCGTCAAACACCGCAGACCGCAGGTAATCGGCCTCGACCCGCCGCACCGCAAAGACAATGCCGGTTTCCACCTTCAGCCGCGCCTGATCCAGCCCCCGCGCACGCACCCACTCACTGCGCCCGCGTTCGATGAATTTCAGGTAGTTGGCGTAATAGACGATCCCGGCAAGATCGGTGTCCTCGTAATAGACCCGCACGGCGTGGCTATGGCTCATCTGCTTTCACCTTGGTCAAAATATCCTCGGGGGTGAGCCCCGAAGGGGCGAGGGGGCGAAAAGCCCCCTTCCCTTCATCCGATCCGCGCCGCCAGACGCAGGGCATGGCTTGCCTCACGCGCCACGACTGGCATCACCGGATCATAGGCGGCGCGGATCACCGCGCCGATCTCTGGGCGCAACACCACAGCCTCGCCCACCCGCGCCAGGGGCGAGATCCCGGCAAAGGCTGTATCCGACCAGAGCAGGATCACCTGCGCCGCCTGCGACAGCGCCAGCGTCTCCGCAGGCATCTCGGACAACACATCATCCATGCGGATGAAGACGAAGACCGCGCGGATTGCGCCCGCTTCGTCAAAGCGGAAGGCGCGATACTGGTTTGCGCCCGCCGCCGCCAGACGCTCACACAGCGGCGCCAGATCCGGCACCAGCCGGTCGAGGTTCGGCACCTGCGGCAGCTCTGCCCAGTCGCGGAAGAAGAACACCATCAGATTGGCGCCAAGTTCCGGGTCGGTCTCGGCCATGCGATGCCCGGCAAGTGTCACCACCGCCTCGATGGCGCCTTTTACCACCGACAGCGTCGCATCTTCGACGCCAAAGACCACCGGCACGATGGGGCGTCCCCAGCGGGCACAGAGATAGCGGCCGTCACTGCGGGTAAACAGGGCTTCCACCGCCGTTGCGTCCATGCTTTGCTCCCAATCCAGTCACGGCGGGGATACGCCCTTTCCGCCGCGGCCTCAACCGGCAGGGAGGCGCCGATGCTGAAGGGGATCGACCCGCGGGTTACGCCCGATCTGATGGATGTGCTGATGCGCATGGGTCATGGCGACGAGCTTGCGGTGGTGGACAGCAATTACCCGGCCTTCGCACTGCCCACCCGCAGCGGACGCGTGGTTGATCTGGCAGGCCTTGATGTGGTCGAGGGGCTGCGCCTGATCACCACGCTGATGCCGCTGGACGGCTTCACCGACTATGGGGCCCTGTGGATGGAACGCGACGGCGCGGGCGACCGCCCCGATCCGGTTCATGTCGACGCGCTGGATGTGCTGCGCCCCGCCCTGCCCGAGGGCGCAGCGGCCCGATCTATCGAGCGGCAGGCCTTCTACGCCCATGCCCCCGGCTGTTACGCCGTGGTCCGCTGCACAGAAAACCGCCCCTTCGGCTGCTTTATCCTCCGCATGGGCGTGGTGTTCTGATCCGTTCGTGACGCAGCGTTGGCCGTGACACCGGCGGGCGGCTTTGCCAGTCTGCCCACGCTACGGGAGGAGCCAGCCGCATGACCTATCCACATCTTCTGTCGCCGATCAAGCTCGGCGCCGTGACGCTGCCCAACCGCGTGATGATGGGCTCCATGCATACGGGGCTGGAGGAAACCGGCGATTGGAACCGCGTGGCGGAGTTTTACGCTACGCGCGCGCGGGGCGGGGTCGGGCTGATGGTCACCGGCGGCATGGCACCCAACCGCGAGGGTGGGGTGTTTCCCGGCGCGGCGGGCCTGTTCACCGCCCAGGACATCGCCAACCACCGCATCGTCACCGACCGGGTGCATGATGCGGGTGGGCGGATCGCCATGCAGATCCTGCATGCGGGCCGCTATGCCTATGGACCCGAATGCGTCTCGGCCTCTGCCGTCAAATCGCCGATCTCGCCCTTCCCGCCCAAGGAACTGGACGAGGACGGGATCGAGAAACAGATCGCCGACATCGTGACCGCCGCTGCCCGCGCCATTGAGGCCGGTTATGACGGGGTCGAGGTCATGGGGTCCGAGGGCTATTTCCTCAACCAGTTTCTCGTGACCCATGTGAACCGCCGCAGCGACCGCTGGGGCGGGTCTTACGAAAACCGTATGCGCCTGCCGGTGGAAGTGGTGCGCCGGGTGCGCGCGGCCATTGGCGATGCCATCCTGATCTATCGCATCTCGCTGATTGACCTGATCCCCGATGGCTCGACCTGGGACGAGGTCGTGACGCTGGCCAAGGCCATCGAGGCGGCGGGGGCTTCGGTGCTTAACACCGGCATCGGCTGGCATGAGGCGCGGGTGCCGACCATCGCCACCTCGGTTCCGCGCGCGGCCTTCGCGCATCTGACCGGGCGCCTGCGCCCGCAGGTCGGCATTCCGGTCATTACCTCGAACCGCATCAACACGCCGGATGTGGCCGAAGGGCTGCTGGCCGGGGGACAGGCCGATATGGTGTCGATGGCGCGGCCCTTCCTTGCCGACCCGGATTTCGTGGCAAAAGCGGCGGCAGGCCGGGCAGCGCAGATCGCGCCCTGCATCGCCTGCAACCAGGCCTGCCTGGATCATACCTTCAGCGGCAAGCTGACCTCCTGCCTTGTGAACCCGCGCGCCTGCCATGAAACCGAGTTGGTCATCGCCCCCACGGATACCCCGCGCCGCATCGCCGTGGTCGGCGCCGGACCGGCGGG
>NZ_LJSC01000041.1:36327-65414 GCF_001303875.1 Gemmobacter sp. LW-1 | reverse complement strand
GTCTGCGGCGCTGACCGCCGCAGGGCGCGGCCATGCCGTCACGCTTTTCGACCGTGCCGCGCGCGTGGGCGGGCAATTGCATCTGGCCGCCAGCATCCCCGGCAAGGAGGAGTTTCGCGGGTTGATCGACTGGTTCGAGGCGAGTATCGCCGCCTCCACCGTCGATCTGCATCTAGATAACGAAGTGACGCCCGACATGCTGGAAGGCTTCGACGAGGTCATCCTCGCCACCGGCATCACCCCGCGCACCGCCGGGATCACGGGTGAGGATCTGCCGCAGGTTCTGGGCTACCGCGAGGTTTTGCGGGGTGCCCCCGTCGGGAAGCGCGTGGCAGTTGTGGGGGCGGGCGGCATCGGTTTCGATGTTGCCGAATTCCTGACCCATCACGGCACCAGCCCCGCGCTGGACCCGGCGCTCTGGCGCCGCGAATGGGGTGTCGGCGATCCGGC
Organism: Gemmobacter sp. LW-1; assembly: GCF_001303875.1. Lineage (NCBI taxonomy): Bacteria > Pseudomonadati > Pseudomonadota > Alphaproteobacteria > Rhodobacterales > Paracoccaceae > Gemmobacter > Gemmobacter sp. LW-1. The sequence continues at coordinate 64,964 of NZ_LJSC01000041.1, read as the reverse complement.
ACAGGTGGCGGGCGGCCTTGCCCCCGAAGGCCCGCAGCCCGAAGCGCCCGCGCGGCAGGTCTGGCTGTTGCAGCGCAAACCCGAAAAGCCCGGCCGCAAGCTGGGCAAGACGACCGGCTGGATTCACCGTGCCACGTTGCAGATGAAGGGGGTGAAGATGCTGGGCGGGGTGGCCTATGACGCGATCACGCCAGAAGGGCTTGCCGTCACAGTGAACGGTGAACCGCAGGTTCTGCCCGTCGATACGGTGGTGATCTGCGCCGGGCAAGACCCCGACCGAAGCCTTGCCCCGGCGCTGGAGGCTGCGGGCCGTGCCTTCCATATCATCGGTGGTGCCGATGTGGCCGCGGAACTGGACGCCAAGCGTGCCATCGACCAGGGCACCCGCCTCGCCGCGCGGCTGTGACGCCGCTCACGGCTATTTCTCTTGCGGCGCAGCCCTGCCAAGGCTACGCCTGACCCATGCTGTCTTACCAACATATCTACCATGCCGGGAACCCGGCCGATGTGCAGAAACACGCGCTGCTGGCCTCGGCCCTTCAATATCTTGTGGGCAAGGACAAGCCGCTTACCTATATCGAGACGCACGCCGGGCGCGGGCTTTACGACCTTGGCAGCGACGAGGCGCTGAAGACCGGCGAGGCGGCAGGCGGCATTTCGGTGCTGGAGCGCCGTCTGCCCGCCGACCATCCCTACCGACAGCGGCTGAACGCGGTGCGCGGTCGCTGGGGAGAAATGGCCTATCCCGGCTCGCCGCTTGTGGCGGCGCTGTCGCTGCGTGACATGGACAATATCCATCTGGCCGAGTTGCACCCGCAGGAACATGCCGCGCTGACCGGGGCGATGGCGGATTTCCCGGCCCATATCTACAAGCGCGACGGCTTTGACCTCGCGCTGGCGCTCACGCCGCCCACGCCCCGGCGCGGGCTGCTGCTTTGCGATCCGTCCTATGAGGTTAAAGAGGACTACCAGAATATCCCCAAACATTTCGCCGCCATCGCGCGCAAATGGAATGTGGGCATCCTGATGCTCTGGTATCCGATCCTGACTTCGGGCGCGCATCGCGAGATGCTGGACCGGCTGGAGCAGACCCACCCCGATCACCTGCGCCACGAGGTGCGTTTTCCGCCCGTGCGTCCGGGGCATCGCATGATCGGCTCGGGCATGTTCGTGGTGAACCCGCCCTGGGGGTTGACCGAGGCGGCCGCCGATCTTTCAAAGCTGTTCAAGGCACCATGACCGATATGCTGGAATTTCATACGCTGGACGTTTTCACCGAAACGCCCTTTGCCGGGAACCCGCTGGCCGTGGTGCTGGGGGCCGACGTGCTGTCGGCACGGCAAATGCAGGTCATCGCGCGCGAGTTCAATCTGTCCGAGACGATCTTCGTCCAGCCTCCGGTGAATCCGGCGCATACCGCGCGGGTTCGGATCTTCTTCCCGACGGCCGAAATCCCCTTTGCCGGGCATCCGACCATCGGTTGCGCAATTCTTCTGGCAACCCGCGCTCATGGCCCCGGCGATTTCCGCGCCGATCTGGTGCTGGAGGAGGAAGCCGGGCTGGTGCCGGTGCAGGTGACGCGGCGTGGCGCTATCGTGGAAGCCGAGTTCACGGCGCCGGTGCTGCCCAAGGCCGCACCCGGCCAGGCCCCCACGGACCTGATCGCCCGCGCGCTGGACATTGAAGAGGCCGACATCGGTTTCGCCGCCCATCGTCCCGGTATCTGGCAGGGCGGCCCAAGCTTCCTTTACGTCCCCGTCACATCGCAGGATGTGCTGGCCCGCACCCGGCCGATCGAGCCGCACTGGTCCGACCTCATGGATTGCGCCGGGGTGGACAGCGCTTATCTTTACACCGAAGGCACAGATTGCGATTTCCGCGCGCGGATGTTCTCGCCCACCGCCGGCATCCCGGAAGACCCCGCCACCGGCTCGGCCACTGCCATTCTGGCGGCGCAACTGCGGGCCGCACGGGTTCTGCGCAGCGGCACGCAGGTGTTTCGGCTGCGTCAGGGCGTCGAAATGGGTCGGCCTTCCGAACTGACCATGACGGTCGATTACGGGACCGACGGCCTTGCCGCCGTCCGCATTCGCGGCAGCGCCGTCCCCGTGTCGCAGGGCCGTATTCGCATACCGGGAGGCGCGTGATGACCAAAGCCTATTGGGTTGCCCATGTCGAAATCGACGATGCCGAGGCCTACGAGGCCTATCGCCAGGCAAACGCCCTGCCCTTCGACCGATACGGCGCGCGCTTTCTGGTGCGGGGCGGCGAGCAGCAGGTCGTGGAGGGCAGCGCGAAATCCCGCACGGTCGTGATCGAATTCGCCGATCTCGAGACTGCCCGCGCCTGCTATCACAGCCCGGAATATCAGGCTGCGAAGGCGCTGCGCGAACCCGTCTCGCGCGCGGATGTGATGATTGTCGCCGGATGGGATGCCGCCTGAGGCCTAACCGCCAGGGCCAGAAAAACGGAAAGCACCATGTTCGAAAAACTCCTGCGATGCCTGACCGCCCCCGCCCCGGCCCGTCTGGGCGCAGATGAGGCAAAGCTGGCACTCGCGGCGCTGCTGGTGCGCGTGGCACGTGCGGACGGTGTGTATGACCCGGCCGAGCAATCGCGGATCGACGCGGTTCTGACCCGCGTACACGGAATGTCGCCCTTTACCGCTGCCGCGCTGCGCGCAGAGGCAGAGGCGCTGGAAGCCTCCGCACCCGATACCGTGCGCTTTACCCGCGCGCTCAAGGAGGCCGTGCCGCTGGAGTCGCGGGCGGCGCTGGTCGAGGGTCTCTGGACCGTGGCGCTTGCTGACGGGCAGCGTTCGGATGACGAGGATCAGATGCTGCGGCTCATCGCCAATCTGCTGGGGCTGACCGATGTCGAATCGGCGCAGGCCCGGCAACGGGCCGAGGCCGCGCAATGATCGCCGCCCTTGGCATGTATGACCGGCCCGAGTTGCGCGGCCCGACCGATCTTTACTGGTCGCTGATCCGCGACGGGCTGCGCAAACGCGGGATCGAGGCACCCGAGGCACTGACCCGTGACGACCGCGCCTGGTGGGCGGGCTGGCATTCGCCCGGCCTGTTGCTCTCGCAGACCTGCGGCATGCCCTATCGCACCGAGTTGAAGGAGGTGGTGACGCTGGTCGGCACCCCTGATTTCGGGGTGGAAGGCTGCCCGCCCGGCTATTATCGCAGCGTTCTGGTCGCGCGCGGCGATGATCCGCGCGCGGAACTGGCCGATTTTGCCGATGCCGCCTTCGCCTTCAACGAAGCGCGCTCGCAATCGGGCTGGGCCGCCGCCGCAAACCATATGACGGCCCTTGGCCTGACGATCCGCCCCGCGCTGGAAACCGGCGGTCATGCCGCCTCTGCCCGTGCTGTGGCGGAAGGGCGGGCAGACTGGGCAAGCCTTGATGCGGTGACATGGCGGCTTTTGCTGCGGTGGGAGCCGGACTTGGCGGCACGCCTGCGCGTGATCGGCCAGACCGCCCCCACGCCCGGCCTGCCCTATGTCACCGCGCGGGGCACCGATCCCGCGCCGCTGGCCGCCGCCGTGGCCGAGGCCATTGTCACCCTGCCGCCGGATGACCGGGCCGCGCTTGGCCTGTGCGGGCTGATCCAGATTCCCTCTGCCGACTATCTTGCCGTGCCGATCCCGCCACCGCCCGCTTTGGCGCAGGGCTGACCGAAATGAACGGGCAGATTGCCCATTTTGCAGGCAACTCTGTTTGTTCCGACACAATTGACGTTGCAATGCACCACGAATTCCGCACTACTCGACCGTCAAGGGAGCCCTGACAGGCCAACGACAAGCGAGAAACCGTGACTGCCGACCAACTTACGCCCGCCCCGGACGCCAGCGTTCCGGTCATCGAGATCCGAGATCTTCATAAATCCTACGGTCCGCTGGAGGTGCTGAAGGGCGTCGGAATGACCGCACCGAAAGGCCATGTGCTTTCGCTGATCGGGTCGTCCGGCTCTGGCAAATCCACGCTGCTGCGCTGCTGCAACCTGCTGGAAGACAGCCAGCAGGGCGACATCCTGTTCGAGGGTGAAGCCGTCCACTGGAAGGGTACCGGCCTGCACCGTCACCCGGCTGACAAGGCACAGGTTCTGCGTATCCGCACCAATCTGTCGATGGTTTTCCAGCAGTTTAACCTCTGGGCCCATATGACGATCCTCCAGAACGTCATGGAAGCACCGCTGACCGTACTGAAACGCGACCCGAAAGAGGTCGAGGCGAAGGCGCGTGAATATCTGGCCAAGGTTGGCATTGCCGACAAGGCCGATGCCTGGCCCGCGCAGCTTTCCGGTGGCCAGCAGCAGCGCGCCGCCATCGCCCGCGCCCTGTGCATGGAGCCGCGCGCCCTGCTGTTCGATGAACCGACATCGGCGCTGGATCCCGAACTTGAGCAGGAAGTGGTGAAGGTGATCAAGGCGCTGGCCGAGGAAGGCCGGACCATGATCATCGTGACCCATGACATGAAGATGGCCAACGATGTGTCCGATCACGTCGTCTTCCTGCATCAGGGCCGGATCGAGGAGGAAGGCCCGCCCGACCAGCTTTTCGGAAATCCGCAGACCGAACGGTTGCGCGGCTTCCTTTCAGCCACAATGGCCTGAAACCATCGCCTGACGCTGGATTGCGCCGCCGTTCCGGGCCAAAAAGAAATCAGATCACCAAGGGGAGACCAACAATGAAGAAACTGCTTCTTGCCACCGCGCTTCTGGCGCTTACCGGCGGTGCGGCTGCCGCGCAGACCGTGCGTCTGGGCACCGAGGGCGCCTATCCGCCCTTCAACTTCATCGACGACAACGGCCAGGTCGCCGGGTTCGAGCGTGAAGTGGGCGACGAACTGTGCAAGCGCGCCGAACTGACCTGCGAATGGGTGACGAACGACTGGGATTCGATCATCCCGAACCTGCAATCGGGCAACTATGATGTCATCATCGCGGGCATGAGCATCACCGACGAACGCTCGAAGGTCATCAGCTTCTCGGAGAACTACTTCCCCCCGGCCGCCTCGGCCTATGTGGCCTCGGATGCGGGCGCTGACATCAAGGGCGTGGTCTCGGCGCAGGTCGGCACCATTCAGGCGGGCTATGTCGCCGAATCCGGCGCGACCCTGCTGGAATTCGCCACCCCCGACGAAACCATCGCCGCCGTCCGCAACGGCGAGGCGGCCGCAGTGTTTGCCGACAAGGACTTCCTGAAGCCCTATGTCGAGCAGTCGAACGGCGAACTGATGTTCGTGGGCGACGATGTGGAACTGGGCGGCGGTGTCGGCCTCGGCTTCCGTCAAAGCGACAATGAACTGCGCGAGAAATTCACCGCCGCGATCCAGTCGATGAAAGCCGACGGCACCCTGAACGCCGCGCTGAAAAAGCACTTCGGCGAAGATACGCCGCTGTTCTGATTTCGCCCCTGCCCCGCCGGTTCGTCCGGCGGGGTGTTCCGACCTGCCCCGCGCGGCCCCAGCGATCTGTCACCCATGTTCAGCTTTTGCGCCGACCCCAAGGCGCTGGAAGGCTTCAGCTGGCTTCTGTGCTATCTGACCTCCGGCAAGCATCTTGGCTTCTACACCTCGTTCCTGACGGTTTTGACCCTGCTTGCGGTCACCGCCCCCACGGCGCTGGCCTTCGGGTTTGGCGGCGCCATGGCGGCGCGCAGCCATATCGCGCCTGTCAGCTGGCTGGGCAAGATTTACATCGTCATGGTGCGCGGCGTGCCGGACATCGTGTTCTTCATGTTCTTCGTCATCGCCCTTGATCAGGGGATCGAGTGGATGAAGCATCAGGTGGTCTGCCCGGACTGGAAAGAGCCGATCCGCCAGGGGCTGGAATTCCGCGTCTGCCCGCAGGCCAAGGTGCCGCTGGGGTCATCGTCGCAGATCTGGCACCAGCTTTACGGCTTTGCGCTGGCGGTCTTTACCTTCTCAATCGTCTTCGGGGCTTTCGCGGCGAACGTGCTTTATGGGGCCATGAATGCAGTGCCCCGCGCGCAGCTTGAAACCGCCGAAAGCTATGGCATGACACCCCGTCAGGTGTTCCGCCGCATTCTGGTGCCGCAGATGTGGACCTATGCGCTGCCGGGCCTGTCGAACCTGTGGATGATCCTCATCAAGGCGACGCCGCTGCTGTTTCTCCTGGGGGTCAAGGACATCGTTTATTGGGCGCGCGAACTGGGCAGCGCCAAAACCCAGGCTTATGCCTATCCGCATCCCGACTGGCGGCTGTGGTATTTCCTCTTCCTGCTGGTGGCCTATCTCTGCATGACGCGCGTTTCCGAAATCCTGCTGGGCCGTCTGTCGGCACGACTGAACCATGGCCAGGCCACCGCCGCTGGCGAGGCGATGCGGAGGGCCGCGCAATGACCTGCTGGGAAACCATTGGCGCCTATGCCTTCCGCAGCCTCGGTTATGGCGAGAAACTGCTGCCACGCAGCGATTTCACCCTGTGCCAGCAATTCACCCTGATCGGCTCCGGCCTGATCTGGAACATCTATTTCGGCGCGCTGGCGCTGATGTTCGGCTTCTTCTTCGCCAATGCGCTGGCCATGGCGAAGGCCTCGCACAACCCATGGGCGCGCAAACCGGCTGAATGGTTCATCTTCGTGTTCCGCGGCTCGCCGCTGTTCATCCAGTTCTTCCTTGCCTATTCGGCACTGGTGATGCTGCCGCGCGGCGGAATCGACATTTTCGGGCTGCATATTGCGACCAACTGGCTGACAAGCGCATGGGCAGGCGCGCTGATCGTGCTGTTCCTCAATACCGCCGCCTATGCCGCCGAGATCTTCTATGGCGCCCTGATGTCGGTGCCGAAAGGCGATCTGGAGGCGGCCGAGGCTTACGGCATCCATGGCTGGTCCAAGTTCCGCCGCATCCAGTGGCCTACCATGCTGCGGCTGGCCTGGCCTGCCTATACCAACGAGGCGATTTTTCTGTTCCACGCCACCACGCTGGTGTTCTTTTCCGGCTTCCCGGCGTTCCAGCAAAGGGGCGATGCGCTCTATTACGCGAACTACTTCGCGGACAAGACGTTCAACCCTTTCGTGCCCTATCCGATCGTCGCCTTCTATTTCATCATGTTGACCGCGACGCTGATCCTTTTGTTCGGAATCGTGAACCGGAGGCTGAACCGGCACCTGCCATCGAACATTCGCAGCAAAATTCGCTTGCGTCCGAGGCTGATCCGATAGTATCCATTATTTGATCAAATTCTTCGGGCCGTCGCCCGAACCGTGCGCCCTGCGGGGCATATGGCGTCCCCTGCCCCGTCGGGCGGGCGTGGATGGCAAGGATCAAACAAGGGAGAAAGGGCCAAGGGCATGGCTCTCACCCCGGCGGGCGCGAGGGCCCACGACGGTGAACCGGCGCCTGACGGTCTTGAACGACACGATGAGTATGAAGGATTGGCTTCGTAAACACCCAGAGGTCCGCACGATCCGGGTGGCAGCGGCAGACCTGAACGGACAGGCGCGCGGCAAGCGCATCCCCGCCCGCTTTGCCGAGAATGTGGTGAAGAACGGCACGCGCTTCCCGTTCTCGGTCCTGAACCTCGACATCTGGGGCGAGGATATCGACGACAGCCCGCTGGTCTTTGAACAGGGCGATCAGGATGGCGTGCTGAAGCCCACCGAACGTGGGTTCATGCCAATGCCCTGGCTGGAGGCCCCGACCGCGCTGTTGCCGATCTGGATGTTCCGCGAAAACGGCCTGCCCTATGACGGTGATCCGCGCCATGCCCTGCGCGCGGTGGTCGACCGCTACAAGGCACGCGGCCTGACCCCGGTTTGCGCGATGGAACTGGAATTCTTTCTGATCGACGACAGCGGCAAGACCATGCAGGTGCCCGCCTCTCCCCGGTCCGGCAAGCGGCGCAAGGCTGCGGAAACGCTGTCGATCCGGGCGCTTGATGCCTTCGACACCTTCTTCACCGATCTTTACGACGCCTGCGAGGCGATGGACATTCCGGCCGATACCACCACATCGGAAACCGGGCTGGGCCAGTTCGAGATGAACCTGATGCATTGCGACGATCCGCTGCGCGCGGCGGATGACGCATGGCTGTTCAAGATGCTGGTGAAGGGGCTGGCCCGCCGTCACGGCTTTGCCGCCAGCTTCATGGCAAAACCCTATGCCGAATATTCCGGCTCGGGGCTGCACACCCATTTCAGCGTGATCGACAAGGACGGTGACAATATCTTTGACAGCGGCGGGCCGAAGGGCACGGCGGCGCTGCGTCAGGCGGTGGCGGGCTGCCTGCATGCGATGCATGACAGCACACTGATCTTCGCGCCGCATCAGAACAGCTATGACCGGCTGGTGCCTGGCAAGCATGCGCCCACAGCGATTGCCTGGGGCTACGAGAACCGCACCGCCGCGATCCGCATTCCGGCGGGCAGCCCCTCGGCCCGGCGGGTGGAACATCGGGTGGCGGGGGGGGACGTGAACCCCTACCTCATGCTTGCCACCATCCTTGGTGCCGCGCTTGTCGGCATTGAGGACGAGATGGAGCCGCCTTCGCCGATCACCGGCAATGCCTATGCGCTGGACCTGCCGCAGATCCCGGCGAACTGGGCCGAAGCGATCGACGCCTTCGAAAATTCGACGATCATGCCGCGCATCCTGCCGCCCGACCTGATCCACAATCTCGTGCTGACCAAACGGCAGGAGCTGCATTACCTTGCGGAACTCAGCCCCGAGGAGCAGGTCGAGCTTTATCTCGACACCGTGTGATGCCTTGCCCCCCTTGCCGTCAGGGGGGGCAGGTTGCTACATTTTCCGTATCACTGACACAGGTTATCCATGCGCATCGGCATTCTGCAAACCGGCCTCGCCCCTGACGCGCTTGCGCCGCAGATGGGGGATTACCCCGACATGTTTGCCCGCCTGCTGGATGGCAACGGCTTCGACTTCCGCACCTATCGCGTGGTCGACATGGAGTTTCCCGCCGATGTGCATGACTGTGACGGCTGGCTGATCACCGGCTCGCGCCATGGCGCCTACGAGGATCATCCCTTCATCAAGCCGCTGGAAGACTTCATCCGCCGCGCCTATGCCGAACATGTGCCCATGGTCGGTATCTGTTTCGGCCATCAGATCATCGCACAGGCGCTTGGCGGCAAGGTGGAACGGTTTGGCGGAGGCTGGGCAGTCGGCCCGACCGATTATGCCTTTGGCGACGAGACGCTGACCCTGAACGCCTGGCACCGCGATCAGGTGGTTGAACGGCCCGAAGGCGCCGAGGTCATCGGCAGCAATGCCTTCTGCGAAAATGCCGCGCTGGTCTATGATGACCGGGCGCTGACCGTGCAGGCCCATCCCGAATTCCGCGACGAATTTGTGGACGGGCTGATGAAGACGCGCGGCAAGGGCGTTGTGCCGGACGAGGTGATGGCCAGGGCGGGCGCGCGTCTTGGCACGCCGATCCATGACCAGACCATTGCGCGCCGGATTGCCGCATTTTTCAAAGCCCCTCGCGGGGAAAACTGAGGCCACAGGGCCAAAACCAGAGTGTGACCCATGTCCGATTGGACGAGCAAGCTGCCCGAGGCAGCCCGGAACTATATTGCCAACCGCCGCGTGGACGAGGTGGAATGCGTGATCGGCGACGTCGCCGGTGTGGCGCGCGGCAAGGCGATGCCGGCCGCGAAATTCGGCAAGCAGACCAGCTATTTCCTGCCGAACTCGATCTTCCTGCAAACCATCACCGGCGAATGGGCCGACAATCCTTTCGATGCGTTCACCGAGCCCGACATGATCCTCGTGCCGGATTTCAGCACCGCGACCGCCGCGCCCTGGACCGCCGATGTCACGCTTCAGGTGATCCATGACGCGCAGGACCAGCAGGGCAATCCGGTTGCCTTCAGCCCGCGCAACGTGCTGAAACGTGTGGTCGATCTGTTCAAGGCCGAGGGCTGGACCCCGGTTGTCGCGCCCGAGATGGAATTCTTCCTGACCGCCCGCAACACCGACCCGAACCAGCCGATCCAACCGCCCATGGGCCGCACCGGCCGCCGCGCCGCGCAGAAACAGGCCTACAGCCTGTCGGCGGTGGATGAATATGGCAAGGTCATCGACGACATCTATGATTTCGCCGAGGCCCAGGGGCTGGAGATCGACGGCATTCTTCAGGAAGGCGGCGCCGGGCAGATTGAGCTGAACCTTGCCCATGGCGATCCGGTGCGCCTGGCCGATGACGTCTTCTTCTTTAAGCGGCTTATCCGCGAGGCGGCGCTGCGCCATGACTGTTTCGCCACCTTCATGGCCAAGCCCATCGCGGGCGAGCCGGGATCGGCCATGCATATCCATCACTCTGTGGTGGATACGGCAACCGGCGCCAATATCTTTTCCGATGCCGAGGGCGGCGAGACGCTGGAGTTCCTGCACTTCATCGCCGGGATGCAAAACCACCTTCCGGCGGCCATCGCGCTGCTCGCGCCCTATGTGAACAGCTATCGCCGCTATGTTCCCGACTTCGCGGCGCCGATCAATCTGGAATGGGGCCGCGATAACCGCACCACCGGCCTGCGTGTACCAATCTCCGGCCCCGCTGCGCGCCGGGTAGAAAACCGGCTGCCAGGCATGGACTGCAACCCCTATCTGGGGATCGCCGCAAGCCTCGCCTGCGGCTATCTGGGGCTGAAGGAAAAGAAGATGCCCCGCGCCGAATGCACGACCAACGCCTATATCGACAGCGACGACATCCCCTATAACCTTGGAGATGCACTGGACCTTCTGGAAGAGGACGGCCCGCTGCGCGAGGTACTGGGCGTCACGTTCTGCGGTGTCTACGACAGCGTGAAGCGCAATGAATACAAAGAGTTCCTGCAAGTCATCAGCCCGTGGGAGCGTGAGCATCTTCTGCTGAACGTCTGAGGCCCGCATGAACCTTCTCTACGCAAATGACCGGCCGGGGCATTACCCGGCCAGCTTCTATGCTGCGACAAAGGCCGAGCTTGCCCCCTTCCCCGAGTTGCGGGGCGAGGTGCGCGCCGATGTCTGCGTGATCGGCGCGGGCTATACCGGCCTTTCCGCCGCGCTGCATCTGGCGCAAGCCGGGTTGCGCGTCGTGGTGCTGGAGGCGCATCGCGTGGGCTTTGGCGCCTCGGGCCGCAATGGCGGGCAGGTCGGCAGCGGCCAGCGGCTTGACCAGGAAGAAATGGAGCGGATCGCCGGGCGTGAAAACGCCCGCCGCTACTGGGTTCTGGCGGAGGAGGCCAAGGCGCTGGTCAAGAGCCTGATCGCCGATCACGCGATGCCCTGCACCTTCCATCCCGGCGTTGCCCATGCCTGCTGGCATGACCGCGAGGTCCGCCATACCCATGCCTATGCCGAAAAGCTGCGCCGCGATTACGGCTATGATCAGTTGGAGGTGCTGGACCATGCGGGCATCCGCGCGCTGATCGGGTCGGACGCCTACAAGGGCGGCGAAATCGACTGGGGCGCCGGGCATGTGCATCCCCTGAACTATGCATTGGGCCTCGCGCAGGCGGCGATGGCTGCAGGGGCGGTGATCCATGAGACCAGCCCCGTGCACCGGATCGACAAGGGTGCCCCGGCGACCGTCGCCACCAATCATGGCCGCGTCGTCGCGGATCATGTGGTTCTGGCCTGCAACGGCTATCTCGGCGGGCTTGAGCCGCAGGTGGCGGCCAAGGTCATGCCGATCAACAATTTCATCGTCGCGACCGAGCCTTTGGGCGACCGCGCGGCAGAAATCCTGTCACAACCCGTTGCGGTGGCAGATACCAAATTCGTGGTGAATTACTGGCGCCTGTCGGAAGACAACCGCCTGCTGTTCGGCGGCGGCGAAAGCTATGGCTGGAAGTTCCCCGACATCGTGAAAACCGTGTCGAAACCGATGCTGGAGGTCTACCCGCAACTGCGCGATGCGAAGATTGACTACGCATGGGGCGGGACACTGGCGATCACAATGAACCGGCTGCCCTGCTTTACTCGCGTGACCGGCAACATCCTCTCGGCCTCCGGATTTTCCGGCCACGGCGTCGCGATGGCGACACTGGCGGGCAAGCTGATGGCCGAGACTTTGCGCGGGCAGGCGGAGCGGTTCGATCTGATGGCAGCCCTGCCGCAGCCGCGCTTCCCCGGCGGCGTCGCGCTGCGCTGGCCAATGCTGGTGGCCGCGATGACGTGGTTTTCTCTGCGCGACCGGCTGGGAATCTGACGCGCTGGTCGGCGGAAAGCCCCGTCCCGACGCCTGGTCATGCAGTTGTTGCTGGCGTTGGCGGGGCATAGCGCTTACAGGTTTTCCGAAGAAAAGTTTCAGGAAAGCCGAATATGGCCGCTGACGGACAGATCGCCCCGCCCAATGTTTATGACGCCGAACCGATCCCCGAGGCCGCGCGCGCGGCAATCGAGGGGCTGCTCGCCTCGGGCGATCTGTTCCGATACACGGCGCCGGAAGGTGCCCCGGTCGCGCTGCTGGAGGCGGAATTCGCCGAGCTTCTGGGCGCGCGTTATGCGCTGGCAGTATCGTCCTGTTCCGCTGCGCTCTTTCTGTCGCTGAAGGCGCTGGACCTGCCGCGCAGCGCCAGGGTGCTGATCCCGGCATTTACCTTCGCCGCTGTGCCCTCGGCCGTGGTGCATGCCGATTGCACCCCCGTTCTGGTCGAGGTGGGCGAGAACTATCGCGTCGACATGGACGACTTCGCCGCCAAGCTGCCCGACGCGGCGGCGGTCATCATCAGCCACATGCGCGGACATACCTCGGACATGGACGCGATCATGCAGCTTTGCGATGCTGCGGGCGTGCCGGTGGTCGAGGATGCGGCGCATAGCCTCGGCACCACCTGGCATGGCCGCAATATCGGCACCATCGGCAAGATCGGCTGTTTCAGCTTTCAGTCTTACAAGATGATCAACGCCGGCGAAGGTGGCATCCTGATCACCGACGACCCCGAACTGGCAGCTCGTGCGGTCATCATGTCGGGCGCCTACGAGCACAACTGGAAGAAGCATCCGGGCCTGCAAAACAGCTATATGCTGTGGCAGAACAAGCTGCCGCTTTACAATATGCGGATGCAGAACCTGTCTGCCGCCGTCATCCGCCCGCAACTGCCGGAACTGGCACGGCGCGTCGAAAAGGGGCGCGAGAACCACGACCATGTGGCGGAGGCGCTGAACCGCTCGCCCTGGCTGTCGGTGCCCGCGCCGCTGGCCCCGGAGGAGCGCGCGCCGGATTCGATCCAGTTCAACCTCGTCGGGTTCGAGACCGACGCCGAAGCACGCGCATTCCAGACCGCCGCGAAGACACGCGGCGTGTCGGTGCAGGTGTTCGGGCTCAGCGATGACAACGCCCGCGCCTTCTGGAACTGGCAATTCCTTGGTGACCTGCCAGAGCTGCCGCAGACCCGGGCCATGCTGATGCGCGCCTGTGATGTGCGGCTGCCGACCCGGCTGAACCGGGCGGAACTGGATTTCATTGCCGAGGCACTGGTCGCCGCGGCAGCGGATTTGAAGGGCTAAAGCAGCCGCAACTGCCCGTCGAGCCAGGGCCACCGCAGCAGCGCCGGGGCGATCACCGCCTCGGCCAGCAGGGCCTGCACATGCTCGCGCACCTGCCCCGGCATGGTCTGTAAGGCGCCGCTGCGGGCTGACAGCACGATCCGCCGTTCCAGCCCCCCGAAAGGAAGCGGGCAGACCTCCACCTCGGGCAGGAAGCGCGCGGCATGGTGCAAAGCCAGCGGGGTCAGGATCGTCCAGCCCTGCCCTGCCGCGACCATCGCCAGAATGGCGTGATAGCTGTCCAGTTCAAACCGATGCGCCAGTGTCAGGCTCTGGCCGGCCAGATGCGCCGCGATCTGCCGCCCCATCAGATGCCGCGCGGAATAGTGGATCAGCGGCAGCCCGCGCAGCGTGTCTGCCAGCGCATCGGTCGGTGTTCCCCGAGGAATGGCGACCACGAACGGCTCTGCCAGCAGAGGATAGCTTTCCTCCCCCGGCTCGGCGCTGCGGGCAAGCCCCGGGTCGGCGGTGATCACCATATCCAGCGCACGGGCGGAAAGCTGCTCCAGAAGGCGATGGCTCGCGCCGGTTTCCAGCAGGAAGCGGCTGTTGCGAAACTGCGCCGAAAGCGCGGTCAGCAGGCGCGGCGTGACATCGGCGTCCAGATCCTCGATCACGCCCAGACGCAGGCGGGGCAGCCCCGACAGATCCGCCAGCGCCAGTTCAGCACGGGCGGCCGTCGCGCTGTCCAGCATGCTGCGGGCGTGCCGCAGAAAGACGCGCCCCGCTGAGGTCAGCCTCATCGGGCGCGCGCCGCGATCCAGCAACGTCACCCCCAGAACGCCCTCTAGCCCGGCAAGTTGCTGGCTCAGGGTCGATGTGCTCGCCCCAAGCCGCCGCGCCGCGGCAGAAATCGACCCGGCTTCGGCGGTTGCCAGAAAGATTTCGACCCCCCACAGGGAAATGCGGCTCTGGGTGTCGTTCATCGCCGCACCGGGATCAGGGCATCAAAGCTTGGACAGCTTGGATTGCAGATCGGCCAGTTGCTTGCGGATCTGTGCCAGTTCTTCGGCAGAAGATCCCTGCTTGTCGTCATCCGCCTCGCGGCCCGGCCCCGTCGTGCCCCAGGCAGGCAACCCGCCCATCATGGATTTCATGAAGGCTTCCTGCTGCTTGCGCATCGCCTCGAACCCCGGCATCGCGCTCATCGGGTTGGGGAAACTGCTGAAATTCTCCAGCATCTTGGACTGGCCGTCGCGCAGCATCTCGAACGAGGCCGCGAGGAAATGCGGCACCACGCTTTGCATTTCGGTGGTGTAGCTGCGGACAAGATCGGTCAGCACGTTGATCGGCAGGACGCTTTCGCCCTTGCTTTCATGTTCGGCCACGATCTGAAGCAGGTACTGACGGGTCAGGTCATCGCCCGATTTCAGATCGACGATCTGCACCTCGCGCCCGGCGCGGATGAATCCGGCAATATCTTCCAGCGTCACATAATCGCTGGTTTCGGTATTATAGAGACGGCGGCTGGCATAGCGTTTGATCAGCAGCGGCTTCTCGGTGTTGGCCATGGCGGCGCCTCCCCTTTTATGCGCTTGCAGAGAAGATTAGGGCAGGCGCAGCGGAAAAGGAAAGCAAAAAGAAAGGGCGGGCCGAAGCCCGCCCCTGCGCATTCTCCCGGCAGGGAGGAGAGGCCGGGAATGCGCGCGAAGAATTACTTCGCGGCAGCAGCCGAAGCAGCTTTCTTCACCGCAGCG
This sequence comes from Gemmobacter sp. LW-1, assembly GCF_001303875.1. Taxonomy (NCBI): domain Bacteria; kingdom Pseudomonadati; phylum Pseudomonadota; class Alphaproteobacteria; order Rhodobacterales; family Paracoccaceae; genus Gemmobacter; species Gemmobacter sp. LW-1. The sequence continues at coordinate 49,739 of NZ_LJSC01000041.1, read as the reverse complement.
GTCGCTTCGGTGGTGGCTTTCTTCACGGCAGCCTGAGCTTCTTCCGAAGCGTCCTTGCCAGCAGCCAGCATCAGTTCGACGGTTTCCATCTGAACTTTCTTGGCGATCTCGGCGAAAGCGGCCATGTTCTCGGCAGCCATCTCGGCAGCGGACGAAGCGAAGTCCGAAGCGGCTTTGCCGTATTCGGCGACGTCAGCCTTGGCTTTCGAGGCGTCGGCCATCTTGGCGATGGTGTCCTTGGCCCATTTCGAGGTGATCTCGGTCGACTTTTCAGCGGCTTCCAGAGCCACTTTGGTCAGCTTTTCACCCATGGCGGCCTGGGTCTTGAAGGCGTTCTGGAACGCGGTGCCGTCCACCGGGAACGCAGCCATCATGTCCTGAACCATCTTGGTCATGTCGGGGGTCTTGGTCATACTAGTGCTCCATCTATCGGGTCTGCACTGAAGCAGTGCCGTTTCCTGACAACCTACATAAATGCTGCACCGCAGAAAATCAAGTGAAATTTCTGCGACGCAGCAAAATCAGAGGTTGCAGAGCCGGGCGGAACGACAATAGATATCCGATTCAGAGACTTGGGACTGCGGCGACATAGGTGCCAGGCGAAGGTGCCAGTACCGGATTGGTCGAATCGCCCGGCACGCGGGCAGCAATCATCTTGCCCGACCGCGCTGCAAGCCACTCTCCCCAGCGCGGCCACCAGCTTCCGGGCGTGAAGGTTGCGCCCTGCATCCACTCGTCCGCCGAGGTCATCTGGGCATCATTGGTGTAGTGCCCGTACTTCCCTTTCGACGGCGGATTGACGATGCCCGCGATATGGCCGCTTTCCGAGACGATAAAGGTCTTGTCCTTCGACCCCATCTGCCGCACGCCGTTGAAGCTGCTTTTCCAGGCGGCGATATGGTCGGTCTCGCAGGCAATCGCGCACAGAGGCACCTTGACGTCCGCCAGCCGAACGCGCTCGCCAAAGACCGGAAAGCCCTGGCGGGCAAATTCGTCGTGCTGGCACAGGCCGCGCAGGTATTCGACCGCCATCTTCGCCGGAAGATTTGTCCCGTCGCCGTTCCAGAACAGCAGGTCGAAAGCAGGCGGCGCCTCGCCCATCATGTAGCTTTTGATGGCAGGCTGATAAATCAGGTCGTTCGAGCGCAGGAAGCTGAAGGTCTTGCTCATGAAGAACTTGTCCAGCACCCCGTCGACAGCAACCTGCCGCTCGATTCCGTCGATGAAGTCGTCGTTGAGAAAAACCCCGACCTCGCCCTGATCGCTGAAATCAGTCAGTGTGGTGAACAGCGTCGCCGATTTCACCGACTTGTCGCCGGTTTTCTGCATATGGGCCAGCGTCAGGCTCAGCGTCGTACCCGCAATACAATAGCCCACCGCGTTGATCTGCTTTTCGCCGGTGATCTGCTTCACCTCGTTGATCGCCGCCATATAGCCGTCACGGATGTAATCATCCATGCCGACATCGGCATAGCTCGCATCCGGGTTGACCCAGCTGACCACGAACAGGGTAAAGCCCTGATCGACGATCCAGCGGATCAGGCTGTTGGCAGGCTTCAGATCGAGGATGTAGAACTTGTTGATCCACGGCGGGAAGATCAGCAGCGGGGTCTGATGCACCTTCTCGGTCGTCGGGGTATACTGGATCAGTTCCAGCATGTGATTGCGGAAAACCACCGATCCCGGCGCGGTGGCGATATTCTCGCCAACGTGGAACGCATCACGATCCGCCAGCGTGACCAGAAGATCGCCATGGTTGCTTTCGATATCGCGCACCAGGTTTTCCAGCCCCCGCACCAGGCTTTCGCCATCGGTTGCCACCGCGCGCTCCAGCGCGTCAGGGTTGGTGCCAAGGAAATTGGTGGGCGAGAACATATCGACCAGCTGGCGCGAGAAATACTCGATCCGCTTCTTGTCAGTGGCATCCAGCGTTTCGATACCGGAAACAGCGCCGCTGATCGCCTCGGCATTCATCAGGTATTGCTGCTTGAGGTAATTGAAGAACGGGTGGCTGTCCCAGAGCGGGTTGCCGAATCGGCGATCCTTCGGACCGGGGTCTGCCGGAGCCTTCAATTCTCCCTGCGCCAGCGCATGCTGCGCCTGCACATAGTGTTTCAGGGTCTTCCCCCAGTAGCCGACCTGCTGTTCGATGATTTTCGAGGGGTCCTGCATCATTTCAGCAACATAGGCCGCCGCCGCCTTCAAATAGACCTCCTGAGAGGGGCCATGAAGCGACATATCAACCTGTTTGCGATGTGTTAGCGCCGCTGCAAGGCGCCTCGACAACTCGTCGACCCTGACAAGATTCGCATTGAGCCGTTCCAGCCGTGCGTCATCGTCCTTGGTCTCGGTTGTCATATCAACAATTCCCCCCTAAAGTTTTTGCGCATGCAGCATTTCCGCCTGCCTTCCGGGGTTGCGCGGCAGAGCCACGGCCCCAACGGGCAAGGAGACGCGATGAAGTATATGGCGACTTACGACCTTATGGAAACTGCCCGCAACACAAATGAATGGCTTGGGGCAACCGCACGGGCCATGGCCTCTTACCCGGCTTTCGCACTTTCCACCAATCCGCTTGTCAACCTCACCGCCGCATGGGGCGAGGTGACCGAGCGGACCTTCGGTCGCATGGTCGCCAAGCCCGACTGGGGTATCCGTTCGATCGTCGGGCCGGACGGGCAGGATCACCTCGTCGACATCAAGCAGGTGGTCGAAAAGCCCTTTGGCGACCTGATCCAGTTCTTCGTGCGCCGCCGCCCGCCGATGGCCCGCAAGATCCTCGTCGTCACGCCGATGTCGGGCCACTACGCCACGCTGCTGCGCCCGACCGTCGCCAGCCTGCTGCCCGATGCCGATGTCTATGTCACCGACTGGCACAATGCCCGCGACATCCCGGTTTCGGCCGGGAAATTCGATGTCGAGGATTACACGCTTTATCTGGTCGACTTCATGCGCCACCTCGGGCCTGACACCCATGTCATCGCCGTGTGTCAGCCGGTGCCGCTGACGCTGGCCGCCACCGCGTATCTCGCCGCAGAAGACCCCGCTGCCCAGCCGCGCTCGCTGACACTGATGGGCGGGCCGGTGGACCCGGATGCCGCCGCGACAGAAGTGACCGATTTCGGTCGTCGGGTCACAATGGGCCAGCTGGAGCAATGGGCGATTCAGCGTGTGGGCTTCAAATACAAGGGCGCCGGGCGGTTGGTCTATCCGGGGCTGCTGCAACTCGCGGGGTTCATGTCGATGAATGCCGAAAGGCATTCCAAGGCATTTACCGACCAGATCATGCGCGCCGCGCGTGGCGAGTCGTCGGACCACGATGCCCACAACCGCTTCTACGATGAATATCTGGCGGTGATGGACATGACCGCAGAATTCTATCTCTCGACGGTGGAGCGCGTCTTCAAGAACCGCGAAATCGCGCGCAACGTCTTTACCGTGGCGGGCAAGAAGGTCGACATGGGCGCGATCACCAATGTCGCCGTGAAGATCGTCGAGGGCGAGAAGGATGATATCTCGGCCCCCGGTCAATGCCTTGCCGCGCTGAAGCTGCTGACCAACCTGCCCGAGTCGAAAAAGGCGCAGCACCTTGAACCCGGCGCAGGCCATTACGGCATCTTCGCGGGCAAGTCCTGGCGCCTGAATATCCGTCCGCTCGTGCTGAGCTTCATCGACGCCAATTCCGGCAAACCGACGAAAGCGCCGGTGAAGCTCGCCGTTTCCAAGTAATCAGCGCAGAAGCATCGGGCCGCGCAGGAATTCCTCCAGCGCGGCCGTCACCACCTCGGGCGCTTCCAGCGTCAGAAGGTGCCCAGCCCCCTCAATCATCCGCAATTTGGCAAAGGGCATCAGCCCGGCCACCAACTCGTGCCGCCGCGGCGGGACCAGCGTATCGCGTGCACCGCCCAGGATCAGGGCAGGCACCGTCGCGCGGCGCAGGGTCTTTTGCTGGTCTGGCCGCCGCTGCATGGCGCGCGACTGCGCAAGGTAGACGCCTTCGCCCAGATGATCCGCCATCTCGCGCAACAGCGCGGTCATGACCCCTGTGCGTGGCCCGGCTTCGTCCAGCGGGTATTCCTCTGCCACCGCCTGAAACAGCCGCCCCGCGCGCGCGGCCACCATGCGCGCCTCGCGCGCGGCAGCGATATTCGCGGGTTCGGCCAGCGGATCGGTAGAGATCAGCGCGATCCGGCTGATCCGGTCGCCCGCGCGCCGCAGAACATCCAGCGCCACATCGCCGCCCAGCCCCTGCCCTACCACAACCGCCCGGGGCGGCAATTGCGGGACGAGCGCGGCTGACATTTCCTCGACCGTATGGCCCTGCGGCTGGGCGATCGTCACAGGCCGGTGCCGCGACAGATGCAGGATCTGATGCTCAAAGACACGGGCGTCGCAAAGCAGCCCTGGAATCAGGATGACCGGCTCGTTCATGGGCCTCAAGACCTTGTGGATCACCGCGTCTGAGGGCGGTGTTCCCGACAAGGTTACTGCAAGGCCCCCGCGCGGGCCAGAGTACCCCTTCGCGCGGCGGCGACGGCGGGCATTTGCGCCACAGCGGTCAAAGGGCCGCGTCAATCTCGGCGAGGCAGGCCGTGATCAGATCAAGACATTCGGGCGTCGAGAAGCGGTGATCCGCCCCCTTCACCAGACAGAGCCGCAGGTCAGGGCTTTCGGCATGATTTAGAAGGCGCAGCGCCACCGCAGGAGGCACATCCACATCCGCCGTGCCCTGCAACAGCCGCACCGGGAAAGGCAGCGGCAGGGGCGTGCGCAGGACCAGCCGGTTACGGCCGTCCTCAATCAGCTTGCGTGTGATGACGTAGGGCTCGTCCGAATACTCCGAGGGCTGCTCCAGCCGCCCGGCCATCACTGCGGCGCGTTCGGCTTCGGTAAAGCCCGCCCACATCAGATCTTCGGTGAAATCCGGCGCGGCGGCGATACCGATCAGCCCGGCGACCCGCTCCGGCATGGCGCGCGCCACCAGAAGCGCCATCCAGCCCCCCATCGACGAGCCGACAAGGATCTGCGCCCCCTCGGTCAGGCTGGCCACTGCCGCAATCGCATCTTCGGCCCAGTCGCCGATGCAGCCATCCAGAAAATCGCCCGAGGATTGGCCATGGCCGGAATAATCGAACCGCAGGAAGGCACGGCCCTGCGCCTCGGCCCAGGCTTGCAGATGTACTGCCTTGGTGCCCGTCATGTCAGACTTGAACCCGCCAAGGAACACCACCCCCGGCCCCTTTCCCACTGTGCGGTGATAGGCGATGCGGCGGCCTTGCGGCGTGGTCAGAAATTCGGGCATGGCGTTCTCCTTTGCCCGAGTCTTAGCAGAGGCGCGCAGAACGGCTCAACCGATGCTCTGCGCCAGAACGCGGCCGATTTCGTTGAAACTTCTCCCGCTTTCGGCCCGCCACTGGTTGAACGCGGCCTGCACCGGCAGCATGGACTTCTTCGACTTGGGCGCCGTGTCCACCACGCCTTCCGCCACCAGCCGCGCCACCACATCCTGCGAGAGGATGAAGCTTTCCTTGCCCATCCACCGCAGCAGGTAGGCGCCGGTATTGCCGCCCAGACGGCTGCCATTCTTCGTCAGCCAGTCCAACAGGCCGACATAATCCTCCACCGGCCAGTCGGCGATACGGCGGGCGAAACCGCCCTCGGCTTCGTCGACCCGACGGATGAACGCGGCATTGTCACGGATCGCCGCAATCTTCGGTCCGCTGCGGATGACACGGGTATCCGCCAGCAGCGCATCAAACCACGCATCGTCCATCATCGACACGCGGCCCACATCGAAGCCGCTAAAAGCCGCTTCGATGCCAGGCCATTTGGCATCGACCACCGTCCAGCTTATGCCCGCCTGAAAGATGCCGCGCGCCATGGTGGCAAGCCAGCGGTCCCCCGGAATGGCGGCAAGTTCGGCAGCCGGTTTCACCGGCGTGGCGCCAGCAAGAACCGCCTCGGCGCTACCCTTACGGGCCGCCGCGATGGTCAGAATTTCATCAAAGCTGCGCATCGCCACCCTCCCCCACCTGGTCGGTCCAGCGTGGCAGAACCGCCCGCGCCCGGCAAGAAGGCGCGACAGTGGCTTGACGCCGCCCCGCACAGGGCGCAAAACCGCGCCGACATACCCGCAACCGGGCGTTCCGTGGGCGCCAAACCGACGAGGAGGATGGCCATGAGCCAGATTTCCCTGACATTCCCCGATGGCAACAAGCGCGACTTCACGACGGGCGTCACGCCTGCTGAAGTGGCTGCCGCCATTTCCACCAGCCTTGCGAAAAAGGCGATCAGCGCGACGGTGAACGGCGCGCACTGGGATCTGCAATGGCCGATCCCGGCGGATGCGACCATCGCCATCCACACGATGCAGGACGAGGCACAGGCGCTGGAACTGATCCGCCACGACCTCGCGCATATCATGGCGCGTGCCGTGCAGGAGATCTGGCCCGATGTGAAAGTCACCATCGGCCCGGTCCGCGACTATGGCTGGTTCTACGATTTCGACCGCGCAGAACCCTTCACGCCCGAGGACCTCGGTCAGATCGAGGCGCGGATGAAGCAGATCATCAACGCCCGCGAGCCGGTGAAAACCGAAGTGTGGGAACGCGCGCGCGCCGTCGAATATTATCGCGGCAAGGGCGAACCGTTCAAACTGGAGCTGCTGGACCGGATTCCCGAAGATCAGGACATCCGCATGTATTGGCATGGCGACTGGCAGGATCTGTGCCGTGGCCCGCACCTGCAACACACGGGCCAGGTTCCGGCCGATGCCTTCAAGCTCACGCATGTCGCTGGCGCCTACTGGCTGGGCGATGCCACGCGCCCGATGCTGCAACGCATCTATGGTGTGGCATTCCGCAACCGCGACGACCTCAAGGCGCATCTGACGATGCTGGAGGAGGCCGCAAAACGCGACCACCGCAAGCTGGGCCGCGAGATGGACCTGTTCCACCTTCAGGAAGAGGCGCCGGGCATGGTGTTCTGGCATCCGAATGGCTGGACCGTCTATCGCACGCTGGAAGACTATATGCGCAAGCGGCTGCGGCAAGCGGATTACAAGGAAATCAAGACGCCGCAAGTGGTTGACCGCGTGCTGTGGGAGAAATCCGGCCACTGGGAAGCCTATCGCGAGAACATGTTCATCGTCGAGGTGGACGAGGAAGGCGCCAAGGAAAAGCGCATCAATGCGCTGAAGCCCATGAACTGCCCCTGCCATGTGCAGGTCTATAATCAGGGCCTGAAATCCTACCGTGACCTGCCGCTGCGGCTGGCAGAATTCGGGTCGTGCCACCGCTATGAAAGCTCCGGCTCCATGCACGGGCTGATGCGGGTGCGCGGCTTCACGCAGGACGATGCGCATATCTTCTGCACCGAGGATCAGATCGAGGCCGAATGCGCGGGCTTCATCGGCTTGCTGTCGTCGGTTTACCGCGACCTGGGGTTCGAGAAGTTCGACATCAAACTGTCCACCCGCCCCGATGTGCGTGTGGGCAGCGACGAAATCTGGGACAAGGCCGAGAATGCGCTGCAAAAGGCCATTGAAAGCCTTGGCCTGCCCTACGAGATCAACCCCGGCGACGGGGCCTTCTACGGGCCGAAACTCGATTTCAAGCTGACCGATGCGATCGGGCGCGAATGGCAGTGCGGCACGTTCCAGGCCGATTTCAACCTGCCTGTGCGGCTGGATGCGGAATATGTTGGCGAGGATGGCGCCAAGCATCGCCCCGTCATGCTGCACCGCGCCGTTCTGGGCTCGTTCGAGCGCTTCATCGGCATCCTGATCGAGAACTATGCCGGCAAGCTGCCGTTCTGGCTGGCCCCGCGGCAGGTCGTTGTCGCCTCCATCGTTTCGGACGCCGATGCCTATGTGCATGAGGTGGTCGCCGCGCTGAAAGCGGCGGGTATCCGGGCCGAGGCGGATACCCGGAACGAGAAGATCAACTACAAGGTCCGTGAACATTCCGTCGGCAAGGTGCCCGTGATCCTTGCCATCGGCATGAAAGAGGTGGAAGATCGTTCGGTATCGGTGCGGCGTCTGGGCGAGACGCGCACGGAAACCGTTGCGCTGGACCAGATCATCCCGCAACTGGCCAAGGAAGGGCAGATGCCCTGACGTTCGCCCGGACGTGCTGCTGAAGACCTGAAGAATTGGGCGGTCCATTGGCCGCCCAAGCTATTTTCTTGATTTTTACCAAGCCCGTGTCATCATGGATCAAGTGACGACAGACTTTCGACCGCCTTCTGCCGGACAGGCAGCCGGAGAATTGGAAGACCTGGCTGCACGGCCCACGGTAATTCCGCCGCGGGATGTCTGATGAAGGAGAGACGGCATGCCGACCGGCACCGTGAAATGGTTCAATGCCACCAAGGGCTATGGCTTCATTGCACCCGACGATGGCGGCAAGGACGTGTTCGTCCATATCTCGGCGGTGGAACGCGCCGGGCTCAAGGGTCTGAGCGACAACCAGAAAATCGGTTACGAGCTTCAATCGGGCCGTGACGGCCGTTCGTCAGCTGGCGATCTGAAACTGCTCTGATCCGCCCGGATCTGAGCGGTACGCTGCGGCCCCGCGAGGGGCCGTTTGCATTTTGCAGCCGCGTTGAACGGCTTAACCCAGAATCGCGCCCTGCACTGCGGCATCCCAGCCCAGAAACCACTTACCCTCCGATTCGATGACCGGCCGTTTCATAACGGTCGGCTGCGCGGCAAGCTGCGCCTCCGGTTCGGATGCCTTCAGAAAATCGTTAAAACTACGATAGGTGGTCGAGGATTTGTTGATGATCCGATCCCCGAACTCCACCACCAGCGCCGCAATTTCCGCCTCGCTAAGCGGCTCTTTACGGATATCGCGGAACGTCACCGCATGACCCGCCGCCTCGATGGCCTTCAGAGCTTTCTTGCATGTGTCGCAGGTGGAGATGCCGTAAAGGATCATCTGACGCTCCATGAATTTACCAGTTTCCCGCAGTAGCCCGCACCCGGCAGGTGGGCAAGCATGTATTCCACTTCTTGGGAAAACCCGCCATTTCCTGACAAGGAAGTGGCAGCCCGTAGGGGAGTCGAACCCCTCTTTTCAGGTTGAAAACCTGACGTCCTAACCGATAGACGAACGGGCCGTGGCCGGTGAGGGGCTATCTAGCGGCGCGTTGGCTGCGGCGCAAGAGGAAAATGCGACAGTTTCGCATCAAGCGCGCGCCGCATCCTCCAGACGCAATTGCACCCTCGTGCGGCCACCATAGCTGTTCAGCTCCAGCCGCCCGGCAAGGTGGAAACGCTGGTGTCCCGCGTTCTCCAGCGCGGGGCCAAGCGGGCCATCGAAGGCGCCAAAGGCGATGGCGTCAATCTTCGGGCCACTGCCATCCCCGAAGCTGAGCCGCAGATGGCTTTCGCCCACGCGACGCGCGCTGACCGCCTGATCGGCAAAGGCAAAGCGCGGGGCCGGGGCGGCAGCGCCAAAGGGACCGGCTTCCTCAAGCTGTTCGATCAGCGCGGGGCTGACCGCCATCGGGCTGAGCAGACCGTCCAGCCGCAGGTCGGCGGGACCAGTGGCCCCCGCCCCCTGCCGCTCCAGCAGTTCGGCCAGCCGCGCCATGGCGGGTTCGATCTGATCCTCGGCCACCGTCAGACCCGCCGCCATCTTGTGCCCGCCGCCTTTCAGCAGCAGCCCTTCTACCGCGACCCGCTGCACCGCTGCGCCAAGGTCCACGCCAGTCACGGACCGGGCCGATCCCTTTCCGATGCCGCCCTCAAGCCCGATAACCACGGCGGGACGGTTCGTCGCCTCTTTCAGACGCGCGGCCACGATGCCGACAACGCCCGGATGCCACCCTGCCCCGGCGGCCCAGACCAGCGGACCATCCAGCCCGCGGGCTTCGGCCTGCGCGAGGGCCGCGGCACGCACCGCCGCCTCGATCTCGCGCCGCTCGGTGTTGAGCTGGTCCAGACGTTCGGCCAGCGCCGCCGCTTCGGCCGGGTCATCGGTGGCGAGAAGACGGGCGCCCAGATCGGCCTGACCGATCCGCCCGCCCGCATTCACCCTTGGCCCCAGCAGGAAGCCCAGCGAGTAGGGCGTGGGTGCCTGATCCATCCGCGCCACATCGGCCAGCGCGCGCAGCCCCGCGCGTTCGCGCCGCGCCAGCACCCGCAGCCCCTGCCGCACGAAGGCGCGGTTGACCCCGATCAGCGGTGCAACGTCGGCCACGGTGGCCAACGCCACCAGATCGAGCAGCGCCATCAGATCCGGTCCCTGCACGCCTTCGGCCCGAAGGCGGCGGTTCGCCTCGACCAGCAACAGAAACACGACCGAAGCCGCGCAAAGATGTGCAAGACTGCCATCCTCGTCCTGCCGGTTGGGGTTCACCACCGCGACCGCCTCGGGCAGCGTCTCGCCGCCAAGGTGGTGATCCAGCACCACCACATCTGCGCCCTTCGCGGCGGCGATGGGCTCATGGCTCAGCGTGCCGCAATCGACGCAGATGATCAGGTCATGCGCAGCGGCCAGCGCCTGCATGGCAGGCACGTTGGGACCATAGCCCTCGTCGATACGGTCGGGGATATAAAGCGTCGCAGGCCGCCCCATGGCACGCAACCACGTCAGCAGCAGCGCGGCCGACGAGCCGCCATCCACATCGTAATCGGCGAAGATGGCGATGCGTTCGCGGTTGCGCAGCGCCTTCAGGAAGCGCTCTGCCGCCGGGGCCATGTCACGCAGGCTCAGCGGATCGGGCAGCAGGTCGCGCAGCGCGGGCGCAAGGAAGGCGGGCGCCTCCTGCGGGGTCACGCCGCGTTCGGCCAGAACCTGACACAACGCGGCGGGAAGCCGCGTTGCCTGGGCCAGCGCCTCGGCCTGCCGGGTGACCGATGGGTCGGGGCCAAGCCAGCGCCGTCCGGTCAGCGAGGCTTCGACATTCAGAAAAGCTCGATCCGTCATGCGCCCGTCCTGACCGCTTCGCCCCGTGCCCGCAAGGGGTTTCCTGCCTTACCAGTGCCCCGTATTCGGCATCGAGGTCCAGGGTTCGGCCGGCGCCTGCGCCGTGCCCGCCTGCAACAGCTCCACCGATACATTATCCGGGCTGCGGACGAAGGCCATGCGACCGTCGCGCGGCGGACGGTTGATGGTCACGCCATTGTCCATCAGATGCTGGCAGGTGGCGTAGATGTCCTCCACCTCATAGGCCAGATGGCCGAAATGGCGGCTGTCCGAGGGCAGGCCGTCGTCGCCATCCCAGTTGTAGGTCAGTTCTACCGGGCATTCCGGCTGGCCGGGCGGCGCCAGGAAGACCAGCGTGAACCGGCCCTGTTCGTTTTCGTAGCGCCGCGTTTCCTCCAGCCCCAGCAGGCGATAGAAGGCCATGGATTTTTCAAGGTCCAGCACGCGGACCATGGTGTGCAGATATTTCAGCTTCATCGGGTTCCCTCGCCTTTGGCCGTGGCGGCTGTGCCGCCGGTAGCGGAAACATAGGGTCAAATCCGGCGGATGCCAGTCAGAAGCTGGACTGGATGCCCAGCGTCACGCCCAGCCCGCGCGAGCTGTACAGCCCGACATCGGAATGGTTACGGGCCGCACGGATATCCAGTGTCGGTGAAAAGCCGTAAAACTGCACATCCTCATGCTGGATCGAGATATCCAGCGACATGCGCCGGTCTTGCCGCCCGTCACGCAGATCAAAGGGCGAATCCGGGTAGTCGCGCGCCTCGAAGGTCAGCGCACCGCCAACCGAAAACCCGGCCAGAGGCCGGGCCTTGTCCCAGGCGAGACGGGCCGTGACGGCATTGTTGCGCAGGCCAGGGCTGTCGGTCGCGGTAACACGCCCTCCCAGCGTCAATTGAAGCCGGTCCTGATTGGCGAGCTGGCGCTGCACTCCCAAGGTCAGCGACACGACATCCGCCGAACGCACCGCGGAATCGAGCCGCCATTGCCGTTCCGCGCTCAGCGCCACCATGCCCGCCACACCGTTCCCAAGCGGCCGGTCTGCCTGTGCCTCCAGCCGCAGCGCGTTGGACAGGTCATAGCCACCCGCCCAGTCATGCGAGGCATAGGCCCCGAATCCATAGGTTGTCTGGCCGGTTTCGGGGCGCCAGCGGCGGCTGATGCCCGCCTCGACGCTGGCGCTGTCATAATCGCGGCCAAGGGCACCGGGCGCGATGCGCTTCGCTTCGGATGAAAGCTGTACCTTGGTCTGTTCCGCGCGGAAATGCAGCGCGGTCATCGTGGTGGCGGTAGGGGGCAAGCGGTAGGTCACGCCGAACCCGGCAGTCGCCTCCACCCCCGACAGCGCCTTCTGCGCGCCGGTAATCTCGATCTCGGGGCCCAGCCAGGGGATGCCCGGATTGGTGTAACTCGCCTCGGTCGATCCGTCGTTCACGTTGGACGAAGGATTGGCGCGCAGGTTGAAGTTCCAGAGCCACGGATTGCGCGAACGGACGAAATCGTAATCCTTGGCCACCGCTGCCCGGCTGGCGTCGTCCGGCGCAGCCTGCGCCGCCAGACGCAACCAGAGCTGACCGCGCGTGACATAGCCATCTTCCACCAGCGAGCTTGCGACGAACATCGCCGCCCCGAACCGGGCCTGTTGCTTGTCGCTGATCCGGTAGACCTCGCGCGCATCAGCCCGCGCGCTGCCCGCGCGGCCCAGCTTCAGCCGGGCCTGTGCCCGCAGCATCAGCGCGGCGGTATCGCCTGCATCCCTCGCCAGCAGGGCCTCGGCGAGCGCCTCGGCGCCCCGGGCATCGCCCTCGGCCATCATCGCATAGCCGATGCGGCGCAATTCCTGCGCCGTCATGGCATCCTCGGCCCGGATCTGGGTTGGCCCCAGCAGGGCGGCGGCGATCAGCCCCGCCGCCAGCCGGAACCGCAGCGGCCGAAGCATCGTCAGTTCGTGCTCGCCTTCTTGCGCTTCAGGATGAAGCCGCCGGTCTCGCGCGTGGTCACGCCCGACCAGCGCGGGTCGTCGCCTTCGACCACAACCACACCAACCACCCGCTCGGCATTCTTGCCCGAGACGATGGCATAGTAGTTGCCTTCCTCGAAGCCCTCGATCGCCCCGCTGCCATTGTAATAGCTGGAAGAGACGGTTCCGACGATCTCGCCATTGTCGTCCATCACGCCCTGCTGCACGCGGAAGCGGATTTCCGGCAGACCGTCCTGCTTGCGATCCGACTCCGCGGACAGCGCGGCCACCACCTCGTCGGTGATTTCCTTGCCGTTGATATCATAGATCTTGCGGTTGTAGATGCGGCCCTTGACGCCATTGCCATCGTTGAAATCGTCGTAGTCGATATCCATGGTCATGTCGGCGCGGCCATATTCAAGCCCGCTCTTGGCCTTGAAATCCCGCAGCGAATCGAACTTGCCCTTGTAACGCGCCTGGCCGCGATAGTCGGCGGTATTGGTGCCCTCGGCGGGCAG
>NZ_LJSC01000041.1:20161-36291 GCF_001303875.1 Gemmobacter sp. LW-1 | reverse complement strand
CCCGCCGAAGCCGTAATCGACGTAACCGCCGGTGCGGACGATGGCGAATTCGACCTGCCCGTCGCTGCTGACACCATAAAGCGCACGGTGCTGGATCTGCTCGATCCCGTCCAGGGTGGGCTTTCCTTCGTAAACCGCCACCTTGCCCAGCGAGCCGACCTTGGTGCCACGGGTATAGGCATTGTCGCCATCGAAGGGCAGGCCATCCACGCTGAACGTGTCGCTGTCGCGGTTGTAGCTGACCTTCGTCACATAGCCGTTGCCGCTGTCGCCATCGGTGGAGGCCGTACCCCGCGCCTCGTACCGGACGATCCGCTTATCCGGTTTGGGGCTGGCGGTGCCGGGAGGCAGCTCGCGGTCGCTGTCAATTCCGCCATCGGTCCCGCCGTCCGTGCCACCATCGGTGCCCCCGTCGGTCGGGTCCTCGAACGGGCTGCCGCTACAGGCAGACAAAAGCAGAAGCGCGGCAAGCGCCGTACGAAGCTGAGACATGATAACGGTCCTGTGACACTGCTGCGTTTTTCTTTCGAGATTTTCCAAAATCCCTGTAAAGTCAACGAGTTTCGCACCGTTCATCACTTTGGATGAAGGCTGCGGCATCTCTGCACCACGCATCATCCGGTGGGTTATATGCGGGGCTTCGCCCAGATATAGTGGTTTCCGACTCATACGAAGGACCACACCATGCCCCTGACCCCTGAACAGCAAGCCGAGATCGACGCCCTGCGTGCGACCCCGCGCCCTACCCTTCGCGCTGTCTCCGAAGGGATGGAGGCCCATCTTTACCGGGCGCATCAGGTGCTGGACCACGGCTTTGTCCGGGTGATCGACTATATGGGCGACGATGCCGCCATCGTGCAGGCCGCGCGGGTCAGCTATGGCGCGGGCACGAGGAAAGTGAACGACGACAGCGGCCTGATCCGCTATCTGATGCGGCACTGGCATTCCACCCCGTTCGAGATGTGCGAGGTGAAGCTGCATGTGAAGCTGCCGATCTTTGTCGCGCGCCAGTGGATTCGCCACCGCACCGCCAATGTGAACGAATACAGCGCCCGCTATTCGATCATGGACCGTGAGTTCTACATCCCGACCCCTGAACATCTGGCCGCGCAATCGACGGTCAACAATCAGGGCCGTGGCGCCGTGCTGCAAGGCGATGAAGCGGCGCGGGTGCTGGAAATCCTGAAATCCGATGCCGCCCGCAGCTATGACCATTACGAGGAAATGCTCAGCCAGGACGGCCAGCAGGGCCTTGCGCGCGAATTGGCGCGGATGAACCTGCCCGCCAATATCTATACGCAATGGTACTGGAAGGTCGATCTGCACAACCTGTTCCACTTCCTGCGGCTGCGCGCCGACGCCCATGCACAATATGAAATTCGCGTCTATGCCGAGGCGATTGCGAAAGTGGTGGCCGACTGGGTGCCGGTCGCGTTTGGCGCTTTCGAGGATTACCGCATGGGCGGAGTCACCCTGTCGGCCAGGGCCATCGCCGTCCTGAAGCGTCGCCTCGCGGGCGAAACAGTCGCGCAGGAAGACAGCGGCATGAGCAAGGGCGAATGGCGCGAGTTCACCGAGGTCTGGGGCTGACCCCCGACCGGGCGCCACCTCCCCCGGGCCGGTGGCGCCGTCCAGTTTCCTGTCGATTCCCCTTGCACATGGCTCACCCTGCCCTATTGTCGCCCGCACCTCGGGGGGCCCTACTGGGCTGAGATGCGGCAACGCGGACCCGTTGAACCTGAACCGGTTAGAACCGGCGGAGGGAAGGTGCGTGGCCCGGCCATACTCCCGTCTCCGCCCGTCGCAGATAGGAGAATGACGATGAAATCTCTCAAATTTGCTGCGGGTCTCGCTTTTGTCGCCACATCCGTGGCGGCAGAGACCCCGGTACTGAACGTGCTGACCTATGACAGCTTCGTATCCGAATGGGGCCCCGGCCCGGCCATCGAAACGGGCTTCGAGGCCGAATGCAGCTGCGATCTGCGCTTCATACCGGCAGGGGACGGTGCCGCGCTGCTGGCGCGCGTGCAACTGGAAGGCGCAAGGACCGATGCCGACGTGGTTCTGGGTCTGGACACCAACCTGACCGCCGCGGCCCGCGAAACCGGCCTGTTCGCGCCACATGGTCAGGCCCCCGAACTCGACCTGCCGGTCGCCTTCGAAGATGCGAACTTCGTGCCCTACGACTGGGGCTGGTTCGCCTTTGTCCACAACCGCACATTGGATGCACCGAAGAACTTCCGTGATCTGGCGGGATCGGACCTGAAGATCGTCATTCAGGACCCGCGTTCCTCCACCCCCGGTCTGGGCCTTTTGATGTGGGTGAAGGCGGCCTATGGCGACGAGGCGGCGCAGGTCTGGAAGGATCTGGCCGACAATATCGTCACCGTCACCCCCGGCTGGTCCGAAGCCTATGGCATGTTCCTTGAAGGCGAGGCGGATATGGTGCTCAGCTACACCACCTCGCCCGCCTATCACCTGATCTCGGAACAGGATGACAGCAAGACCGCCGCCGTCTTCGACGAGGGCAATTATATGCAGGTCGAAGTGATGGGCAAACTGGCCGCTTCCGACCAGCCTGAACTGGCTGACCGCTTTATGGCCTATATGCTGTCGGATGCGGCGCAGGCGGTGCTGCCGACGACGAACTGGATGTATCCGGCCCATGTGCCGGCCGAAGGGCTGCCGAAAGGGTTCGAGACACTGGTGCAGCCGACCAAATCGCTGCTGCTGGGCGCGGATGAGGCCGAGGCGCTGCGCGCCCCGGCACTGGAAGAATGGCGCGCCGCGCTGGCGCGCTGATTGCGGCGGGGCTGGCGGCGCTGACGCTGGGCCCCGTGGCAGTCGTTCTGGCGCAAGCCGGGCGCGGCGGGGTCGGCACAACCGATCTGGCCGCATTGCGCTTTACGGTAACGCAGGCCGCGCTTTCCGCGCTGGCCTCCACCGCCTGTGCGGTGCCGCTTGCCCGTGCTTTGGCCCGCCGCCGCTTTGCCGGGCGCAGGCTGATGATCACTGCGCTGGGGGCACCCTTCCTGTTGCCGGTCATCGTGGCGGTGCTGGGCCTGCTGGCGGTTTTCGGCCGCGCCGGTCTGGTGAATGACGGACTGCGTCTGTTGGGTCTGGCCCCCGTCTCGATCTTCGGGCTGGGCGGCGTGGTGCTGGCCCATATCTTTCTGAACATGCCGCTGGCGACGCGAATGCTGCTGCAAGGCTGGCAGGCCATTCCGGCGGAACGCCTGAGGCTTGCCGCCAGTCTCGATTTCAGGCCCACCGATTTCTGGCGCCATATCGAGGCACCGATGCTGCGCGATGTGCTGCCCGGCGTGCTGCTCGCGGTCTTTGCGATCTGCCTGACCAGCTTTGCCGTGGTGCTGATTCTGGGCGGCGGTCCGGCGGCCACTACCGTGGAACTGGCAATCTATCAGGCGATCCGGTTCGAGTTCGACCTGCCCCGCGCCGCCACGCTGGCCCTGATGCAGGTGGGTACCTGCGGGCTGGCGGTGGCGCTGGCGTCCTTCTTCACCACGCCGGGCGGATTCGGCGCCGGCCTCGACCGTCAGGCCGATCTGCCCGCGCCCGGCGGCTGGCGGCAGCTGATCGACTTTGGCGCCATCGGGCTGGCGGCGTCCTTCCTCGCCCTGCCCATCGGCGCAGTGGTGCTGCGTGGCGTTCCCGGCCTTGCCAGCCTGCCCGCAGGGGTCTGGCCCGGCCTGCTGACCTCGCTGCTGGTCGCCCTCTGCACCGCACCTCTGGCCGTTTCTGCCGCGCTGGTGCTGGCGCTGGCCCGCGCCCAAGGGGCCCGCTGGCTGGAGCCGGTGGCGATGCTGCCCATGGCCGGATCACAGCTTGTTCTGGGTACCGGGCTATTTCTGCTGGTCTTTCCGTTCGTGGCGCCGCCCGACCTGGCGGTGCCGGTCACCATTCTGGTGACCGCGGTCATGGCGCTGCCCTTCGCCTATCGCATCCTTTTGCCAGAGGCGCGCGTGCTGGTGGCAGATTATGGCAGGCTGGCGGAATCGCTGGGCCTGCGTGGCTGGGCCGCGCTCCGCCTGCTGATCCTGCCCCGCCTCCGCCGCCCGCTGGGCTTTGCGCTGGGATTGACCGCCGCGCTGGCGGTTGGTGACCTGGGCGTCGTCGCGCTGTTCGCGGCAGAGCATGGGGCGACCCTGCCCCTTGTGATTTCCCGCCTGATGGCCGCCTATCGGATGGAGGCGGCGGCGGCGGCGTCGCTTTTGCTGGTGATCGCGGCCTTCGGCGTGTTCTGGATATGTGACAGATGGGGGCGCGCCGGTGCTGAGCTTTGAGAATGTCACGATTCAGCAGGACGATTTCAGCCTGGTCGCCAACTGGCAGGCCGGGCCGGGCCAGCGTATCGCGGTCATCGGCCCCTCTGGGGCCGGAAAGTCGACCCTGCTGAATGCTCTTGCAGGCTTCATACCGCTGGCGTCAGGTCATATTCGCTGGGAAGGTCAGCCGCTGGACGAGCTGACGCCGGGCAGGCGCCCGCTGTCGATCCTGTTTCAGGATCAGAACCTGTTCCCGCATCTGACTGTGGCGCAGAACCTTGGCCTCGGGCTTGACCCCTCGCTGCGGCGCGTCGACTCGGCGGCGGTTGACCGGGCGCTGGAGCGGGTCGGGCTGGGGGGGTTGGGCAACAGGCGCCCCGCCGCGCTGTCGGGCGGCCAGCAAAGCCGCGCTGCGCTGGCCCGCGCCTTGCTGCGCGCCCGGCCGATGCTGCTGCTGGATGAACCCTTCGCCGCGCTTGGCCCGGCCCTTAAGGCCGAAATGCTGGCGCTGGTCGAAGAACTCGCGGGTCCGGCGCTGGTCCTCATGGTCACGCATGACCCCGAGGATGCGCAGCGCTTTTCTTCGCACACCATTCTGGTGGCTGATGGTGTCGCCGCCCCCCCTGCATCAACGGAAGCGCTATTCGCCAATCCGCCACCTGCGCTGGCCCGCTATCTCGGCACATGAAAAAGCCCCGCAGTTTCCTGCGGGGCTTTTCGTTTCTCAGGCGCCAGATCAGACCAGCTTCTTGCCCTTAACCTTGGCCCAGAGCCGCTTGTTGGTCAGGTAAAGCAGCGTCGAAAGGCCGATCAGGAACAGAACGGCGACAAAACCCATCTGTTTGCGCGCCATCAGTTTCGGCTCGGCGGTCCACATCAGGAAGGCCGACACGTCTTCCGACATGGCGTCCACCGTCGCGGGATGACCGTCGATATAGGTCACCTGATCATCCGCCAGCGGCGGGGGCATCTTGATCCAGCCGGTCGAGAAGGCGTGGTTCTCGTAATAGGTCTCGCCCGCTTCTTCCTTGGTCTCGCCGGTATAGCCGGTGAGAATCGCATGGATGTATTCCGGGCCGCCGATGCCGTTGAACAGCTGGCTCAGACCCGTGCCGTAAGGGCCGTGGAAACCCGCACGCGCCTTGGCCATCAGGCTGAGGTCAGGGGCACCCGCGCCGGTGTTCGGCGGGAAGTGATCCGACGGGACCGCCTCACGCTCTTCGCCGGTGTCCTTGTCGACCACCGAGAAGTTCTTGGCATAGGCACGGACCTGATCATCGGGAAGCTGCGGGCCGCCCTCGTCCGAAAGCGTGCGGATCGACACATATTTCAGACCGTGGCAGGCCGCACAGACTTCGGTGAAGACCTGAAGACCGCGCTGGAGCTGGTTCTTTTCGAACTTGCCGAACGGACCTTCGAAGGAGAAGGCGACATCCTCGATGTGGCCGCCGCCACCGGCAGCCATGGCGGCGCCGGAGGTGATGGCCAGAGCCGAGATCGCGCTGATTGCGATTTTGCGAAGCATCTCAGTTACTTCCTTTCTCTCACTCGGCCGCGTGCGGATAATGGGCCTTGAAGTCTTCCTCGATGGTCGCCGGGATGGCCAGCGGCTTTTCGATCACGCCAAGAAGCGGCAGTATCACGAGGAAGTAGGCGAACCAGTAGGTCGCAGCGATGAGCGAGATCCAGTCATAGGGGAACTCGGTCGACTGGGCGCCAACCCACATCAGGACCATGAAGTCGACGCAGAGCAGCCAGAACCACCATTTGAACATCGGACGATACTTGCCCGAACGCACCGACGAGGTATCGAGCCAGGGCGCCAGCGCCATGACCGCGATCGCGCCGAACATCGCCAGCACGCCGAAGAACTTGGCGTCCACGATGCCGAAGGTGATGAACTGAACGAACTGCACCGCCCAGACGTCCGAAGTGAAGGCACGCAGGATGGCGTAGAACGGCAGGAAGTACCATTCCGGCACGATATGCGCAGGCGTCGCCAGCGGGTTCGCCTCGATATAGTTGTCCGGGTGGCCAAGGTAGTTCGGCATGAAACCGACGATGGCGAAGAACACCACCAGAATCACGGCCAGCGCAAACAGATCCTTGATGACGTAGTAGGGCCAGAACGGAACGGTGTCTTTCTTCGCCTCTTCCTTCGACCCGCGGCGCACATCGACCCCGGTGGGGTTGTTGTTGCCGGTGGTGTGGAAGGCCCAGATGTGCACGGCGACGAGGGCCGCGATCACGAAGGGCAGCAAGTAGTGCAGCGAGAAGAAGCGGTTCAGCGTGGCGTTATCGACAGCCGGTCCGCCCAGCAGCCAGGCCTGGATATCCGGCCCGATGCCCGGAATGGCGCCGAACAGGCCGGTGATCACGGTCGCGCCCCAGAAGGACATCTGCCCCCAGGGCAGAACATAGCCCATGAAGGCGGTGCCCATCATGCAGAGGTAGATCAGCATACCGACGATCCAGGTCACTTCGCGCGGCGCCTTGTAGCTGCCGTAGTAGAGACCCCGGAAGATGTGCAGGTAAACGGCCACGAAGAACAGCGAGGCGCCGTTGGCATGCAGATAACGCAGGGCGAAGCCGCCGTTCACGTCACGCATGATGTGCTCGACGCTGGCGAAGGCCAGATCGACATGCGGCGTGTAGTGCATCACCAGCACGATGCCGGTCACGATCTGCAATGCAAGGCAGAAGGTCAGGATGATGCCCCAGATCCACATCCAGTTGAGGTTCTTCGGGGTGGGGATCATCAGCGTGTCATAGGCCAGCCCGACAATCGGGAGGCGCGAATGCAGCCACTTTTCGATGCCCGTCTTGGGCTCGTAATGGTCGTGCGGAATTCCGGCCATCGGTGTCTCCCTCAGCCCAGCTTGATGGTGTTCGGATCGGTGAACTGCGCCACCGGCACAGGCAGGTTACGCGGCGCGGGCCCTCTGCGGATGCGGCCAGCCGTATCGTAGTGCGAGCCGTGGCAGGGGCAGAACCAGCCGCCGAAGTCACCGGCGCCATTGCCCAGCGGCACGCAGCCGAGGTGGGTGCAGACGCCCATCATCACCAGCCACTCGCCCGCTTCGTCCAGCGTGCGGTTCTGGTCGGCGGCATCGGCATCCGGCTTATTGGCATTGTCGGCATGGGGATCGACGAGATCGGTCAGCGCAACGGCGCGTCCGGCGTCGATCTCTTCGGGGGTGCGGCGGCGGATGAAGACCGGCTTGCCAAGCCATTTCACGGTGAGCTGCGAGCCCACAGCCACATTGGAGACATCGACATGGATCGAGGCAAGGGCGCGCACGTCAGCCGAAGCGTTCATCTGGTTGATCAGCGGCCAGACCGCCGCGCCGGTAGCGACGGCGCCGGCACCAGCCGTTGCATAGTACAGGAAATCCCTGCGGGTGCCTGCGTGATCTTCTGCGTGGGACACGAGATCTTCTCCCTCTCAAGGGCCGCCTCATGCGACCCATGCAAATCAGGGGCGGCGGTCGCCCGCAGCCGTGATGGGCGGGTTTTAGCCAAGCGCCCCCGTCACGTCCAGCGGTCATAGGCGCGCAGGCCCCGGTTTGATGCGGCATTTTCGCATCATTCGCCCCTCGCAATGCCACAATGCCTGCGACACGGGCGCGTGAACTGCCTGTTACATCGGCACGTTAGGCAGGCGCGCAAGTGGCGGAGGCACCGATGATCAGGCCCTTCTGGAAATTGCTCGGCCGTGTCCAGCTGGTGCTGGCAGCTCTGTCGCTGAGCCTGATTCTCTGCGAACCGGCGGCGCGGCGCTATGGCGACCGGCTTCAGATCGCGCTGCCGGTCGTGGCCCTGGCCTGTGCCGCAGCGGATGGCCGGGCGGGCGAGCTGCTTCTGCGGTTTACCGGGGTGCTTGCCGTTGCGCATGGCACCAAGCAACTGCTGGGCAACACGGCGCTGAACCGGCGGCCCGGCGGTGGCAGCCATGGCTTCCCCTCGGCGCATACCGCCGCTGCCGGTTTCGGCGCCAGCGCGCTGCTGCATGACTGCCTGCCGCCGCATCCGGTCGCCCGTGCGGTGGTGGTGATCGGGGCGGGTTTTGTGGGGGCCTCACGCATTCAGGCGCAGGCCCATGACATCTGGCAGGTTCTGGCCGGGGCCGTTCTGGGCTGGCTGGGAGAACGCGTGCTGCGCCGCGACAGCCACGCACGCCGCACCGTGATCCGATGGCTTGGCAGCCTGCGCGCCGCCTGCCGCCGCAGCCTCTGGTCGCACCTGCCTTCCAGAACCTAGAAGCCCTTCGAAATCAAACCGTTGACGGGCGCGTCGCCAGCATCGAGGCCCGGCCGGAAAACTCGGCCTCCCAGGCGGCGAGATGCGGATGCGCTGCGCGCCACGGTCGGTCAGAATGCCGGAAGTCCAGGTAGGCCAGCGCACAACCCAGGGCGATCTGGCCCATGTCCAGCGGCCCGGCCAGATGACCGGACCACCGCCGTTCGGCCGCATCCAGCGCACGGGCGATCTTGGCCCACTGCCCTTCCACCCAGTCGGGATGCCGCCGCTCCTCGGGCCGCACCCGCGATTCGTAGACCATCAGGATCGCGGCATCGAGGATACCGTCCGCTGTCGCTTCCAGTGTCAGCACCTCCCACAGGGCGGGCGCAGGCGGGTAAAGCCCTGCGGTGCCCAGATCATCCAGATAGCGACAGATCACCCGGCTGTCATAAAGCGCCACCCCCTCGTCGGTTTCCAGCGCTGGAATCTTGCCCAGTGGATTGCGGTCCACCGGCATGGACCCCGGATCAACCGGCGTGCCCTGCGCCGCCACCAGTTCGACCCTTGGCAGCAGCCCGGTTTCGTGCAGCAAAACCATGACCTTACGCACATAGGGCGAGGTCGGGGAATGAAACAGCCGCATGATCCTGTCCTCCGGTCGGCGATTCGACTTCAGGCAGCATAGCCCCGCGATTTCGCGTTGGAACCTTTCCCGCTTCGGTGCAGGCTGTCACTTATAAGGGAGGATGCAATGACCGAAACCGTAACCGCGCTGGATCTGGAGCCCGAAAACCCGCTGCCCGACGACATCGCCGCCTATTTCGGCAAGTGTCAGGAAAAGCTGGGCATGATCCCGAATGTGCTGCTGGCCTATGCTTTCGACGCGGAAAAACTGCGCGCCTTCAGTGCGATGTATAATGACCTGATGCTGGCACCCTCGGGACTGACCAAGGCGGAACGCGAGATGATCGCGGTCGCCGTTTCGGCGCAGAATGCCTGCGTCTATTGCCTGACCGCCCATGGCGCGGCGCTGCGCCAGCTTTCCGGCGATCCGGCGCTGGCGGAAACCGTGGCGCAGAACTGGCGCGTGGCCGATATCTCCCCCCGGCAGCGGGCCATGCTGGCCTTCGCGGTGAAGCTGACCAACCATCCCGCCGAAATGGGCGAGTCCGACCGGGCCACCCTGCGCGCCGAAGGCTTCAGCGATGCGGATATCTGGGATATCGCCGCCGTCGCCGCTTTCTACAACATGTCGAACCGGCTGGCGGCGGCGGTTGAGATGCGGCCGAACCCCGAATATCACGCCATGGCGCGCTGAAATGAAAAAGACCGCCGGGTTTCCCGCGGCGGTCTTTCCAAAGCGATGGCTTGGCGCCAATCAGCCCTGACGGGCCTTGTAGCGCTTCTGGGTCTTGTTGATCACATAGACCCGGCCTTTACGGCGCACAACCTGACAGTCGCGGTGACGCGTCTTCAGCGAGCGCAGCGAGTTCTTGACCTTCATGGGTCGTCTCCTTATCGCGGCGCGCGTGCGCCTTCTTGCCTTGTGCCCCTTGCGGGACGAAAATGGTGGGCGGTACTGGGATCGAACCAGTGGCCACTACGATGTCAACGTAGTGCTCTACCGCTGAGCTAACCGCCCTGACTTGCCCCTGCCGCAGCCTTTGTAAAAACAAAGGACGCGGGCAGAACCGCGTCGTGGAGGGGTCTATAAAGAGAGTCGCAGCGGTGTTCAAGGGGTTTCGACAACAGAAAAATCCGCGCTATACCTTTTGACATGATCCACCGGACCGAAACCGAAGCCTATGTCCTGAACACCCCGCAGATCGGGCGGGGGCCGCTGGTATTTTCATCGCCGCATAGCGGCCGGGCCTATGATCCGGCGTTTCTCGATAACATTCTGCTCGATTCATCCCAGATCCGCAGCTCGGAAGACGCCTTTGTCGACGAGCTTATCGGCACGGCGCCGGCAGCGGGCATCCCGCTTCTGGCGGCGCGGGTACCACGGGCGTTTCTGGATCTGAACCGGGGCAGCGACGAACTTGACCCGGCAGTGATCGAGGGAATCGGCCGGGCGGCGCATAATCCGCGCGTCAGTTCCGGGTTAGGGGTGATTCCCCGTGTGGTGGCGCAGGGTCGCAATATCTATCGCGGAAAGATTTCCCTGGCCGAGGCGGAAGCACGCATCGCGCGGCACTGGCATCCGTGGCACGACCAGTTGAAGACACTGCTGCGCGAGGCGCATCTGGGCGCGGGGCAGGCCATCCTGCTCGACTGGCATTCCATGCCACATGAGGCGATCGAGGTGCATTCACGCCCCGGCATTGCCCATCCCGAGGTCGTGCTGGGCGACCGTTTCGGCGCTTCTGCGGCGCGCGAGGTAACGGATCGGATCGAGGCCGCCTTCCGCCGCGCGGGCCTGCGGGTGGTCCGCAATGCACCCTTCGCCGGGGCCTATATTGCCCAGACCTATGGCCGCCCGTCGCAGCAGCAGCATGTGGTGCAGATCGAAATCGACCGCGCGCTTTATATGGACGAAACAGCGATCCGCCGCAGTACGGATTTCACCGCCTTCCGGCAGGTGATCGGCGGCATCATCACCGAACTCGCGGGGGCATTCCGCCGCCCCGGCGGCGCGATGCCACTGGCAGCGGAATAGCGCCGTCCGGCCTCAACGTTCAGGCGGCAGATGGTCGCGCAGCCAGTCGGCGGCAAATTCGACACCGTTATCACAGCCACAAAACCGGGCGAGGCGATCCAGTTCCGCCTCCAGCCGCGCGCGGCGTCCCGTCCCCATCGACACTCCGGCCTCGGGCCAGAAGGCACGGACCGCCAGCACGCCCCGGTCGCGCTGCGCCCTGGCATCCACACGCCCCACCAGCCGTGCGCCCTCCAGCACCGGAAAGACGTAATAGCCGAACCGCCGCTGCGGCTCGGGCACGAAAACCTCGATCCGGTAATGAAACCCGAACAGTCGCTCGGCCCGCTTGCGGTCGCGCAGGGCCGGATCGAAGGGCGAAAGGATGCGGAGGCGCCCCGGCGGTTCGGGCGGGTCGAACTGCGGCAGATCGGGACGGGCCAGATGGGTGCGCAGACTGCCATCGGCCCCTTCCACCGCGACACGAATCGCAGCGCCCGAGGCCAGCGCGGCTTCGGACCAGACCTTTGCCTCATCCGGCGTGACAGCAGCCCAATAGGCCGCCAGCTCGCCCGGTGTTGCAAAGCCCAGCCGGTCCAGCGCGGTATTGCAGGCCCAGTCGATAACCGCTGCATCATCATGCAGGTGGGCACGCCATTCCGCCGGGATCACCCGCTCGGTCAGGTCATAAACCTTGCGGAACCCCTCGCGCCGCGTCACCGACAGCTCGCCCACGCGCCACAGATATTCCAGCGCCGCCTTTGACGGATGCCAGTCCCACCAGCCACCAGACCCGCGCGCCTCCCCCTCCCCCACATCGGCCGAGGTGACGGGACCATGATCGGCAACCCGTGCCAGCACCTCGTCAAACTTCTCGTGGAATCCCGCGCGCTGCCAGCCGGTCCAGCGCTGCACCAGACGGGCGCGATCCTGTTCAAACCGGCGCCGCCAGAACGGAAACCACGCCACCGGCAGGATCGAGGCATCGTGGGTCCAGTGTTCCCACAGCAGCCGGTCACGCTCCATCAGCCGGGCCAGCGCCTCGGGGCGATAGCTTTGACGCCGCGCCCACAGGATCATGTGATGCGCCCGCGATACGGTGTTGATGCTGTCCACCTGCACGAACCCGATCCGGGTGATCAGTTCATGCAGCGCCGCACCACTGGCCACACCTGACGGCGCCTCGGCCAGCGCATGACGGTCCAGAAAAATGCGCCGGGCGCGGGCGTTGGGAACAAGCGGGAGCTGAGACATGGCCGCAGGTTAGCAGCAGGCGCGCCACAGACAAGCCAGAGAACCCCGCGCCCGTGTCTGTTCCGCGCTGCATTCCGGCTTGCCACAGCAATTATGGATTGCAGCAGGCGAAGCGCCACCCAGGCGCCCAAGCACAGACTTGCCGCAATGGTTCGATTTCTACGGTAGCCGCATCCTGAGCCCGGCCTGACCCGACAGGGCGGCACGGCCCTCAGCGGCGGTCACCGCCTCTTGTGCCACTCCTGCCCACAGACTAAGTTCACGCCCCAAGGTTGTATCTTGCCAGTAGGAGGCCGTGCATGTGTCTGTTGTGTGTGCTTGGTGCCAAAAGTCCGGGTGAAGGGGATGATGGCCCCGGCGCAGAGATTCCCGCGCCCCCCGCAGGCAGCTCGCGCGCCCTGCTGGCCTATCTTGAGCACCCCAGCGCGCGCTGGAACGCCCTCACGGATCTCAAAACGCCCGTTGTCGTGACCTATTCCTTTCTGTCTAAAAAGGAATTGCCCTCACTGTCCGACGTCAACCCCTACGACAGTGACCGCTATATTCCGTTCAACGCGGCACAGCGCGAAGAATTCCGTAAGGCCGCCGACATCGCCATGAAAACCGCCGGGATCCTGCTGGTTGAAAGCGAGTCCGGCGGGGCGATGATCGACATTTACAACTCCATCAGCACCAATCGCTATGCGGGCTGGGCCAATTATCCTTGGGTTGACGGCTCGTTGCCAAGCGGCGGGGATCTCGTGCTGGATTTTCCGCAGAACACCAGTTACGCGCCCGGAACCTTCGCTTTCGAGGTGATGCTGCATGAACTGGGCCATGCTCTTGGTCTGAAGCACCCGTTCGAAGGCTCGGTCACCCTGCCGGGTCAGCATGACAACAGCAGCAATACCCTGATGTCCTACACGCAAAGCGGGAACAGTTTTTTCTCAAGCTACCGCTCCCTGGATACTGAGGCGCTTCAGAAGCTTTATGGCCAGCCACTGAACACGAAAGGCTGGCAGGTTGAGGCGGACGGCTTCGGCGTAAGTCTGAAAATGAGCAGCCGCTCGGAGTTCTTGCTTGGCCCCATTGGCCAGAGCACCCTGTCGGGCATGGGCGGGAATGATACGATCATCGGCGGCGGGGAGGATGATGTTCTCCGGGGTGGTCGTGGCGCTGACGTCCTGACAGATACGCAGGGCAGGCTCTATGGCGAAGGTGGGAACGACAGCCTGACGGGCGGCTGGGCGGACGAGTTACTGTTCGGCGGCGCGGGCAGTGACACGCTGCAAGGCGGCTCGGGTTCGGATCTGCTCCGCGGCGGAACGGGCGACGACCACATTACCTCGGACAGCGGTCGCTATGATTACGGGGATGATCTGCTTCATGGTGACGGCGGAAATGACACGCTCATCTCGACCTCGGGGAATGACATCCTGTCGGGCGGCGCGGGCGATGACCGGCTGGAGATGATCGGAGGCAATTCCACCCTGCTCGGGGGATCGGGCGCCGATGTGCTGGTCGTCCGCAGGAACAGCATTTACGCTGAGGTGAGCGGCGGTCGGGGGGATGACGTGCTGCGCCTGAGCGGCTGGGACCATGTGGTGATCATCGATCCGGCGCGGGACAAGGGTATCGACCGGATCATGGGCTTCGACACAGGGACCGACTCGATCCGTATCGACGGCGAGGCTGAGCCGGTATTCAGCCGCTATAGTGGTCGCAAGCTGGAAATCACCATCGGCGAGGCGCATCTGCGCTTCACCGATCTGGTCTGGGCTGACCGCGATCAGATCGTCTTCGTCTGACCGGCGCCGGGCTTACAGCCCGGCTTCCGACGCGATTTCGGCGCGCGACTTGCGCGCGCGTTCGGTCGCCGATTTCAACTGGCCACAGGCCGCCATGATATCCTCGCCGCGCGGGGTACGGATGGGGCTGGCGTAACCGGCCTTGTAGACGATGTCGGCAAAGGCCTCGATCCGCTCCCAGTCGGAACGCTCATAAGGCGCACCGGGCCATTCGTTGAAGGGGATCAGGTTGATCTTGGCCGGAATGCCCGCGATCAGCTTCACCAGACGTTTTGCATCGGCATCGCTGTCGTTCACGCCTTTCAGCATCACATATTCAAAGGTAATGCGTTCGCTGTTCGACAGGCGCGGGTAGTCGCGCAGCGCGTCCAGCAGGGTGGCGATATTCCATTTCTTGTTCACCGGCACCAGACGGTCACGCACCTCGTCGGTGGTGGCGTGGAAGCTGATCGCCAGCAGACAGCCGATTTCCTCGGCCGTGCGGGCGATTTCCGGCACGATGCCGCTGGTGGAAAGGGTGATGCGGCGACGCGACAGGCTGATGCCTTCGCCATCCATCACCACCTTCATCGCGTCGCGCACATTGTCGAAGTTGTAAAGCGGCTCGCCCATGCCCATCAGCACGACGTTCGACACCAGCCGCGTCTCATCCTTCGGCGCACCCGGCACCGGCCATTCGCCCAGATCGTCGCGCGCCACCATAACCTGACCGACGATTTCCGCCGCTGTCAGATTGCGCACCAGCTTTTGCGTGCCGGTGTGGCAGAACGAACAGTTCAGCGTGCAGCCAACCTGGCTGGAGATGCACAGCGTCCCACGGGTTTCCTCGGGAATATAGACCGCCTCGACCTCGTGCCCGCCCGCGATGCGCAGCAGATATTTCCGCGTACCATCGGCTGACACTTGCCGCGTCACGACCTCGGGCACCGAAATCTCGAAATGCTCGGCAAGCAGCGCGCGATAATCCTTCGCCAGATTGGTCATGGCGGCGAAGTCGCGCACGCCCCAATGGTAGATCCATTGCCAGATCTGCCCGACCCGCATCTTGGCCTGCTTTTCCGGCGTGCCCGCCGCAATCAGCGCGTCGCGCAACTGATCGCGCGTGAGGCCGACGAGATTGCGCAACCCGCCCTCAGGCAGTTTGCGCGGGATGGTCAGCACGTCCTGCGTGATCGGGGCGACGGCAGCGGGAGCCTCGGGCATGGGATTCGGGGCGTTCATGGCAACGGATTCCTTCGGATGAAGGGGGTTCATACAGGAAATCGCCGCCTTTGCCAAAGGGGCTTGGGCGACGAAACGCAAAAGGCCGCCCGAAGGCGGCCTGCGGGGGACCAGATCACCGCTTTACTGGCAGCGTTTGGCCGCATCGTCCATCGCTGCGGTGAAGCCGCGCAGCGAGAACGTATCCTTGGTCTGCGTCCCGCGCCCGGACCGGGCCGAAAGAATGGCACTGTTGCCCTTCTTCATCGCCGCAAGGATGGACGCATCCTGTTCCGGCGCGGCCCAGGCGAATTCGCCATCGGTGAACAGATCGAAGGTCGTGCCGCCAATATCCACCGTTACGGTCGATCCGCTGGCGAAAGGATAGCCGCCGGTGAAGCTCACCTCGCCCCGACCACCACCGCCTGCGCGATAGGTGACGAACAGCAGGATGTCGCCACGGCGAGCCGAGACAGGCTTGCCGTCCCGGCTGTTCACCGTTTCCTTGGGAACCGAAACGCCCCAGCATTCCTTGGGCTTGCCATCCTTGGGTTCCACGAACACAGACCAGTCGGTCTGAACCGCAACCTGGTTGGTCGATTCCTGCGCCTGCGCTCCGGTCACCGCAACGAATGCCAGCGCTGCCCCGCCAAGCGTGCGTGCGAGAAGGGATGTCATCTGATACAGCCTCCAGCCGTGTCTTTGCCTCTGCCGCCCCGCCAG
>NZ_LJSC01000041.1:0-20135 GCF_001303875.1 Gemmobacter sp. LW-1 | reverse complement strand
GCGGGCGGGCATTTCACCCGATATCCCTGCATAACAAGAAAATGGCAAGGCGCGAAAGTCTGCTGGGCAAGGAATCGCGCATCTGTGAGGATGAAAATGACAGCAGCGGTGCGGATGGTCGAACTCTGGCGTGGGGGGCTGCCGGAAAGCAGCCACAGCGGCCATGCAGTGATTTGCGATGAAACCGGCGCGATCGTCGAAAGCTGGGGCGATCCCGGCGCGGTGATCTTTCCGCGCTCCTCCTGCAAGATGTTGCAGGCGCTGCCACTGGTCGAAAGCGGGGCCGCCGATGCGGCGGGTCTGCGCCCGGCACAACTCGCGCTGTCCTGCGCCAGCCATCAGGGCGCAGCGCTGCATGTCGATACGGTACGCGCCTGGATGGAGGGTCTGGGTTTGGCCGAGGCCGATCTGCGCTGCGGCAGCCACGAGCCGTCAGACCGGGAGGAACGCGACCGGCTGATCCGCGCCGGGGACGAGCCCTGCCAGTATCACAACAACTGTTCCGGCAAGCATGCGGGCTTCCTGACCTACAGCCGTCATGTGAAGGCTGGCCCTGAATATGTGGAAATCGACCATCCGCTGCAACGCGCCATCCGCGCCGCCTTTGAAGAGGTGACGGGCGAGGCCAGCCCCGGCTGGGGTGTCGATGGCTGTTCGGCCCCTAACTTCGCTACCACGGTCCATGGCCTTGCCCGCGCCATGGCCTCTTTCGCCACCGCCACCGGCACGGGAGATGCCCGCGACCGCGCGGCGCACCGCCTGACGCGCGCCATGGCAGAATTTCCCGAACTTGTGGGTGGTGAAGGTCGTGCCTGTACCGAGCTGATGCGTGCCATGGGCGGCCGCGTGACGATCAAGACCGGAGCCGAAGCGGTATTCGTCGCTATCGTGCCCGAACGCAGGATGGGCATTGCGCTGAAGATCATCGATGGCAACAGCCGCGCGTCGGAGGCCGCCATCGCCGCACTTCTGGTGCGCCTTGGCGTGCTGGACCCGGCGCATCCCGCTGCCCGGCGGCGGCTCGCTGCGGTCCAGCGCAACTGGCGCGGGATCGAGACGGGCGAGATCCGGCTTGCCGAAGGCTTCCCCGGCGCCTGACCGCCTGGCGCACGCGCTGGCCAAATGACAAGACCCCCCGAAAAGCCGAAAGGGCTGTCCGGGGGGCCACTCACAGGCAAAAACCGGGGCCGACAGGCTGGGTGGGGGCTTTCGTCCATCGACCCCGGCTTTCACCTTGCTCTCACCATCCCCCGGATTCGCGGCGCAATCATGGTGCCATCCGGGCCTTTTGACGAAGATCGCGGCAAGCTTGAGGCCAAAGGGCCGCGCCGCCAGACCGCTTGATTTGCGGCAGGGTTGGTGACAGCATCATGACATGTCGATCCTGCCTCCCGTGCCGCCTGCCCCGATCCCGCTGCCCTCGACTTCGGCAGAGCTTGTGCGTTTCGACCGGATGGAACTGGGCCAGATCCTTTCGGTCTATGGCCGCATGGTCGCCGCAGGCGAGTGGCGCGATTATGCGATCTCTGCCCTGCGCGATGTTGCGATCTTCTCGGTTTTCCGCCGCACTGCCGAAGTGCCGCTGTACCGGATCGAGAAGCGCCCGAAGCTGCGGCAGAAACAGGGGGCCTATGCCGTGATCGGGGAAGGCGGGCAGGTGCTGCGACGCGGGCATGATCTGGTGGCCGTGCTGCGTGTCTTTGACCGCAAGCTGATCCGTCCCATCGAATAGGCCGTCAGGCTAGACGATCCGCTGCCGGTGCGTCACAGGCCCCTCCCCTGCCGCAAGGATACGGGCGATACCCTCACCGATATGTTCTTCCGTCACCGCCATGACCGAAGCAGTGGCGTGGATCATGTGGTCCGCGGACAGGGCGATGGCAACATGACCCTTCCAGAACAGAAGGTCATTGCGGCGCAGCGGCTCTTCGGCCGCGATGGCCCGCCCGCAGGCGGATTGCAGATCGCTGTCACCGGGCAGTGAAACCCCGCAGGCGGCGAAGGCAAGCTGGGCCAGCCCCGAACAATCAAGCCCGGCCACGGAATTGCCGCCCCAAAGGTAGGGCGCATCCAGAAACCTCTGCGCCACACGCGCCGGGTCCGGATGGTGCTGCCCCAGCGCCATAAGATGCATTGCGGGCACAAAGCCTGCCGCCGTTTCCGCCCAGGGGCCGGTTTGCCCGATGACCCTCAGCCGGGCCCCCATCGGCAGCTGCATCAATGCGCGGTGCTGCACTTTAGGCCCTTCGTAGAGATGCGTTGACGGGGTACAGACCCAGTGAGTTGCCGCCTCTGGCGCGCCCAACGCCCTGTCCGGCAGATAGCCGCAATAGCCATCCTTCGCCGCCTGCACGAAGGCCCAGCCTTCATGCCTGTCAATGACCGTCATCACCTCGCCGTGCAGCACCTGACGGTCCCGCGCGCCTTCGGGCGTTTTCAGCAGATCCGAAACAGCCGGCAGAACCCGCGCGGGTTCACCCGGCACATAGACCGGCGCATCGACAATCCCGCGCAGGCTGTCCAGCGCGGCACGGGCATTTGCGGGGGTCAGGCGCCGGTCCAAATCAGAGTCCCAGCATATCAGGAAGCGCGCACAGCAGCGCCCGCGCGCCTTGCCCCACGCCGCCCTTGGGCCGGGCCGGGGCATCGCTGGGCGTATGGCCGTAAATGTCGAAATGCATATAGCGCGGATGATCGGCAAAGCGGCGCAGGAACAGCGCGGCGGTAATCGACCCGGCAAAGCCGAAGCCCGGCGCATTGTCGAGATCGGCAATCCCCGGCTCGATCACGCTTTCATAGGCATCATGGAACGGCAGCCGCCACACCGGATCGGCACCTGTGGCAGCCCCCGCCTCCAGCGCCGCTGCCAGCCTTGCGTCATCGGTGTAATAGGGGGCGAGATCCGGCCCCACCGCCACCCGCGCCGCGCCGGTCAGCGTCGCCATCGAGACCAGAAGCTCCGGGTTTTCCTCTGCCGCCCATGTCAGCGCGTCACCCAGCACCAGCCGTCCTTCGGCATCGGTGTCATTTACCTCGACAGTCAGTCCCTTCCGCGAGCGCAGGATGTCCTTCGGCCGCATCGAACGGCCCGACACGCTGTTTTCCACAGCCGGAACGATGACGCGCAGGCGGATGGGCAAGTCCAGTTGCATGATCATCAGCGCCAGCCCCATGACCGTGGCCGCGCCGCCCATGTCCTTCTTCATAAGCTGCATGCCAGAGGACGGTTTCAGGTTCAGCCCGCCGGTATCGAAGCACACCCCCTTGCCGACCAGCGTCAGGCTCGGCCCCGTTTGCCCCCAGCGCAGCGACATCAGACGTGGCGCCCGGTCCGATCCCTTGCCGACCGCATGAACCATCGGGAAGTCCCGCTCCAGCGCATCGCCCGCGACAATCTGGGTCGCGGCACCGAAACGCCCGGCCAGCGCCAGGAAGGCCGCCTCAAGCTCGGCCGGTCCCATATCCTGTGCGGGGGTGTTGATCAGGTCGCGGGTCAGATATTCCCCCGCCGCCATCGCCAGAATCTGCGCCTCATCCACACCCGCCGGGCATTTCAGGCCCGGCAGAATGCGGGTCGAAGGCTTGTAGCGGTCGAACCGATACTGTGCCAGCAGCCAGCCCAGAGCCGCCTCGGCGGCGTGATCCGGCGGCAATCCCTCGAAATGCCAGTCGCCCGCAGGCAGGGTGGTGACCGCACGCGACAGGCCAAACCGGCTGCGCGCGCGGGTCTTCGTGGTGCCGAACCCGATCAGCGCCCCGGCCATGACCCCACCCTCACCCGGCAGAGGCAGCACATCGCCCAGACCGGCCCTGAAGGCATTGTCCCGCGCCCAGACGGCAAGACCGGGCGGCGCGGCCTCCAGCCAGCGTTCCAGATCGTCGGCAGCCACCACATGCAGCGGGCGCGAGAGGCTTTGCGGATCGGCGAATGCGGGGGTCATGGCAACTCCTTCCAGATCGGCCGAAGCCTAGCCGTTCCATCGCCGCCCGCAAGCCCCGCTAAAGGCTCTGGTCCAGCACGTCCTTGTCCACCACCAAAGACCGCTCGGCCACCCGCAACAGCCGCGCCCAGACCGCCGAGAACGCCGTCGAATCGCCCTGTTCCAGACAATCGCGAGCATCGGCGGCCACAAGGCCAAGGCTGATCATGCCCATATGTTCAGACATACGTTGCAGCCTGCGCAACTGGCGTGACAGGTTCGTCATGTCATGGCCGCGCACCTGCTGCGCCAGCCCCGCCATGGTCAGCGCAAGCTCCCCCAGCGCGCGCGTCACCACCTGTTCCGCCTGCGCGGTGCCCATATCACGATACATGGCCGCAACAGGCTCCACATCCTGCCGCAACTGCTCTTTCGGTCGAAGGACCGTTACCTGAACGCTCATGGCGTCACCCAACCCGTTGTTTCACACCCGCGTCCATCCTGCGCGGGCAGGCTGAACAAAAGGTTGCGGCGTGTAAAAGAAACCTCTCGAATTTTCTGCGATTGCATCGTATTGCCGGGCCACATTCTGCCAGATCTGACGGAGGCCCCGATGGAATACGCCAGACCGCTGCCGCACTACCTTGTCAGCCGCTACTCAGGCTGGAAGGCCACGACCTATCAGGACAACAAGGCCTGGTATCGCCGCCTCGCCGCCCACGGCCAGCATCCCCGCGCCATGATCATTTCCTGCTGCGATTCGCGTCAGCATGTGACCTCGATCTTCGGTGCGGATGAAGGCGAGTTCTTCATCCACCGCAATATCGCCGGTCTCGTGCCGCCTTACAGCCCCGATGGCGGCAATCACGGCACTTCGGCCACGGTCGAATATGCGGTGACGGCGCTGAAAGTGGCGCATGTCATCGTCATCGGCCATTCCAATTGCGGGGGCGTGAAGGGATGCGACGACATGTGTTCCGGCCACGCGCCGCAACTGCTGGAAAAAACCAGCTTCGTCGGCCGCTGGATGGATATTCTGCGCCCCGGCTATGAACGGGTCGCCCATCTGCCCGATGCCGACCGCGCCCGCGCACTGGAAAAGGAAGCGGTGCTGGTCAGCCTGGAAAACCTGATGACCTTCCCCTTCGTGCGCGAAGCCGTCGAAGCGGAAATCCTGACCCTGCACGGGTTGTGGAATGACATCGGCGAAGGCGGGCTGGAACAATACGACCCGGCAGCCAAGGCCTTTGTGCCGTTCTGAGCCTTCGCGGCGGCGGTTACTCTGCCGCCGCCTCGCTGCCCCAGGCGGCATCCTGCATTTCACGCAGACGGCTGGCGGTGCGTTCAAATTCAAACGCCCCCGTGCCCTCGGCATAAAGCCGTTCGGGCACATCCGCCGCCGAACAGATCAGCCGCACTTTTGCCTCATACAAGGCGTCGATCAGCGTGACGAAGCGCTTCGCCTCGTTGTAGTTCGAGGCGGAAAGTTGTGGCACATCCTCCAGCACCAGCACGCGCAAGGCCTGCGCGATGGCCAGATAATCCGCCGGTCCCAGCGGACGGGCACAGAGATCCCAGAAGGTTGCGCGCCCCACGCCATTGGCAAAGCGCGGAATTTCCACCTGCCGGCCATTCACCTCCAGCAGCAGCGGCTGACCAGAGACCCCGCCCACCAGATCGCGCCAGATCGCCTCGATCGCCGGGCCGCTTTGCCCTGCCGGATGAAAATAGACCTGCGCCCCTTGCAGCCGGTGTTGGCGGTAATCGTTCGGGCTTTCCAGCTCGTGCACGATGAACCTCTCGCGCAGCCAGTCGATGAAGGGCAGGAACAGCCCGCGATTGAGCCCGTTCTTGTAGAGATCCTCGGGCACCCGGTTCGAGGTGGTCACGATCACCACGCCCTGATCGGCAAGCAGCTGGAACAGCCGCCCGACGATCATCGCATCGGTAATGTCGGTGATCTGCATTTCGTCGAAGGCCAGCAGCCGCACATCTTTGGCCACGCGGTCAGCCACGGGCTTCAGCGGATCTTCCACCCCGCGCTGTCGCGCCTCATGCATACCCTTGTGGATTTCCTGCATGAAAGCATGGAAATGCACCCGCCGCTTCTGCGTAATGTCCAGGCTTTCGACAAACAGATCCATCACCATGGACTTGCCGCGCCCCACCCCGCCCCAAAGATACAGCCCCCTGGGTGGCGTCACCGGGCGGGCGAACAGGCCCGCGAACAGCCCCACCTTGCGGGTGGCGTTTTCCTCCAGCCAGCGGCGCAGATCCTCAAGGATCGGCAATACTGCATGCTGGGCCGGATCGGGCCGCAGCCGTCCGGCAGCGACACGGGCTTCGTAGATCTGGGTCATGGTCTCGCGCATGATCCTGTCATAGCGGCGCCGCAGCGCCGCGAAAAGATCAGAGCGTTACCGTACACAGGAAATGGCCCGCCACCTCGGCCCATCTGCCATGCAGGATTTGGCCGCCACGGAAGGGGGTGATTTCCTCCTGAAATGTCGCCGTGAAGCTGTCGGGTTGCAGATCGACCGACAGGACATGGAAATCGAACAGCGTGCGGCTGAGGCCATATTGCGCCTTGTAGGCAGCTTCCTTGGCTGCAAAGGCCAGCTTGGCCCTGTGCGGGTCGTAATGCTCTTCCTCGGGACGCAGGACCGCCGCGCGCAGATCGTCCTCCAGCGGCAGCGCCGGTTCCAGATCGACACCAAGCCCCCGAAGGGGCGAGGGCACGGCGACGGCGGCAAGGCAAAGCTGCGCCGAATGGCTGATCGAGCCGATCAGCCCCCTGGGCCAGACCGGCGCGCGGTCCTCACCCATCGGCACCGGCAGGGGCGGCAGGCCAATCATCGCCATCGCCTCGCGCACCGCCACTCGACCGGCGCGGAACTCGGCCAGCCGCTGGGGCAGGCCGCTCGCCTCTTCGCCCGGAAAGGGAGGGTGATCACCCTGCGGATCGCTGACACCAACCCCGACGGCTGCGGGCAGAAGATCCCGTGCCGCAACAGACAACGCCTTCAGATCAGCCATCACGCCCCGTCCGCAGCGCACGCCGCCGCGCCATCATGTCGGCCCGCGTGGCCGCCCGGTCTTCCGTCACCGGCGGCGGCGCGGTTGTATTGGCAGCAGGGGCAGCCAAGGGCTTCACGGCGTCCCCCAGATGCGCGGCCAGTGCGGACAGAACGGGGAAGCGGAAGATGTCGGTGATCGACAGCTTCGACAGCCCCAGACCGTCGCGCAATTCCCGGTGGGCCTGCACCGCCAGCAGCGAATGCCCGCCAAGCGCAAAGAAATTGTCCTTAGCCCCCACCTTGGGCACACCCAGCACGCGCTGCCAGACCTCCGCAATCTGTGTCTGAAGGCCAGACTGCGGCGCCTCGTGCACCACCGCCGCCACCTGAACCTGCGGCGCGGGCAGCGCCTTGCGGTCCACCTTGCGGTTGGGGGTCAGCGGAAAGACCTCCAGCCGCAGGAAATGCGCGGGCACCATATGTTCGGGCAGGCTGTCAGCCAGCGCCGTCCGCAGCGCAGTTTCCTGTGCCGTGCCAGTGTAATAGGCCACCAGCCGCAAATCGCCCGGCTGATCCTCGCGTGCCAGAACCACCGCCTGCGTGACGCCCGGAAGCGCCTCCAGCCGGCTTTCGATCTCGCCCAGTTCAATCCGGTAGCCGCGCAGCTTGACCTGCAAATCGGCCCGACCGAGATAGTCGAGCTTGCCATCCCTCCGCAGCCGCACCAGATCGCCGGTGCGATACATCCGGCCACCCGGTGTGAACGGATCGGGCAGGAAACGTTCCGCCGTCAGATCTTCGCGCTGCCAGTAGCCGCGCGTCACGCCATCGCCGCCAATCCACAGCTCGCCCGCCACGCCGGGTGGCACCGGCTGCTGCCGGTCGTCCAGCACATAGACCTGTGTATTGGCAATGGGGGTGCCGATGTTCACCACGCCTTCGCCATCGCCCGCTTCCTCGACCGTGGACCAGATCGTCGTTTCGGTCGGCCCATACATGTTGAGGATACGCGCCCCGGTCACCTTGCGCAGATCGCGGACGAAAGCGCCCGGCAGCGCCTCGCCGCCCAGCATCAGGGTTTTCACCTGCCCCAGCGCCATACCAGCCTCAGCATTCATCAGGATCATCCGCGCCATTGAGGGCGTGCATTGCAGATGCGTCAC
Source organism: Gemmobacter sp. LW-1 (assembly GCF_001303875.1). Lineage (NCBI taxonomy): Bacteria > Pseudomonadati > Pseudomonadota > Alphaproteobacteria > Rhodobacterales > Paracoccaceae > Gemmobacter > Gemmobacter sp. LW-1. The sequence goes on along the minus strand of NZ_LJSC01000041.1, from coordinate 12,035 downwards.
CTTGTGGCGCAGGATCTGCGCGGCAATCGAGAAATCGTCTGCCGCAGGTTCCCCGCCCGCATTGGCGCGGCGCAGCACCTCGGCCAGCGGATAGAGCCCCTCCATCACCGCCTCCGACGCGATGCCATAGTCGATCAGACAGGCCACCTCGGTCACGCCGATGCGTTTCAGGCTTTCGACCCGGTCCAGCGCATCCTCGACCGTGCCGAACAGGCCCGAATCCTCGAAATAGCGGTGGAAGGCAAAATCGAGGATCGCTTCGTTCTCCTCGTCCGACAGGCTGCGCAGGTCGATGTCCTGCGGATTTTCGATGCCCTGCGGCTTCTTGAAGGCCGGGAAGGCCCAGGCATATTGCTTCACAAGGCCCACGGCCGAGGCGAGGTAATCCTTCATCGGCTTTTCCGCCACCCGCCGCGCCTGATCGCGGTCGCGGCAAACATAGGTGTGCAGCATCAGCGTCACCTTGAAATCCGCCGGATCGTGGCCCGCCTTGCGCAGCGCGTCGTGATAGATGCGGATCTTGTCGGCGACTTCCTCGATACTCTGGCCCAGCAGGTGCGTCAGCACATTGGCACCGATCTCGCCTGCCTCGCGCCAGGTCGCAGGGTTACCGGCGGTGGTGATCCAGACCGGCAGTTCCTTCGACACCGGGCGCGGCTGGGTCACCACACCAAAGGTTCCTGTTTTCGTCGGGAAATCCACAGTCTCGCCCCGCCACAGGCGGCGGACCTGCTCAATCCCCTCGAACATCGCGGCGCGGTTATTCGGCGGAGTGTTTTCGGGGCGCAGGACAAAATCGTCCGGCTGCCAGCCCGAGGCGACGGCCAAAGCGGCCCGCCCGTTTGTCAGATTGTCAATCACGGCCCAATCTTCGGCCACGCGCGCGGGGTGATGCAAGGGCAAAACGACCGAACCCGACCGCACACCGATGTTCTTCGTGACCGCCGCGACCGCCGCGCCCGTGACCGCAGGGTTCGGATAGGGACCGCCGAAGGCATGAAAATGCCGCTCTGGCGTCCAGACGGCGCAGAAGCCGTGGCTGTCGGCGAATTTCGCGCCCTCCAGCAGCAGTTCATATTTCTTCGGCCCGGCGCCGTCGTCATTGCCCCAGTAATAAAGCGAAAACTCCATCCCCTTCGCCGAGCCGATGCGCCCGTTCGATACCAGTGCCCGGTTTTCGTCGCTGGTCAGCACCAGCTTGAACCCGCGCGCCAGCGTCCAGAACAGTTCCAGCACTGAGATGTCGAAGGACAACGAGGTGACGGCCAGCCAGACCGCCCCTGTCGTGTGGTCGATGCGGTCATCCATCCCGGCAAAGAAATTCGCCACATTGCGATGTTCAACCATCACCCCCTTGGGGCGTCCGGTGGAACCGGAGGTATAGATCATATAGGCCAGATCGGCGGAGGTGACGTCGCTGTGCGGATTGGCCTCGGGCGCCGTGGCCAGCCGGGCATCGGTATCAAGGCACAACAGCGCCGGACCAGCGGGCAAGGCCGCGGACAGTGCGCCTTGCGTCACGATCACCGGGCAGGCGCTGTCTTCGATGAACAGGGCCGTGCGCTCGGCCGGATAGGCAGGGTCCATCGGCACATAGGCGCCACCCGCCTTGAGGATGGCCAGCGCGCCCACCAGCAGATCGAGCGAGCGGCGGCAATGCAGGCCGACCAGCGTGCCGGGGACAACTCCCATTCCCGCCAGCACATGCGCGGCATGATTGGCCCGGGCGTTCAGTTGCGCATAGGTCAGACTTTCGCCCTCGAAAACCACGGCCACCGCCTCGGGGCTGCGCACCACCTGCGCCTCGAACGCCTGATGCACGCATTGCGTGGCGTCATAGGATTTCGCTGTCCGGTTCGGGACGACCAGCGCCGCCTCGCGCTCCGTGTCAGTCAGAACCGGCAGGCTTTCCACCCGCGCCTCGCCCTGCGCGGCAGCGGCAAAGGTTGACAGGCGTGCAGCCAGCGCCTCCGCCTGTTCCACGCTCAGGCGGCTCGCGTCATAATGCAGTGCGTCAGGGGAAAACGTGACCACCGTGCCTGGTACCGGCGCAAGGCCAATGCCAAAGGCGGGAGGGGTCAGCCCGAACAGCCGCCGCTCGCGCGCCAGCAAGTCCAGCGCGAAGGCCGGGTGCAGCCCGGCCGCCTGCAAGGCCGCCTCCACCCGTTCCAGCGCCTCGGGCAGCGGGCCCTCGGCCGCCACCCGCAGCGGCACCCAGTCCGACAGGATGCCCTCCGTCGCATGGGCCGCGCCACAGGCCAGATCGGCCACCGGCTTGCCCGACAGCCGCACCGCTCCAAGGGCGCCCAGTGCCAGTGACGGCAGGGACAGCGGAACCGATTTCCAGACTTCCGGTGCCGTCGCGGCCGTGGCCCCCGGCACCTCGGCGGGGTCGAGCGTCAGCAGCGCCCTGCGATGCGCCAGTTCCTTCGGCACCACCCCGGCCAGCGCGCGGGTCAGGGCCTCTGCCTCCGCCGGGCTGGCCGATGTCAGCGCGTTCGGCAGGCTGAGACCTGAAACCGGGAAGCCCTTCTGGCAGGTCAGCCGCGACAGCCGCACTGCGCCTGTGCCGCAGGCCACCGTCACGGCATCCTCGCGCGCCGCCAGCACCTGCCCCGGCACACCGACACCGGGCACCACCTCAGCCCCGCCTGCCACGACATAACGCCGCCCGTCCCACAGCTTTGCCGTGGTCAGCGGATTCCAATAGCTGCCATGATCCAGCGCCCGCACCAGCCCGGCCACCTGATCCGCGCTTTGGGTGAAATCGATGCGTCCTGCCGCAGCCGGACGATCCGTCCGCAGATGCAGGCTGCGCTGTGTGAAATCCTGCGCCACACCCGGCGCATCGGCCTCCAGCGCCGCCATCACCTCGGCGAAGCTGTCCAAAGCTGCCTCGAAACAGCGGGTGTTCAGCGTCAGCGCAGTATCGGTCGCGGCAATGGGAAAGCGGCGCTGCACCAGAATAGCGCCTTCGTCCACGCCATCGGTGATGCGATGCCAGGTGATGCCATGTTCCGACTCGCCGCCCAGAATGGCCCAGACCGGCGCGTTCAGACCGGCATGACGCGGCAGCGGCCCGTCGTGGAAGTTCACGCCGCCCTTCGCCGCGCATTGCAAGGCGGTCTCGGGCACCAGCGAGAGGTTGGCCACCGACAAGAGCCAGTCCACCGCGCCAGGCAGCCCCGTCTCCCACCCCGGTTCCTGCGCGATGACCGTCAGCCCCTGCCCCACGCCCCAGGCGGCGACATCCGCATTGTGGGTGATCAGCGCCGCAATGGCATGGCCACGCGCCAGCCACATCGCACCGCATTCGCGCGTCAGGCTTTCATTGCCGATCAGGTAACAGGACACCGGGTTCATCATACACTCCTTCCGCCCCTTGCGGGCGGCGATGCCCCTGTTGCAAGGGGCGCACACCATTCTTCCTCCGGGTTTACCCCGGATCGCGCTGCCCGACCCGCCGCAAGGAATGCACGATCAGATCGCGCAGGAAATGCGGCGGATCGCCCCGGTCCTTGCGTTGCACCAGCAGGCGCAGGCGCCACAAGACCCCGCCCGCCACATGGGCAAGCGTCGCGACAGCGGCATAGATATGCCCATGGTTCTTGGTGAAATAATGGCGCCGGCTGTCCAGCCAGAATTGCGGAATGCGGCTCCAGGTCTTCATGCCCGTCGAAACCGAGCCGATATGCGTGACCTCGGAGCCGCGCACATAATCGGTGGGCCATCCCGCGCGGGCCGCACGCAGGCACAGGTCTGTTTCCTCAAAGTAAAGGAAGAAAGTTTCATCGAACAGCCCGATCCGGTCCAGCACCTCCTGCCGCATCATCAGGCTGGCGCCTGCCAGCCAGTCGACCCGCGTGGTCGCCTGCGGGATCGGCTGTGCAACGATATGGCGTCGCAACAGGCGCGAGATCGGGCCGAAGCGCGCGGCGCCTTCAAGTTCCGACCAGAGGGTCGGAAAGCGGAAGGCTGTGCGATGCGGCGCGCCATCATCCCCATGGATATAGCTGCCCGCGAAGCCGGTGGCGGGATGGGTCTCAAGATGATCCAGCAGCGCACGGATGGCACCGGGATCGGGGAAAGCATCCGAGTTCAGGATATAGACGTAATCGGGCCGCACATCGCCCGGCAGGCCCGCACGAATGCCAAAGTTGTTGCCCGCGCCGAAGCCGCCGTTGCGTCCGGATTGCAGCACCTGCACAGGCACCGCGCCACGGTCCCAGCCGCGCGCGGTGACGCCTGCCTGCATCGCATCGAACGAGCCATCGCCCGACGCATTGTCAACGATGGTGATGGCGCCCTCAAGCCCGGCCATTTCGCGCAGCGCCGCCTCGCAGGCGCGCAGCGTCATGTCAGGCGTCCGCCAGTTGAGAATGACCGTCAGCAGCCGGGGCATCGCGTCACTCCGCCGCCTCGCGCAGATGCGGGGCCGGGGCTTCGGCCGCCGCAATCGCCTCGCGCAGACGCGCCGCCAGAACGCGGACATTCGGCTCCAGCACCATGCTGTCGTGATCGCCCGGAACCTCCTGCACCACCAGCGCCGGGGCGAAACGGGTCAGGTCATTGTCTGCGAACACATATTCCTTCGCGGCGCTGACCCACTGACCGTTAGACACCTTCCACTTGCGGTCCAGCGGCGGACGGAACAGGGCGGTCGGCCCTTTGCGAAGCGGCAGTGCATATTGCGGCAGGGCGGCCCGGAAGGCGGCTTCGATTTCCGCGTTGTGGAACTGGTTTGAAGTTTCCGTCACGGCTTTGGGGCGGCGCTTCTGCACCTCCCAAGCCCAGCGCGCTTTCGCCCAGTCCAGCAGATAACCCGGCCCCCGCATCTTCAGCTCTGCCAGCTTGATCAGCGCCTTGTCGCGACCGGACAGCGGCGGGCGCAACGGCAGCGGCGTATCGAGCAGAACCAGAAGCGAAACCGCCTCACCCTCCGCCTCCAGTTGCCGCGCCATTTCCCATGCGGTCAGACCGCCACCCGAGAACCCGCCCAGAAGGTAAGGACCCTGAGGCTGCACCTGCCGAAGTTCGGCGATGTAGTCACGGGCGGCCTCAGGCAAGGTGCGGTGCGGCTCGTCCTCGCCGAACAGCCCGCGCGCCTGAAGGCCATAGAACGGCCGATCCCCGCCCAGAAGCTGCGCCAGATGCCGCAGGTTCAGCACATTGCCGAACATACCCGCGACAAGGAAAAACGGCTGCTTCGGCCCGCCCGCACCTTCGTGCATGGCAACCAGATGCGTGAAGCGACGGGTCGGCTGCGGCGCCTTTTCGGCCACGCTGTCCTGCGGACCGATGCGTTCCTCGATCAGCCGGGCACAGGCGGCGATGGTCGGCGCTTCGAACAGCACCGAGATCGGGAAATCCACCCGGAACGCCTTTTTCACCATGGCGAACAGGCGCACCGCAATGAGGCTGTGCCCGCCCAGCGCGAAGAAATCATCCTCGACCCCGACCTGCCCGACGCCCAGCAGATCCTGCCAGAAGCCGACCAGCGTGCGTTCGATGTCATTGCGTGGCTCGATATAGTCGCTGTCCAGATCCGGGCGGGCGAAGCTCTGCCCCTCCGGTCGTGCGGCGGCCTCGGCCCGGTCAGCCTGCCGCACCAGCGCGGGCAGGTCCAGCGACGAGACGATGACCTGCGACTGCCCGGTTGCCACGGCACGCAGGAAGGCATCGGCGCCCTCTTCGGCGCGGATGCCCTGCGACAGGTTGTGCAGCAGCCGCTCCTCTTGCGGCGAGGCCGGGCGGGCGCCTGCGGGATCGGTGTCGAAGGTCAGATCGCGTTCGGCCAGTGGCGGTGCGGCAAAGCCGGTTTCCAGCCGCCGGATGGTGAAGCCCTCGATCTCGGCCAGCACGCGGCCGGTGTCGTCCGCCAGCGTGACGTCGAATACCGCCACCGGTCCCTCGCCCCGGTTGGCGGCAGCATTGCGCACCCAGCTGTGGACCCGCGCCGGGATCGGCCCCCAGACCCGCACCCGGCCATAGGAGACCGGCACCCAGAGGTGGTCGGGGCGGTAGCCCTCGATCAGGCCCATGGCCCAGCCGGTCGCCAGATCCATCAGCGCCGGATGCATCAGCCAGCCCTGTGTCAGATCGACCTGCGCTGCCAGCGGCAGGGTCAGCACCGCCAGCCCCTCGCCCTGCCCCAGCGCCATGCGGTGCAGCACGCGCCAGCGCGGACCGAAGACAAGGTGGTCCTCCTGTGGCGAGCGGATGCCCTTCGCATCCTCGGCTGCCGGCCCCATCCGCGCGGCAATCGCCGCCAGATCGACCGTGGCCGCCGTTCCCCGCAGCGGCATCAGCCGCCCCTGCGCGTTCAGTGCAAACCCCTGCCGCCCGCGCCAGTCCTGCGCAGAACGGACCTCGAACGCAAAGCCCTCGTCCGTGGCGGACAGTCGCAACCGCATCGCGCGCTGCGCGTCATCCGCCACTTCAAGCGCGCGGAAGAACATCAGATCGCGCAGTTCAAAGGCCGCCCAGCCTTCTTCCGCCGCCGCCTCGGCCGCGATTTCCAGATAGCCGGTACCGGGCACCAGGGCCTGACCGGCCGTCGTGCGGTGGCCATCCAGCAGCCAGCTTCCGGTATTCAGATCGGTCTCGTAAAGCCGCGCGCCCTCGCGGTCAAAGGTGCTCTCGGCCAGCAGGGGGCGCCCGCTGACCGGCAGTTTCGGCGCGGGTGGGCGGTTGCCGGTGCGGTCTGCCAACGCCTCTGCCGCCATGCCGACATCGGACCAGATACCCCAGTTCAGCGCCAGAACCCGCGCCTTGCCCCCAGCCCGTGCCTGCGCAAAGGCGTTCAGGTATTCGTTCGCCGCCACATAATCCACCTGCCCCGCCGGGCCGGTGATGGTGGAGGTCGAGGAAAACAGCACCAGCAGATCCAGCGTCCCATCGGGGAACAGCATATCCAGCACCTGCGTGCCGTGCAGCTTCGGCGCAAAGACCTCCTCCACCGCCGCCGGACTCTTGGTCAGCAGCGGGCCGTCGTCCACCACACCCGCCGCATGGATCACCGCGCGGATGCGGCCGAATTCGGCCTCCGCCTCCGTGATCGCCGCGCGCATCTCCTCGGTGTTGCAGACATCGGCACGGGCCACCCGCACCTCGGCGCCAAGGCTTTCCAGCCGCTGCACCGCGAGGATGCGCCGCGACAGCGGATCGGCTGCACCGTGCCGGGCCAGATGCGCTGTCCAGTCGTCACGCGGCGGCAGATCGCGCCGCGCGATCAGCAGGATCTTTGCCTTTGCCGCAACCGCCAGCTTTTCGGCCAGCGTCAGCCCGATACCGCCGAAACCGCCGGTGATCAGCACCGGCGCCCCTTCCGGCAGGTCCAGCCCGGCCTCGGGCAGCGGCAGTTTCTTCAATCCGCGCTCCAGCCGTTTGCCATCGCGCAGCGCCGCCATCCGGTTGCCCGGCGGGGCCAGCAATTCTTCACAAACCTCTGTCGCCAAACGCTCCATCGCCGCCGGAGCGGGCTTGGCCCGCCAGCCGCGCACCGGGACGGGCAGCCGCAGGTCCAGCGTCGCGCAGGTCATTCCCGGCAGTTCGCGCGGGATCACCCGCACCGGTCCTGCAATCGCGGCCTTCTCGGGGTACGACAGCCCTTCGTCCGCGACTTGCACCGCGCCGCTGGTCACCACGGTCATGTGGATCGGCTGAGGCAGGTTTTCCCCGGCAATCGCCTGCCCGAGGAACATCAGCGCATAGAAGCCCTGTTCGATATTGCGATGGAAGAAGCTTGATCCGGGTCGGAAGCTTTCGCGCTCCGTCACCAGCCAGAAATGCGCAATGCGGTCGGGGGCATGGCCATGCGCGACCAGATCGCGGATCAGCGCATCATAGCCTTCGCGCCCGCGTTCAGGATTGAGGGTATAGTTCCCTTCACCATCACGGGCGAAAGCATCGCCGCTGCGCACCACGGTCACGCGATGCCCCTCGGCACGCAACCGCGTCACGACCGGCAGGGCAAGCCCCGCCTCGTCGGCGAAGACCAGCCAGCTGTGCGCTGCGGGCTCGTCCTCTTCCTCGGCGGCACGGGCACGCCAGACCGGGCGCCAGCCCCAGCCCGCGACATCCGCGATCCGCGCGGGTGTTTCCTCAACCCCGGCGGCCTGCGGCTGCGCCGGTTCGACGAAATAGGTTTTGCGCTGGAAGGCATAGCCCGGCAGCGGCACGCGCCGGCGCCGCGCCCCGCCCCAGACGGGCTCCCAGTCCACCGGCACGCCACAGGCCCAAAGCCGTGCGATGCTGGCCATGTGCCAGGCATCATCCGCCATCTGCTGTTCGGGGTGGCGCAGCGCCGCGACCACCTGCCCCGGTGCCACGCCATTGGCCTGCGCCAGCGACGACAGCGCGCGGCCCGGCCCCATCTCCAGATACACCCGGCCCGGCGTCGCGGTCAGATGCTCCATCCCCTGCCGGAACAGCACCGTGTTGCGCAGATGGCGGACCCAGTAATCGGGGTCCGTCGCCTCTGCCGCCGTCAGGGGCAGCCCGGTCCGGTTGGAGATTACAGGCACCTCCGGCCCATGCAGCGGGATCGACCGAAGATAGGCGCCGAAGCGGGCCAGGATCGGCTCCAGCATCCGGCTGTGCGCGGCGATGTCGATAAGGATGCGCTGGGTTTCCACCTCATCCGCCGCCAGGGCGGCGGCCAGGTCTGCCAGCGCCGCATCGGGGCCGGAGACGACACAGAGCCCCGGCGCATTCACGCTGGCCATATCCAGATCGCCGGTCAGACGCGGGCGCAGTGTTGCCTCCTCCATCGGGACCGACAGCATCCCACCCGGCGGCACGGTATCGAACAACTGCCCGCGCAGATGCACGAGGCCTATGCAGTCCTCGAAAGACATCACACCGGCCAGACAGGCGGCGGTATTTTCGCCCATGGAATGCCCGATCAGCGCGGCAGGCTGCACGCCCCAGCTTTGGTAGAGCTTCGCCAGCGCATATTCGACGATCATGATCAGTGGCAACTGCACCGAGGGCCGTTTCAGGCGCGCATTGGCCGCTGCCTCCTGCCCCGGTTCGGGCAGCCAGAGGGCGCGGATGTCGTAGTCGAGCTTCGGTTGCAGCACCGCAAGGCCGCGATCCATCCAGTCGCGGAATTCAGGTTCGGTATCGTAAAGATCCCGGGCCATTCCGGCGAATTGCGCCCCGCCACCGGGGAACATGAACACGACCTCCGGGTCATCCCCCAGCCAGTCATGGCTGAACACCCGGCGCGGGTCTTTACCCTCCAGCAGATCGGCGGCCCCGGCATGGCTTTCAGCCACCAGAACCCGGCGTTTTTCAAAGGCGCGGCGGCCCTCCTTCAGAGTGAAGGCCACATCAGCCAGCGGCTGTTCCGGGTGTGCCCGCAGATGTGCCGCCAGGCGCGCTGCCTGCGCATCCAGCGCGGTCTTCGATTTTGCAGAAATCACGATGGGCTGGAACGGCCAGTCGGAGGCGTCCGACACCTCTCGGCCCGGCGCCTCTTCCAGCACGGCATGGGCATTGGTGCCACCGACGCCAAGGCTGTTGACCCCGGCGCGACGCGGGCGGCCCTTGCCCTCCCACGGGGTCAGCCGGTCATTCACCCGGAAGGGCGAGGTTTCGAAATCAATCGCCGGGTTCGGCGCCTCGTAGCCAAGGCTGGGCGGCATCTCGCGGTGATGCAGGCTCAGCGCGACCTTTATCAGGCTCGCCACCCCGGCGGCAGTATCCAGATGGCCGATGTTGGTCTTGACGCTGCCAATGCGACAGGTGCCCACGCTTTGCGCGCTTTCGGCAAAGCCTTGCGTCAGCGCCGCCACCTCGATCGGGTCACCCAGATAGGTGCCGGTGCCGTGGCATTCGACGTAATCGACGGTATCCGAGGTCACGCCTGCAATCGCCTGCGCCTCGGCCACGCACCGCGCCTGCCCCTCGACCGAGGGCGCCAGATAGCCCGCCTTCGCCGCGCCGTCATTATTGACTGCGCTGCCCTTCACGATGGCCCAGATATGATCGCCGTCACGGATCGCATCGACCGCGCGGCGCAGCACCACACAACCCGCGCCCGAGCCGAAAACCGTGCCCTGCGCGCGATGGTCGAAGGCGTGGCAGTGGCCGTCGGGCGACAGGATCTCGCCCTCGTGGAACACATAGCCCCGACCCTGCGGCAGTTCGATGGTCACGCCGCCCGCCAGCGCCATGTCACATTCGCCATTCAGCAGCGCCTGCGAGGCATAGTGCACCGCCACCAGCGAGGTGGAACAGGCGGTCTGAAGGTTGATGCTGGGTCCCTTCAGGTCGAAGATATGGCTGACGCGGGTCGACAGGAAATCCTTGTCGTTGCCGGTATGGCGCAGCAGGAACATGCCGGTGCCGTCGACCAGATCGCGGTTGGAGCAGAGGTTGAAGTAGAAATAGCTGCCCATGCCGCAACCGGCATAAACGCCAATGGCGCCGCGGAACGCCTCGGGCACATGACCCGCGTTCTCCATCGCCTCCCACGCCACCTCCAGGAACTGCCGGTGCTGCGGATCAAGGATCGCAGCCTCTTTCGGAGAGAAGCCGAAGAAATCGGCATCGAAATCGGCAAAGCCGTCCAGCGGCGCGGCGGCGGGCACATAATTCGGGTTGCGCAGCTTCGCAGGGTTTTCACCATTGGCCAGCAATTCGGCCTCGGTCAGATGGCGGATGCTTTCGATCCCGTCGCGCAGGTTCTGCCAATACGCCTCGACCGAGGGCGCACCGGGCAGATGCGCCGCCATCCCGACAATTGCAATGTCGGTTTCCGAAATCCCCGACGGTTCAAACCCCTTGTCCGACATCCACTTTCACCAATCCGGCAACCGCCCAAAAGCTGCGGCCACACCACTCAACCCTGTGAACCTTAACGTAAACCGCCGCCTGACGATAGACACGGGGGATGGATCAACGGTCCATCCCGTAGTTGGTGACAATGCCACGCTTTCGCCACATTCTCGCCGCATTCTCCGCTGGTCTGAGGCGAAAGTGCCTTACCAATGGCCCGCGCCGGTGCCCCGGAACATGCGAAACTGGGCAATCAGCCAGACAATCAGGTCAAAACCGAAGCCCGCAATCAACAGCAACACCCCTTTGGGGCGCAGCAAACGGCGCGGCTGGCCTAGCAGATTCCGGCTGCGTTTCACCAGAAAGTGCAGCGGGACGAATCCGTCGGGCCAGCGCGGCAGTCGGCTTCGCGCGATGCGGCGCAGCCAGCCCTGATCGCGCGCCGCCTGCTGCAAGGCGGCCCTGCGGGCAACAGGGGCCATTCCGCGCAGCGCCCCGAAGGCCGCCATGTTGAGCGCTGAGCCAATGACGATCCGCACCTGATGCCGGATCAGCCCGGCAAGGCTGCGTTCGCTTTCGTAGATGTGCCAGACATCGGCACCGCCAATGCGCGACAGATCTTCGGGCGCGGTCAGGTCGTCGGTCAGCACCATGGCGCGCAGAAAGCCGTCTTCCACCGGCAGACCCGCAGGCAGCCAGCGCAGGCGGGCGCAGGCGGCGGGCATGGCGTAAAGCTGGCCGCAGATCGCGGTCTGCCAGTCATCCAGCGTGCCACCTGCCATGGCGATCAGCCGGTCCTGCCAGCCAAGTCCCTGCGGATCGGCCACGATATCCTTCACCGGACGCGAGTTCATCACATGCAGGCCCGGCCGCGCCTGCAAAGCATTGACCAGCCGCGCCAGCGCGTCAGGCTCGGGCAGCAGGATATCGGCATCGGCAAAGATCAGCACACCGGCCCCGGGGCGGGACAGGTCATGGACGAAACGGTTCCACGTCCGGCTTTTGCCGCCTTCCGGCAGATCGGCCACCTCGGCTCCGGCCGCAAGGGCGCGGGCGACCGTATCATCGGTGCAGCCATTGGCCAGCACGAGGATACGCAGGTCGATATCCGGAACCACCTGCGCCTTCAGCCGCGCGACCATCGCCGCGATGCCCGCCGCCTCGTTATGCGCAAAGACCCCCAGGTCGACCTGCATCACAGCACCGTCCGCCCGGCTTTCGGATGCCAGCGCGCCCGAACTGCCGCCGCG
>NZ_LJSC01000040.1:0-35000 GCF_001303875.1 Gemmobacter sp. LW-1 | reverse complement strand
CGCTTGAGAGAACCACATCAAAGGAACTCGGCAAAATGCTCCCGTAAGTTCGCGAGAAGGGAGCCCCTCTTGTGCGCAAGCATGGGAGGGGGGCACAAACCAGGGGGTGGCGACTGTTTACTTAAAACACAGGGCTGTGCGAAGCCGTAAGGCGACGTATACAGTCTGACGCCTGCCCGGTGCTGGAAGGTTAAAAGGAGGGGTGCAAGCTCTGAATTGAAGCCCCAGTAAACGGCGGCCGTAACTATAACGGTCCTAAGGTAGCGAAATTCCTTGTCGGGTAAGTTCCGACCTGCACGAATGGCGTAACGATCTCCCCGCTGTCTCTGATGTGGACTCAGCGAAATTGAACTGTGTGTCAAGATGCACACTTCCCGCGGTTAGACGGAAAGACCCCATGAACCTTTACTCCAGCTTTGCACTGGCATCAGGATTGTGATGTGCAGGATAGGTGGTAGGCATCGAAGCAGAGACGCCAGTTTCTGTGGAGCCTCCCTTGAGATACCACCCTTCGCACTCTTGATGTCTAACCGCGGCCCGTCATCCGGGTCCGGGACCATGCATGGTGGGGAGTTTGACTGGGGCGGTCGCCTCCCAAATCGTAACGGAGGCGCGCGAAGGTTGGCTCAGAGCGGTCGGAAATCGCTCGTTGAGTGCAATGGCAGAAGCCAGCCTGACTGCAAGACTGACAAGTCGAGCAGAGACGAAAGTCGGCCATAGTGATCCGGTGGTCCCAAGTGGGAGGGCCATCGCTCAACGGATAAAAGGTACTCTGGGGATAACAGGCTGATGATGCCCAAGAGTCCATATCGACGGCATCGTTTGGCACCTCGATGTCGGCTCATCTCATCCTGGGGCTGGAGCAGGTCCCAAGGGTATGGCTGTTCGCCATTTAAAGAGGTACGTGAGCTGGGTTTAGAACGTCGTGAGACAGTTCGGTCCCTATCTGCCGTGGGTGTAGGAGACTTGAGAAGAGTTGCCCCTAGTACGAGAGGACCGGGGTGAACGTTCCACTGGTGGACCAGTTGTCGTGCCAACGGCAGTGCTGGGTAGCTATGAACGGACAGGATAACCGCTGAAGGCATCTAAGCGGGAAGCCCCCTTCAAAACAAGGTCTCCCTTGAGAGCCGTGGAAGACCACCACGTCGATAGGCCGGAGGTGTAAGTGCAGCAATGCATTCAGCTGACCGGTACTAATTGCTCGATAGGCTTGATTTGATCCAGTAACAGCAAGACTGGTCAAAAGCTCAAAACCTGAACAAGCGCTACTGCGCCTGATGTTCCTCATAAACGGGTCTTTCCTCGGTTTGGTGGTCATAGCGCTGGCTAAACACCCGATCCCATCCCGAACTCGGCCGTTAAGGGCCAACACGCCAATGGTACTGCGTCTCAAGACGTGGGAGAGTAGGTCACCGCCAAACCTAGAAAAGACCCCATCAACGATACAAAAAACACCCGGACGCGGGGTGGAGCAGCCCGGTAGCTCGTCAGGCTCATAACCTGAAGGCCGCAGGTTCAAATCCTGCCCCCGCAACCAAAAATACCAGAAATAACAGCACGTTACGCGGCGCCCCTCTGGCGCTACTTTGCGTTGCGGCAGGCGAACTAGCGCGCAACTAGCCGCCCACAGGCACCGACCGCGGCGGGTCCAGCACCAGCCGGTGCCATGCCTCACGAAACTCGTCCCGGTCATATGCCTTCGGTTCAAGCCACCAGCGACCGCCATTCCGGTCCTGAGTCGCAAGGGCACGAACATCCTCAAGCCGGAGAACGTAGCAGGCAGGGGTATCGCTGTTCGCATGAACCGTAATGATCCACCAATCAGACCGCAGGCTGTGAAGGTCGGTGCCCAAGGGCACGGCGTGCCGCTTGCTCAGCGCCTTGGACTGGACACCAAAGAACTGCGTTTCGTCCGCATCGGTGACGATCAGATCGGACCCCTTCGCATTTCGTATTGTCGGCATGACGTGCCAGCCCCGACGTGAGAGCTGCCACGCGGCATAGTTCAGCCCGGAATTGCCTGTCATCTGGTGCCGTATCGGCGGTTCGTTCTGCTCAGACATAGCGCAGCCTCTATTTCGGTGAGAGGCTGCCCGGAACAAAGCCGGGTGTTGGAATCCTCGTGCGTAGCCCGAGGCACCGCTGCCTTTAGCGAGTGCTTGGACATACGCAACGGTCACCCGGCCGAAAATTCGACCGAGCTACGCATCAAGGGGATTCCACGCCCCACGGGCAGAATTGGCTGCGCCGCCCGCTATCTCTGCCATGTCGGGCGCGTTCATTCAACGAGATAGGGTAGGTGGTGAAAACGCCCCCGCACCTTGCGGCGCGAGGGCGCTCCGTCACCAGCGCCATGGGCAACGCTGGCTTCACAACCCCGAGCCACCCCTAGCCCGAGGATTCGTGTGTCATGCGCGGTTCCAGACCCCGTTCCCGCTGGTGCGCCGAGCGCCATAGTCGCCGTCGCGATGCCAGCGCCGGATGCAGTCGAGGACGATGGGCATATCCACCGGGCACAGCTTTCCGTTTGCGACCCCTTCCATGCAGTCGGCAGCGAAACCATCAACCGACCCGTAGAGGAGTTCGATTGGCGAAGCCTTCGGCGCGCGCTGTGCCTCAAGTCGGGCGACCCGCTTCAACATCCCGCGCACCCCGGCCATCACGCGCGCCCCTGATCCTTGAGGCGCTGGAACGCGGACACCAGTGACGGAGCTGCACCGAGGCACCGGGCAAACTCCATCTCGCCGCGCAGGGCTTCCGTCTCGGCGGCTTCCTCGCGGCGCTTTTGGATGGCGTCCAGCGCGGCGCGGTGTTCCTCCGCCTCACGGTTCCGCTTCGCTTGGCCGCGCAGGTCGTCATCGTCGGCATTCATGTCAGCTCTCCCAGTTCCTTGAGCATGTCCAGCGCATCGGCGCGGGGCTTCGCTTGGTTGGTATTGCGGACGATGTCCCAGAGGGTGCGGATTACGAACTTCCGTCGCCCCGCGTCATCGCCGAGCGTCTCGTCCTCGCCCAAGTCAGACGGGATCAAGCCGAACCGCTGCGCCTCGCGCAGCGTGACGCTCAGCACTTTGATGGTCACGGGCACTGGGGCCATGCGGATCGCAGCGGCTTCGGCCAACTTGAGGGCGTGCCCGAACTGCTCCACGGTGTGCAGCGACACCTTGCGGCCCGCAACCGTGGTGACCACGAACAGGTCATCCGGGCCGGGTGAAAGTGCGACGACGCGTCCGCCGCCGGGTGTGTGAATGTTCATGTGATTGCCTTCGCTTCGAGGATTGCAAGCCGCTCCGACAGTTCTTCTGTCGCGCGGATGTTGGACAGGGTGCCGATGGCGCTGACGATCTGCTGCCCAAGGTCGGGCGCGATCTGCCCCGACGCGATGGCGGCCAGCACCTGCTCGACCTGACGCGCCACCGGCAGCGACGGGTCAAAGTCGAAGGTGACGGTCTGGGACTGTGCCCGCAGCACGGGCAGAATCCTCCCGAAAATCAACCCGGCACTGGCAGGATCGCCTTCCTTCGCCTTGGCCAGCACCGCGTCCAGCACGTCATTTGCCTTGTCCAGCATACGGCGAAGAAGCTTCTGCTGCTTAGAGGGTCCGGGCGGACGGCCAGCGGGGTTCGGGGACTTCATCCCCGGCACCCATACGCCCGCCTTCGATTCAGTTTCAGATGCTTCCGTCATGTGGCGTGGTTCCGTGATTTCATCAGGGTGGATCAGATACCGCCCAGCGCTTTTTCAGCCGCTTCCTGAGCCTTGCGAACCATGTTCGCCTTGGCACCCTTGCCGCCGATGGCCTTCTCCATTTCGGTGAAGACCTTGCCCGCGTTGGACTCGATCAGTTCCTTGGCGGCGCGCATCACCTGCAAGCGCTTGGCGACGCCGGGCGAATTGCGCTCGTGGTAGAGCCGCAGGTAGACGGCTTGGAACTCGCGGTTGAGACCCGACAGGTAGGGCGGCGCGCCGAGCAGCGCAGTGACCGTCTCGTGGTCGTCATCGCGGATCGCTTCGCGCAGAAACTCGTGCCGCTTGCCGTCCGGCAGGTTGCGGGCGAAGTCGCGGATTTGCCCCGCGATGGCGGTCGCCGCCTTGACCTGCACGGGTTCGGCAAGCTGCCCTTCAAGGAAGTCGATGCCCTTGGTGAGGTTGGCGCGTGCGGTATCGAACGTCTTGGTGACCGCTGCCAGATGCTTCTTGGCGAAGTTGTCCACCTGGAGCAGCTTCTGATCGTCGTTCCAGCCGGGGTTCGCGTTCACGACCTCGCGGGTGTCATGCACCTTGCGAAGCGTCTCGTAAGCGGTGCTGAAAGCAGTCTGTGTCTCAGCGAGGACGGTTTTGGTGTCGTCGCCCCACCCCTCGATTTCCTCCACAACTCTGGGATGCAGGGCGGGGGTGACTCGGATGTCGATGTCGATGTCGTCGGACATGGTGCTGATAAACCCTGATACGGCTAGCGTTGTGCTGTAACGGTAGCTGTTCTCGGGGAAGGTCCGCGAGCATTATTATTTTTCGTCAGTGGGTTACGTAGTTCGGAACATCATATGGGGTATATGTGGGTCGGATTGCTCGGGGCGTTTGGGAGGCGATTAGCGTGTGCGATCCAGCATCGAGTCACCCGGTGAACTCGACGCAGGTATATTGAAACCCGTTTCCGGAGTAGTCAAAGTATTGGCTTTCTTTGCAGCACTGAGATTCGCTCCATGAGTATCCAGTTTGAACCGAATCCGTTGTCGCTACCTCCGATGGTGGCGGATTCTTCGCATAGGATAGTTCTGGAAGCTCGTCTCCGAATTTGAATGCCCTAAGAAACGGTGAAGTCTTGGACTTGCTGGACCAAACAATCATTCCATCTCGAGACACGATGAAAGCGCATGGTTTTGATGTGAGGTTGATATATCTAAGTGCACTGGCTTGAAGGGAGCACTCGAAGCGACTGCCAATAGCGCACAGAAGTTCAGTAGTCCAAGGATCTGCGGAAAATTCGTCCCTAAAAAGGTTGGCGGGCATCAGAAGGCTCGATGCAAATATGTTGGCCTCGCGCTCCACGTCACTATGAAAATCGTTAAGCGTAGCTTCACTATCCTCAAAACGATCTCGGAGATGCCGGTGGCACATGAAATGACCGAGCTCATGGGCATATGTGAATCGCAAACGGCGCTTGTTCGGAGTCCTGCTATTCAGGAGGATAGTCCAATCATCAGTTCCTGAAGTTTTGACAAGGCAGCCCTCAAAAGAGTCAAACCTTTCGAGCCTAGTTGACAGGCTTCCCTGAAATCCGTCACCGTTAAATGTGCCGCTGACAAGTGCGTCAATGTCAATTGGATATGTGTTTGGGCCAAACTTCTGCCAAAACAACGTCAGTCTATTCGCTTCTCGCTCGGGCGCGTTGCTAGGGTTTGTCGTCAAGGCCGGACATTATCCTGTCGATGTATCTCTTATCGGTCTCAGAGAGCCTTCGAAACTTTCGGAAGAAGGCATCCTCCAAATGTGCTTCAGTCTGCTCTTCACTAGAGTCATCTAATAGGAAGTCAGGGGCCACGCCAAGGTAGTTCGAGATCTTCAGGAGTAAATCGGCACTGGGTTTAGCATTTTTTTTGTTTTCCAGCTGCCACACATAAGCCTTTGATGAGCCGATGGCTTCAGCCAGCTCTTCAAGAGTGGCCTTCCTGGCGGTGCGTAGCTGGCGCAGCTTCTCACCAAACTTCTCGGACACATCTTTCCCCTTCGGATCCACTTGACAGAAGTATAGCGCGAACTGTATGACTCGTCGAGTATAGTGAAGGCTATACTAACGTGAAGCAAATGGAGGCCGACATGGCTGAGACCTGCACTGACCGCCAAGGGGACACTTGGGAAATCTATAAGGACGCTTCCGGTTACTGGCGGTGGCGGCGGACCGCGTCCAACGGTCGTATCGTTGGGGCATCGACCGAAGGTTACGTCAACAAGGCGGACTGCATCGCGAACGCCCAGCGGAATGGGATGACATGCACGCCGCGCTGATTGCGGCATCTCTCCCTGTCTTCCTGAACTGAGACGCAGCTTGGTCTTCCTCGCTGCGTCTTTTTCGTTTCTCGCTGCGCGCGTTCGCGGCTGGATTTGGGCTAGTTCCGTCTGAACTAAATGCTGCCGGTCTGAACCATTCCCGCCGTTTGCCACCCTGTGCCCCACATACAGGACATATGACGGTCGAAGCGGTCGGATGCCCTTTGCCCCCCGGCGCCCCCCTTTGCCCCCCATTGTAAAAAGTGCTGCATGGAAGAAGTTGGGTAGGTCCATGGCTATGCCCTTTTCTCGTGGGGGTGCAATGGGGGGCTCAGGGGGGCCTTGGCCCGGGTTTTAGGCCGGGGGGCTAAGGGGGGCTTCGGGGGCCGTAATGCGGTTCAGTTCGGCTTCAACAGCCATGGCAAGGGCACCCCGCCACCCCTGTGCGTTGCGCAGCGCCCACACCTTCACCTTCGGGCGTCCATACAAGGCGAACGGCTTCGGCAACGGCTCGATGCCTGCCTTCCGTGCGATGTGCGGCAGCAGCGCCCACTTGCGACCGGCGTCGGGGGTGAAGTTCGGGTCCACGTCAAAGACCGCGCTGAACAAGTCTTCTGCGGTGATGAGTTTGCGCGGGTGACTCGCCACCAGTTCCAGCGCCACTTCGTCGTGACGGGTTCGGCTGTTGGCAATCACCGCCTCTTTGGCGTCGTTTCGTGCAGCATGTGCGCCGGGGTTGAAGGCGGCGATGTTGCGGGCGCGCATCTGCGTCACCATGTTGGCGAGCAGTTCCTGCCGGTCTTCGACCGGGGCGTCGATATAGACGCTGCCCGTGCAGATGATGAAGCGCTCTTGCGAATACACTTCCACGCCGCCGCGCTTGCAGCCGGGACCGATATTGCCACGAACCCAGATGTGCATCCCGCGACCGCTGCGCGACAATTCAGAGTAGCTGTTGAAGGTTGTGACGATGCTCTTGAAGCGTTCCATGTCCTCGGCGGTCGTGTCGTCCTTCACGTCGAGGTCGATGCAGGCAAAGGGGTCGTTGGCACTCAGCACGAAACCGATCAGCCCACGCCATTCAGTGGCGAGGCGGCAGGCGGTTGCAAAATCCATCCAGGTTGACGGGTCGGTCGTTCTGGCACGCTTTCCATCAGCGCCATAGGGCGCTTTGTCGGTGGCCGTGCCAGCGGTCACGCACCATTGCGGCAGGGCGCGCATTTCAGCGGGAAGGCGGTGAAAAATGCTCGCTTGCGGACCTTCCGCGAGGTTCTGCATAGTTGGGGAGTCCATGTCTGTGCTTTCTATCTGGCGGCGGGGTTGGTGGCACAACCCCGCCGTTTTTCCTGAGAGCGCTATGTTGGGGCTAGGTGATGCGCCTGAGACGGGAGCTAACCCGGCAGAAGCATTCCAAAATTCACCGACCCCGCGCCAGTTTCACGCTTTGATGGCCGACTTACGCGGCCTCGCTGGTGCTCTGTTTCTCGCCTGAGGCCATCCACTCAAGAACGTCCCGTTCCGCATACCAGACGCGGCGGGTGCCCTTCGGGCTGAAGAATTTCGGACCCTCGCCGGTCTGACGCCAGCCCTCCACTGTGCGGAGGCTCACGTCGCAGAAGTCGGCAAGGTCTTGTCCCGACCAAGGGCGGTTCTTGGGGGTGAAGTTGAACCGCTCGCAGAGCTGTTCATAGTTCATTTTCATGGGTCAACTCCCACTGAGAACGCCCTGACGTTTCCGCTTAGGCGATGACCCGCTGGCTGCCCATGCAACCATCTCAGTGCCCGACTCGGATGCCGGGTGCGTCCTGCCGGACGTCCCGCCCGCTTTGATGAAGCTGACGGATGGCGAGTGTGGTGCCAACATAGCAGGCCGTTGTTAAGTCGGGCAACCCCGTAATTGTGGCCCGTGCGAGAGCGCACCATTGCCGCCCCTGCGCTGGCGCTACAGCCGCGATCAGCACCATGCCGCCCCTACCGCGGCGGCAGCGCATAGCGCGGCTGCACGCGGCGGCTATCGAGTGCCTTGCAGAAAATAGGTAACATATGCTCTTGATCCGAATCGAGAAACGATGTTACATATTTCCTGCGGCCACCATCACCCCAAAGGAGACAGACATGATGCCGGTATTGAGAATCAACGACGCCACGTTCGCCAACCTGAGCACCCTCAAGACGTGGTTCGGAACCAAGTCGCCCAGCGAGACCATCGACCGCATCGTGCAAGAGGCGATGGAGCAGCTTGGCATTGAGCGTGACGACGAGTTGGAGGGTGTGCCCGTCGCCCCGACCGATGGCGCGCTCGTGTTCGACACAGCGCCCAGCCTCACCTTCACCAAGCCGATGAAGGCGACCATCAACGGCAAGCCGATCCAGAACCCCAACTGGGCGTCGATCCTGCATGTGATGATTGCACAGGTGAAGGCCAAGGGTTTCGAGGGCGAAAAGCTGGTCCGCGAACTGGCGGTCCCGGCCAAGGCGTCCAGCTACGAGGACGACGGCTACAGGTTCTTCCCCGAACTGGGAATCTCGGTGCAGGGGCAGTCGGCGGCAGACGCATGGAAGGAAGTTGACCGGCTGGCGAAGAAACTGCGCATCCCCGTCACCGTCGAGTTCGTATGGCGGCAGAACCCCAAGGCGCAGCATCCGGGCAAGGCAGGCGTCCTGCGCTCGGGCAATGCGTAAGCGCGATATGTGCTGCGGGCGTCAGGCCCGCAGCGCCACCACATTCGCACCAGCGGCGATCAGTCCCTGCTGTTCGATGTAGTCACCGATAAGCTGGCATTCGGGATACAGCCAGTCGAGACGGGTCAGGTCTAGATAGTTCCGGGCGGTCACGTCTGCCTGTGCAGGCACATGGCAGGTCAGCAGGTCGGTGCGGAACTTCTCGATCAGGCATTCACGCATTGAGATGTTGGTATATGTTCGGCGGAGGTCGTGGCAGCTCAGGGTCTTGCCGCAAACCTCGCTGACCAGTTCCATTGGCGCACGCGGGTCCAGCACATGCCCGGCCTTGGACCGCGACGGGAACACATGGGGGTTGCCCGCCACCCGTTCGCGCTGTTTCAGCAGCGCCACCGCCTGTGTGTTCAGCGGCAGGAACACCTCGCGCCCATTCTTCGGGTCGGGCAGGTGCCACCAGCAATTCGCAGGGTCAGCGTCGTCGATGTGGACACGGTCCCATGTGAGCATCGCCCCTTCGTTGCGCCGCGCGCCGGTCAGCAGGAGGAACAACGTTAGGTCGATGCCTGCCAGTGCGTCGGTGTTCTTGGGGTTGGCGCGCGCCTCATGCAGCGCATTCCAGACCGCTCCGATGTTGCGCCGGTCGATGTAGCGTTGCGTCCGCGTGCCCAGCTTCGCCCAATGGTCCTTTAGCACGTCCACGGGGTTGTAGAGGAACAGCGGCGATCCGTCGGCGCGCCTCCGCTGGCGGCTGGCGAAGTTGATGAGCGCCCGGAGCGTTGTCATGCTGAGGTTGGCTTGCCCCGGCGCTGGTCCCTTGCCGCGCAGCCCCTTCGTTGCCATTTCGCGGTGCCGTTTGCGAATGTCGTCCTCGGTGATGTTGACGATGGGCTTGTCCAGCCACGCGGCGCAGACCAGTTCGATATGCCGCCGCACCTCGGCCTTGCTGCTGGGCTTCAGCTTGCCCGGGCGGTTCAGGTATTCCTCCATCACGGTGCGAAGCGACACCTGTTCCGCCGCCTCGGCCTTCTTCTCGGCGTTCGGGTTGATGCCATCGCGCATCTGCTGAAGCGCCACCTGTGCCCGCTTGCGCGCTTGGTCCTCGGTGTAGAGCGGGAAGCGCCCGATGGTCACGATCACCACCTTCCCCTTGGCTCGCCCTTGAGCAATGAAGGACCGGACCCCTGTGGCCGTCACCTTCAGCCCATAGCCGGGGACACGATCATCCCAGTGAATCTTGTAGCCGCTGGCAGGCAGTTCCACCCCTTCAACGAAGGTCTTCGTCAGCTTCGGCATAATGTTCTCCTTGAGCCGAACTAGCGGCTAAGTAGCACGCTAGGGGCAGTTAGGACGTTGTGCCACGTCTTTGCAAGGACATCAAGTAACTGATATTAAATGATAAAACGTACAATCGCGCAGAGGGTGCGGCTAGGCCGTAGTGCAGAAACTCAAACTCATAACCTGAAGGCCGCAGGTTCAAATCCTGCCCCCGCAACCAAAATTACTAAGCCAGATCAACACGTTAAGCCTCGCTCTCGCGGGGCTTTCTGCGTTCTGGACGCCCGGTGCTACAACGGTGCTACACCGCAGAGCAACCTCAGGCCCCCGCAGCGTGCAAACGCGAGCGACTCAACCCGCCCTGAAAACACGTCTCCACCGCGACCAACGCGCCGGACGCGCAGGGGAGGGCGGCGCGTCCTGTGGGGTGCCAGCTGGGCAGCCCTCGCCGTCCGCTTTGCCGGAAGGGGCTTGCGACAGTCGCAACCCGCGCGCAAACTCCGCCAAGCCTCAGCTGGTATCGCGCGTGAAATGGGTCTGCTTCGTCTGCTGTTGAAACTCTTCGCCCCCAGGCGCCAGCGCTACCGTTACCGGCGCTCCTCCCGCAGCTATCAGCCCGTTCCAGCCCCCGTCCCAAAGCCGCCACGTGAGCCTTTGCGCCAGGTGGAAGAGCCGCTCGGGCAACAGATCCTCCGGGGCCGCTGTTGGGTCGTGGATGGCGATACCATCGTCATCGACAGGGTGAACATCCGCCTCGCCGGAATCGACGCGCCGGAACTCGACCACCCCTTCGGCCAACAGGCCAAACGCGCCTTGATCGCCCTCTGCCGCGGGCAGGTCGTGACCGCCATCACCGATGGCAGCTCGTCCTACGAGCGGGTCGTTGCAACCTGCACCCTTGAAGACGGGCGTGACCTGTCGGCGGAAATGGTCAAATGCGGCCTCGCACTGGACTGGGGCAAGTTCTCCGGCGGAAAATACCGCCACCTCGAAGCCGAGGGCCTCCGCAAAAAGCTCTGGCGTGTCGAAGCAAAACACAGGGGCAGGATGCCGCCGCCAGACACAGCGCGGAAATGGGGTGGTAACGCGGAACGGTGAAGCACGCGATTGATAAGACAAAAGGCTGCGTTGCTCGTCATGATAATGGCCCTTAACTGACGGTCGGCTTCGGCCCCTGTTGCGTAGCCGCAGCGACCGAAGCCGACACTTGTCGGGTGCCGCAGCGGAACCACCGCCCTGAAGGTTACCAAACGGGACGAAGCTGCCAGTCACGTTTGATGTGGCGCAACGTGTAAATAGAGTAATGATCAAGGTATTCAAACGCGAGCGTGAAATAAACGCTGCATCCGCTCGCGATTACTTCCTGTCCGCCTCATCCACCCTGTAAATGGAATCAAGAATTCGACTTCCTGCGCCGACAATTTTTGACAAAACCTTTATCTGCTCTGTTAGTGCGGGGTTTTCGCATTTGGCAGGGTAATTCAGATGGTGGTCAACCTCGCCCCAGATCTCTTCAAATAGCGTGCGAACTTGAATCTCACAATGAATTGGACTCTTTTCATGCGGACGAACGAGGTAGTGAACGCTGGTGTATGAACTCTCTTTAATTCTAGGGTCAACGCCGTGGCTCTTAAAGAACGCGGTGCTCTCTGGATCCCATGTATAGGCCATGGGTGGCTCAGCAAGGAACCAGTCCCCATCCGCTTCGATCTTACTTCTTATGATGTGATTAACAATTGCGAAGTCTTCTTGATACAGAAGCAAGACGCGCACACCAGCCAGATCAGTAATTTCTGAAAAGAAATTATCCTCATTTATTTGTCTGCCCGCGCTAATCTTTCGATATAATTTCTCGGATAGGTGACTTTCATCCTTAATGCGTGATTTTGTTGAGTGTACAATTTGTCGCCCTTTATGTTGAAGCTCGGGATTATTTGTGAATAGAAGCTCTACACTGGCACGAAATGCGTCTATCGCATGTTTTTTCGCTCGAAAAACTGACAGGCAAGATTCAATAGTCTCATTGACGCCTTCGATCATAGCTCAAACCTCGTCAAGGCGCTGGAGAACCTCTGCGGCAAAATTATGGTAGGCTTGCTGCGTTGCGCGGAACTTTTTAGAGTTACCCCGCACGGTGTTTTTATCTTCCTCCTCAACTTCTATGTCTGGAATTTCCCACATGGGCACATGGTATCTCTGAGCCATGCTTGGAAAGGTATTGTGAGTATGGATGACAGAGTTCCCACCGATGGACTCTTCTAGAATTTCATCAAACGGCAATGAAACATTCTGCGAAATAAAGTCGCGAATTGTCCCCGGTATCTGGGCGGCATAATGCTGATGTGCTTTTGCCAACTGTAAATCGTTATTTGGGCCATCGTATTTCTTGGCATTGTAAATCGTAAAACCTATGAGCTTCACGAAGTGATCAGGGAACTGCTCTCTCTTAGTTGTTGATATGACATTATAAACAGTATCGAATTGCTTAGACCACTCATCCAGTGATTGCCCAATATTCCTGATTCCGTAGACTGAAAATAGATCCGGCGTGCAGGGGATCAAAAATGCATCCGCTAGCGTAAGTATGTTCTTGTTCAATGCGCCTAAGCTTGGCGAAGTATCAAATACGACAACGTCATAGCCGTACGCCTCTGCGTATTGATGCGCATACCTTCTAATGTTGGTTATCGTTCGTATTGCAAGCGGATCACCACTGTAGACACTATTCCATCGCTCGCTGACTTTAGCCTCAAAGCGATGAAGCGTTAGCCTTCCGGGAATAATGTCCAAATTCTCGGCTAGCGAAATAGGCGGCGGCAGGTCCCCGATATCATCTTTCCCATCCTCCGTTGGCTTCAAGAGGAAGTGAATAGATCTGGGAGATTGAACCATTTCATCGATATTGGTAGATGCGGCACCAAAATCATCCATGTAAGGATCTTCGGGAGCCCAAATATCGTGTATTTGCTCCATTTCGAGAGCCGTTATGGTCAGATTGCATTGAGGGTCGAGGTCCACCAACAGGACCCTCTGCCCCATTTCCGCGAATGCATGAGATAGGTGGTAAGTAAGGGTTGTTTTCCCAACTCCGCCCTTATTATTAAATATTGTAAGTATTTTCATCTGACCATCACCGATTGATTTTTGACACCAAAGACATCAAGCTGCCGTTATCATAGGGCTAACCGTGGCTGCCAGATCTGTAAACCTTTTAATCTCTGGTTGCTACTACCCTCGCACCGAACCCCACTTCAGCAACAACCTGCTTGACTGACTGCTTTACCCGCGTCGCCGCCGCGCCGTTCCGCAATGCGGTCGTTCGGCTCTCCACCCTCACGGCCTATCTGACCGCGATCTAGCTGCTGTCTGTCGGAACGACTGCTCCGACAAGTTTGCTGTGGGCGCCAAGCCGCATTGCCGTATGTCGGCTCCCGACCCTTCGCTACCTTCCCTCTTTCTATCGTCACAACCGTCACAGCTGTCACAATCCCTTCCTTGCAAGGCTTGGGTCTGTGACAGTTGTGACAGCTGTGACGATACTTCACGCGCATTCCAAGCGGATCACGCGCTGGCCGGTGCCGCTCTCGCGGTCTTGGGTCAGGGTGACGCCGCGTCCGCGCAGCAGGGGTTGCACGCGGCGGAGGGCGTTGGTGAGTTTGTTGGGGTAGCGGGGGAAGCTGTCCGGGTCGGCGGTCAGGGCCGGGGCGGTTTGGCGCAGGGCGCGCAGCAGGTCGGTGGCGATGCCTTGCCATGGGCCTTGCGCGGCCAGCAGGGCGAGGATCGCTTCGGCCAGCGGGTTGCCGTCCAGCGCGGCGGCTTGGGTGTGCTGACGGTTGCTGGCATAGGCTTGCAGGAATGCGCCCTCCGGCCAGCCAAGCGCCGGTTCCGCTGCCGTGATCCATTTGGCGAAGTCGGCCATGCGGGGCCGCTCCGGCAGGGTCACGGAACCGATACGCGCGAGGGCGCAGCTGGTGGCGTCCAGAAGGGCGGCAAGGATGCCGGGGGAGGCGCGCTCGAAGGCTTTCCAGAACTCCGCCTCGAACTGCCGCGCTGTTGCGGCAATCACCGGCAGATGCACCACAATCGCCCGGTCGGCCAGATCGGGGCGGCTGGCAAGGTCGGGGATGCCGTTCAAGAGGATGGGCCGGGTCGCGGTGAACAGCACCTCGTCACTGTCGGAATGCAGCTTGCGGGTGCCGAAGCCGCCGCCGGTGGCGATACGGCACAGGGCATCGGCCAGTACCGGCTTGACGCCCGACAGGTTGTCAAAGGCCATGACGTGATTGTGCTTGGCGGCAATCACCAGATCCTGTTCGGACTGCGGCGCGCTGCGCGCCATCGGGTTCGCCGGGTCAATCAGGCTGCGCAGCACCTTTGCCGTGGTGCTTTTGGCGCTGCCCTGTTCGCCGGTCAGGATCAGGATGGGATAGGGGCCGCGCGGGTGGAAACAGCCCAAGAGCCACGCCACCATCATACGGAAGTCCTCTTCGCTGCCGGTGTTCAGGAAGGGCCGCAGCGCCGCGATGCCCTGCGACTGGCGCACCGGCTCCGGCAGCGCAGCCATGGAACGCGCGCACTGGAAGCGGACCGGGGGCCGCTCGATCACCTGCCAGCCCTGCGCGTCAATCGCCACCCCACGCCATGCCACATCGCCCAGGTTGAGGTAAAGGCTACGCCCGGCCTCGCCCATGCGCAGGAAGGTGCGATGGCACGCGCCGTCAAACAGCGCCTCGCCCGACAGCGCCCGGCAATGATCTTCCAGCGCCGTGGCTGACAGCATCTTGCCGGTTTCCTGCCGGTGCCGGTAGGATATGAGTTCACGGAAGGCGCGCGCGGCAATGGGCCAGTGTTCGACATGGCCCTGCACCGCGACCGAGGCGAAAGCCTCGCGGTCGGGGCTGTGCCAAAGTTCCATATTCATCCCGATTTCTTCAGATTTTACTGCAATTTCAGCGGAATTACGCAAAATTACAGCATTTTCCGCATCCAGCACATTCGCGATAATTCCCGCCAATTCCAGCGCAGTCATGCCTTCGGCCACCGCGTCGGCAGCATCCCAACCACGCGGAAAAGCGCTGATTTCAGCGTGTTTATGCGTAAATTTATGCAAATGCGCGACAATATCCAGAACCGCGACCGAACAGCCAAGCGCCAGTAGCGCGGCCTTGGCCTCGGTCGCATAGGCCCGGCCCGGTGCGTCGTGATCGGGCCAGATGACCACGCGCCGCCCGGCCAAGGGTGCGAGGTCGGTCTTGGCCAGCGCCTTCGCCCCGCCGAAGCTGGTGGTCGCCAGAAAGCCCAGACCTGCCAGCACATCGGCGCATTTCTCGCCCTCGACAAACAGCACCGGGTCAGCGGGCGCGGCGGCAAGGCGGTCCAGTTGGTAAAGCGGGCGGATCGCCGGAGCCTTCCATTCGCCCCGCGCCACGTCGTAGGGCAGGAAGAACTTGCGGTGCCCGGCAGGCTCATAGCGATTTGCCACCAGCACCGGCAAGCCCGAGGCATCGCGGTAGATATGGCTAACGGCGGGCTTCCCAGCCTTGGGATGAACGGGCAGGGCGGTCAGATCGAAAGCCATCAGCGCAGCCCCAGTTCCGCCGCCAGCGCGCGGGCGGCCTCGGTCATGCTCAGGTAATGCAGATAGGCGTAAAGGCTGACCGGATCGCCGCCCCGGTCGCCGGTCGCAAAATCCGCCCACGCCCCCCGATCTATGTTGATGCAGAAGGAACCGCGATGCCGGTCGGGCCGGGTCGGGTTCAGCGCCACCCATTCCCGCCCGCAAAGGCGGCCATCGGGCAGCCAGCGCGCCAGAAGCGCCGGGTAGCGCGCAAGGCAGGCGCGGTTGATCGCGGCAAAATCGACAGAATGGCGCGGGTGAAACATCACTTCCCCCCTTGCAGGCGCGAGGCCACGAAAGCCTCCACATCCGCCCGCCGGTAGCGCACCAGACGCCCGGCTTTCACATAGGGCAGATTATAGCGCTTGGTGCAGCGCCAGACATTCAGGGTTTCCACCGAAACGCCAAGGCATTCGGCCACCTGTTCAGGCGTCATCAGGATTTGCGGAAAGGGCGAGGTCATTCAGGTAATCTCCGGTTGTGGTTGGTCACAGCCGGAAATTGTCAGCAATTCAGCGCTGAAGCGAATATTCTGGATCGCAGATTTTGGTGTCTATAAATCTCTCAAATCTGCGATATTTCCGGTTCGGATTCGGACCATTTGCGGAAAGCTGTGACAATTTGAGAACGTTTAATTTTCGCGTCCAGACGGTTTATTGACAGGTGAACAGCGTCAACCGCAACAGATTTTGTTCCGCCACTTTCGCGCAGGTGCATCCCTGCGCCATAGGTCAAATCGCAATGCCTGCGCCATGTCCCGGCGAAAGCTGTGATAAAGGCGATGATGGGTTCCGATTTCTTTCGGTAGGTGCGCTGAGTATCCTCGTGGACCAGAGACGGTTCCAATGCAGCGTGTGAGAGCAATGCAAGTTTGTAATGCTCAGGGTGTTCGCTCAACAGTGAACCACGCCAAACCGGGTCCGGGCGCGGCTTGATCTGCGCGCGTTTGGCGCTCGCCCAAAGGTCAGAAATTAATTGCTGGATTGTAAAAAGGGTGTGTTCCCGGTCCATATCCAACAGCAGGGAAAGGGAAACTCCCTTTCGTCCCGTGAAGGCGGTCGGGTTCGCGACTATCTCGGCAGATAGTCGTTCCTTTGCGGGCGGATGGCTGCACAGCCCAGCCAGTAGCTCCACCAACTTGTCGGCATGATAGGCGATAGACTCAAGATGCTTGTTATCCTGTCGGAGCGTCGTTTTGTTTGCAAGGTCACGCTTTGACGACATATAGGCAGAAACCGCCTGTTCATGTCCGGCCTTCAAATCCTGAAGCGCGTCGTCATCTGGTGTAATTCTCATATGGGCGGTGAGGGCGTGAAAAAACTCCGCGGGGAACAGCTCAGCGCAGGAAATCTCGTTACCTTCTTCATCCAGAATATAGACACTGGATAGCTGCGTCATGGGGCTGGAAGTTTCGTCCATTTAATTTTCACCATTGACAGGAGTCATATACCCGAACATCGCCTCGGTCGCCTTGTTCACCGAGTCCCGCACCGGATCAAGGTTCAGCCGCGCATAGATCGCCGTGCTTTGCTGGCTGCGATGCCCCAGAGATTTGCCGATGATATAGCCATTCGCCCCGGTCGCCGCCTGATAGCTGCCCAGCGTGCGGCGCAGGTCGTGAATCCGCAGGTTCTCGATCCCCGCTTCCTTCAGGATGCGCGCCCAAGCCTTCTTCGGGTCGGCCAGATGCCCGGAGGCGCTGTCAGCCGGAAACACCCAAGCGCTGTCCGAGGCCAGCTTCCGCGCCTTCAGCAGATCGACCGCCTGCCGGGGCAGGTGAACCGTCAGCGGATCGGAGTTCTTGGTTTCCTCGATCCGCCATGTCTCGGTCGTGAAGTTCACATCCTTCCAGCGCATCGCCAGCGTGTTCGACTTGCGCGCCCCGGTCAGCAGCGACAGCAGAAAGAAATCCCGCGCCGTCTCGTTCGGCTCGTTCGCCAGCGCCTGAAAAAAGCGCGGCAGCTCGTCCGGTTGCAGGAAACGGTCGCGGCTTTTCTCGCGGTATTTCTGGATGCCCACAGCCGGGTTCACCCCGGCCCAGCCCCAGTCAATCGCCTTGTTGAAGATGGAGCGTATCCGTTCCAGCAGCCGGTTCGCCTGATATAGCCCATTCTCCTTGCCGACCTTGGCGTGCAGCCGCTCCACCTCCGCCTTGTCGATGCTGGAAATCTTGCGCTTGAACCAGTGCGACAGGAACTTGTTCACCTCGCGCTCGTCATAGGTCCATGACCGCTTATGCACCTTGGAATACTTTTCCAGATAGTCGGAAAACAGCGCGCCAAAGGTCATTTCATCGCGCACCGCGCGCTTTTCCTTCTGCGGATTGACGCCCTGCGCAATCTGCCCCTTGGCCTCCTGCGCGGCCTTGCGGGCGTTCTCAATCGTCAGATCGGGAAACCGCCCCAACAGCAGCCGCTCGGGCCGCCCCTCGATCCGCTTGTAAAGGTAAAAGCTCTTCGCCCCGCCCGAGGTCACCGCCAGCCGGTCACACTCGATACCGCCTTGGCGGAATTGGATGACCCCCGCGCAAGATTGCTCATCAACGAGCGATCCGGTCGCGCCGCCGTGCAGATCCCGACCACCAGCGTCATGCTGGATGATGGCGAGATCGAACGGCGCGTGCGGCTTATCCGTCCCATGGAGGCGATGACATTTCGGTGCGGGCGATGGGCGAGACCTATTGGATCGAGGCCGACCTTGCCGACTTCGGCGCAGCCTGGAAGGCGGAACTGGCCGAGGTGCCGGAGTTCACCGACAGCATCCTGCATATGGTGACGGGACTCCTTCTGCCGATCTGGAAACGCCTGCCGCAGGACTCCTCCCGCGTCTATCGCCTCCAGACCGACGAGGGCGAACGCATCATCGGTCGCCGGGTATCGCCGGCCTGGGCCGCCAATGCCTCGACCAGTGGTGTCACCAAAAGTTTGACACCGGATGCCGCCTACGCCGCGCTGATCGAAGGTCGCACGATCCTCGATCTCGCCGAAGGGCTGCAATTGCGCCGCGTCCGCGTCATGGGCGCCAACAGGATCGAACTGACCGGCTTTACCGATGCAATGCGCGACCGGCTTCGGGCTTACGGCCTCTTCAGCGAGATCATCTCGTGGAAACTGCGCTTCTTTGTGCTACCGTCCCTCCGAAGACGAGGCCGATCCCCGGATCACACCCGAAGATCACGTCATCCAGGGCGCAGTCTCCGACATCTTCGACGCCCTGATTTCCACCATGGCCGACACCAGCCTCGATTTCGACCTCGACGAGATCATGTGGTCCACCGTCAACACCTTCCACCGCGCTGTCGAGCGTATCGAGACCAAACTCGACGATAACGAGCAGGCACAGAAGCGCCTTCAGCGTGAACAGGATGGCAGCGAGGTCAAATCCGTCCAGCTCGAAACCCTGATCGGCGCGGGCCAAAGCCTGATTGAGCGCCGCGACAGCATGGAAACCTTCCGCGATACCGCCGCCGACATCTATCTGCGCACCACCGGAACGCCCTGGTCGCAACGCTCCGGCTCACGGGTCAACCATCGTCAGATGACCTCGGCCATGATCGACAGCCGCGACTTCATCGCCGCAAAACGTCGGGCCGACAACGAGGTGCTGCTGCCCGCCGGACCGAAAATCGCCTTCTCGGGCGGCGACACCACCGATCACCGGACGATCTGGACCAAGCTCGATCAGGTCCACGCCAAGCACCCGGACATGGTGCTGATGCACGGCGGATCGCCCAAGGGCGCGGAACGCATCGCGGCCACCTGGGCCAATAACCGCAAGGTCGCACAGGTCGCTTTCAAACCCGACTGGGCAAAACATGCCAAGGCAGCACCGTTCAAGCGCAACGACCAGATGCTCGGCATCATGCCGATCGGGGTCATCATCTTCCCCGGCACGGGCATTCAGGACAACCTGGCCGACAAGGCCCGCAAGATGGGCATCCCGGTCTATCGTTTCGGGATCGGTAGCGCGTGAGCGCTGCCTTCCCACCTCATCATGAGCATGACGACAGCGCCCGCCGATCATTCCATTTCGCTCAGACAGGCAAATTCGTGCTATATGTCGATGTGCGCCGTGGTGGTGGTGGAAGGCGCAACCGTCCAACCTTTCGCACGGATACACCACCATGATCATTCTCGGAATGCTCGTTTCCATCGCAGCCATCGGCACCATGTGCTGGTTGCTGTTCAATCTCGCCGTCTTCGCCCTGCCGTTCTTCATCGGTATGAATGCAGGCACCTGGGCCTATGGTACGGGGGCTGGCTGGCTCGGCGGCATCGTCGTCGGTCTTCTCGCCGCCGGTTTGACACTGGCAGTCGGTCAGGGCCTGCTCATGCTGATCCGCCCGATCTGGGCGCGTTTGCTGATTGCTCTGGCCTTCGTCGCTCCAGCTGGGATGGCCGGGTTCTACGCCACCCTCGGTATCGTCAAGCACATGATGCCGTCTGAGACATGGCAGCTCATCTTCTCGGTGATCGGGGCAATTGCGGTCGGCGTGACTGCGTTCTTGCGCGTTGCGGGTATGGCCGCGACCGGCCCTACGGACTCCAGCCTTTCTCGCGCATGAGATGCTGAGCGCAGTCGTGAAGCACCGAGGGTTGCCGATCGGCCGCTTCCTTTCCTATGTCCGCTTGTGACCAATTCCCCGGAGCCAGTGTCGGCTATTTGGTCAGTCTAGTTGCCCCGGGAAGTTCATGCGGCGACCAGTTGCCAGATTGCGCACCATATTGTCTACGCCAGTAGTGTAGAATTCGGCGACACTTATGGCGGCACCCCCCTTCAATTTCCACTGGTGCTCGCTGATCACCCCAATCACGGCGTTCACCAGCGCGATTACGTCGTCCGCGTCGAGCGGATAGTCGAGGTAAATACGCGCCGGCTCCTTGAAATAGCGCTTGTCGAGATGAGCGAAGAACTTGTCGCGGCGCCCCATAATAGCATTGATCGTGTTGCGCCGCGATTCCAGCTCATTGAGCTGTTTGTCCAGAACATCGACCGGCGGTGGCCCGGACTTCCACGTTATGTTCGCTTGGTTCTTGATGCAGAAATCGAGGAATGCGAACAAGCTTCCCTCTGCTCGACGCGGGTCCTCCAGCAGTCTTGCCGTTGCAAGATGTAGGTCGGTCTCGGCTGAGTAAATCAGGGGATGAAGGACCGGCTCGATTTTCCATAGTCGGGCCCCATGCATGCCGTGCTGCCGGAGAAGCTCGCGATAGACAGCCAACTTGGGTACGAGACCCGGCGGCTCCGTGCCTTGGATCAGCGTGACATAGCGAGAAAGCCGCTCTTCATAGTTCGTCTGAATCTGAGCCTTCACGGTCTCTCCTATCACCTGCCATTGCAGCTTTCTTGCCGGGCGCCGTTGAAAAAGTCGACGCATCTCGGCGTTCGCCGGGGCGCTCAAACTGAGTCTACTGCCACTTCCCAGACTCGGTCATCTAAAAATCGCCGCCAGCTTCATGGCAAAATGCGTAGTCTTTGCGGCAGACTACACACACTCGGATCGGCTTGATGCCCTGACCCGGTCCCGCGCGGAGCGCGAAAACTCAGTGCCATAGTCGCGGTCAGACTCGAAACCCGGATTGGGTGATACGGGTGGACATGGCCAGGGAGAAGGGCCCACACGGCCTGAAGTGCTGGGTTACAGAGATGCCGCTGTTGTCAGTCTGGTCATACTGAGGGAACCCCAAGGTTGCCGCCGTCTCCACTCGCCCCCGTGTCTCGACCGCTCCAAACGGCCTCTTTAATGGCCGGATCTGGCCGAACAACAGCGCGATGCGCTTCGACCGCTTTAGCGCAACAGCGTCGTCACAACTTTCTTCCCCTGACGGCCCACCCCATGCGGCAAGCCGCATGGGGACCCCGGTATTGCCGCCATTCCGCGCGGAACAAGAAAGTTTCTCCTGTGCTGTCCAGCCCCCAAAGGGGGTGCGCCGGCGTTCGTCTCCGGCCGGTCGATCGCCATAGAGGCCGCAATGGTGCGGGCTCGGAAACGGAAAACGGAGACCTGAAATGGCAACCATCGGCACCTTCAAGAAGACCGGCTCGAACGAATTCACCGGCGAAATCGTCACCCTCAGCGTCCAGGCCAAGGGCGTGCGCATCGTTCCCGACCTCCGCGCCAACGGCGAGAACGCCCCCAGCCACCGGGTTCTGGTCGGCCGCGCCGAAATCGGCGCCGCCTGGTCCAAGCGCTCGGGCGAGGGCCGAGACTATCTGGGCCTCAAGCTGGATGATCCGAGCTTCAACGCCCCGATCTACGCCAACCTCTTCGATGACGAGGAAGGCGACACCTTCTCCCTCATTTGGTCCCGCCCCAACGGTCGCCGCGGCGACTGAGGCGCGGCACAAAGGCTCCGACCGCAAGGTCGGGGCCTTTCTTATGCCCGTGGGAAACCCGTCGCGCCCACCGCAACCGCTACACCCAGTTCTCCACGCGTACGCCGGGCATGCGGATGAACTCTTTCATGTTGTTCGTCACCACGATCAGCCCTTCGCTGCGGGCGTGTGCGCCGATCTGCATGTCGTGCGGCCCACAAGGCGTGCCCGCACGCTCCAGTTCGGCGCGGACCTGCCCGTAATGGGCAGCCGCCTTGTCGCCGAAAGGCAGAACGTCCAGCCGCGCCGCAAAATGTTCAATCGCCATCAGGTTTTCGCTGCGTCGTGCGGATTTTTCCGCCCCATAGTGCAGTTCGCCAAGGGTGATGCTAGATATGCAAAGCTGATCCGCCAGCGCATTGAACTTCTCGCGCACGGCAGGCGGATAGGTCTTCATCACATAGATGCAGATATTGGTATCAAGCATGTAGGTGAGCATCAGAAGGACTCACGCTCTTCTGACGCTGGCTGTTCACGCTCGGTCAGGAAGTCATCGCTGACGCGAGGGCCATGCAGGAACAGGTCATCCCATCGTTTGCCCTGCGGCACGATCACACGGCTGCGACCGATCTTCAGGATGTCCACCTGATGTACGCCTTCGGGAAAAGCCACAGCTTTCGGCAGGCGCACGGCCTGACTGCGGTTGCTGGTGAATACGGTTGAGCTGGTCATGGCGGCCTCCTGCTTTCGGGATATTCAATAGGGATATACCTAGCGCTGATGGCTTCAAAAATCAAGGTGTCGCCCTGCGGGCCGCGCTCTCGGCTGCGCCGGAACCACGCAGTCGCGCGTTTCCGCCATTCGGCTTCGATCACTGACACGGGAATGTCGTCAGCGTGTCTCCCAAGTGGTGCGCAACAGTGCTAACGAGAGATTGTTGAATGGATTGATCGGGTTAGGCGATCCACTTATCGCGTTAGGCACGCTACCGCAAAACCATTCAATACCGCAGCCTTTTCAGGTCGGATGTGGCCTTGCGCCGTCCGGCTTTGGGAGGACGCGCCATGCAGAGCATAGATTGGCGTAATCCGGCGGCCTATAAACGCATTAAAGACCTTCCGCCCGCCGGTTTCGCCTGGGAATATCTTCGTCGTAACGAAGACTATCGCCATGACGTCGAGAGACTCGCGCAAAGGAGAGAACCCGCGGGAGAAGAGGTTGACGCCTTTGCTTCCCGCTGGGGGGTGCGATTTCGCACACGACCCCGACGCGCAGCCTGACAGCGCACCGCCTTTCTGGTCGCCGCATTTCAATCCGCAGGCTATTATTCTGTCACCGGTCGAGCAGAACAATCCCGATGACAGGAGGCTTGTCGCTCTTGCGCATCTCGATGGCCTGATCCTGCGCCGCGCGCCGGATGGCTGGCACGCAATCTGGCGTATCGGTGGGATGGAGCATCAATTCTGGCTGCCGCAGGGCGCGATCGATGCGGCAGCTTTCTATGCTGCAATCCTGCCTATGGACGAGTTCATGGAATTACGCGCCCATGCGGCCCGCCGCCTCTGGCGGTGCCTGACCGGTCGCTCTCCCGGGCCGGATACTCGCACCATGCCAGCGCAGCTTCGCCAATGGCACCTTCTGTCGCTGCGGGCGCTGGACGCACGGCTTCATGGCGAAAGCTATCGTGCCGTTGCCGAGGTGCTACTCGGCTTCCGTGGCAACAAGGAAGATTTCGAGACTGATCCGCGCAAGAATAAGGCACGTCGTCTTGTTTCCCACGGCATCAGGATGATGCGCGGGGGCTATCGGCTACTTTTGCATTATCCGGTAAAGCCAGGTCCGCGCTCAAAGGACAAATGAGGCAGTCTCACCGATTCCTGTTTGCCGCAGCCTGCCTGTAACCTTCCCGCGACAGCCATTGGGCGCGTTCCAGATGGCTCTGCCAGCATCGCCGGGTTAGCATCTTATCTGATGCCGGATCGCGGTGCAGAACAATTCGCGCCACTTCCTTCCAGTCCGCATCCTCGGCCTTGGCGTCGAGAAGGCGCAGATAGGTCACGAAATGCTGCTCGTCATATACGGTCATCACATTGCCGGACGGCGCTAGATCATCCACATAGGGATCAAGTTCGACGGGTGCTTTCGCGGTCATTCCCCTTCTTTCAGAAGAGTTTCTGCGGTTCGCCCCCGCAATAAAACTCTCTGACTCCTGGTGATCGGGGAGTTAGTAACCGTGACTAGACGGCCCCATGGCCTTTAGCTGGAAAGCCTGTTGCATACGCCACAGGCTCCCCGACCATAGGGTCAAGGAGTTTGGTGCCGTCACGGCCGACACCAACCGCTAGTCAGGGGTTACTACGCCCCCGGAGCAGTGCGTCTGCTCCATCTGTACTAATAGCCGAACTGCGTGCTGATGTCTTGGGCGAATCCGCATCGGCCTCCCTGAGTTGCTGAAATCTCACGCCTTTTCGCGTTGATATAGCCCCTTTCGGGGGTGCCGTCTGCGTATGTACGCAAATGCGGCACGCTACACGCCGCCGATCACTTCCCATGGTTCGCCATAGCGCGCCGCCGTCTCCGGCAGCCGCATCAACCTGACGAACCGGAGGTGATCTCATATCCGACTATCTGCCATGGGCAGCCCTGGTTGGCCCCGGCATTGTGCTGAACAAGGATGGCAGCTTCCAGAGGACGGCAAAGTTTCGCGGACCGGATCTGGATTCTGCTGTCGCCGCCGAACTGGTTGCGGTTGCCGGTCGCATCAACAACGCCGTGCGGCGTCTTGGCTCCGGCTGGTCGATCTTCGTCGAGGCACAACGCTCCGAAGCCGCGACCTATCCCGACAGCAAGTTTCCGGATGCGGCCTCCGCACTGGTCGATGCCGAGCGCAAGGCCGGATTCGAGGAAGCGGGCACGCATTTCGTATCCGGCTATTTCCTGACCTTCCTCTGGCTGCCACCTGCCGAAGATGCCGCCCGTGCCGAAACCTGGCTCTATGAAGGTCGCGAACAATCCGGCGTCAATCCGCATGAGCTGATGCGCGGCTTCATCGATCGCACGGATCGCGTGCTGGCGCTGCTCGACGGCTTCATGCCGGAATGCCGCTGGCTCGATGACGCTGACACGCTGACCTATCTGCATTCGTCGATTTCCACGAAGCGTCATCGCGTGCGAGTGAGGCCGCCGTGAGTGATCCCGGTTCTGGCCGAGGGCGGCACGGTGATCAGCGCGGGCCTCTTGCCCGCCACCGCCTATGAGGTCAGCGCCCGGCTGGCTCGGCGCCACCACCGCCAGCCTGAAACTCGGCCCCGCCGATCTCGACTGGTCGCAGCTGGAGACGGAAATCCTCGGCCAGGTCGATGCGCTCCAGCAATGGGTCGATGGCGAGGTCGATGCGCTTGTCGGGTTGATCGGTGACGAAGCGCAGGCCCGGGGCAATGCGGTGCAGGCGCTGGGAGACCAGATTGCCGGGGTGGCGGATGGCATTGCGGCCGAGGCCGAGGCGCGCGGCAATGCCATACAGACGCTGGCCGATGGTCTGGCGGATATTGCACAGGATATCTCAGACGAGGTGGCCCGCCGTGCCGACAATGTCCGCACGCTTGCCAGGAACTACCGGCGGGTGACGCGCAGCATGGATGAGCTGCGCGACTGGGTGACCGTCACACCTTCAGCAGATCAAGCAGCGGATCAAAGGCGTACATCGCCGCACGTCGTCCGGAAGCCGGTTCAATGGTGCGCAGCATGCCTGCCTCGACCAGCCGTCGGGACAACGCGCGCGCCGAGGACGGGGGGATACCAGAGCGTTCGACGAAGCGGTCGTTGCGGAAGATCGGGCTTGCGAAGACGAAGTCCAGCGCCTGATCATGGAACTGCGAGTTCAGGACCTCGCGGAACCGCTCCCGCATCTCGCCGTGAAGGCGGAAGATCGCGTCGGCCGTCTGGATGTTGACCGTCGCCTGGGCGTGCATCGCCTGGAGGAAGAATACCACCCAGCCGGTCCAATCGCCCTTGGCGGAAACGGCCCGCATCCGCTCGATGTACTCGTCCTTGTTGGCCTCGAAGTAACCCGACACGAAAAAGTTCGGCTGATGCAGGACGCCGAGCTTCCACAGCATCAGGGTGATCAGCATCCGGCCGATCCGACCGTTGCCGTCTTCGAACGGATGCAGAGCCTCGAATTCGACATGCGCGATGGCGGTGCGGATCAATGGCCGCATCGTGCTTTCGTTGATGTAGCGGACCAGTTCGCCCATCGCCGGGCCCAGCTGCTCCGGGGCAATCGGAACGTAGTAGATCCTTCCCTGCCGTTCATCCCCGATGTAGTTCTGCTCAACCTTGTAGCTGCCGGGGCGCTTGCGGGCTCCCCGGCCAAAGGACAGCAGCTGCTGGTGGGCAGTCCGGATCAGGTGTTCGCCAAGCGGGGCGCCGTCGGCGAGGGCTTGCTGGGCATTCCGCAGTGCGCGGGAATAAAGGTAGGTCTCGACGTCGTCGTTGCGCGCTTCCCGATAAGGGTCGGCGCTGCCCGCGTCTTCTTCGGCTTCAAGGCGGTACAGCTCTTCGATGGTCGAGATCGTCCCCTCCATCCGGGACGAGGTGACCGCATCCTGGCGACGCAGCGGGGCGAGGAACAACTCGCTGTTCACCATTCCCGACATCTTTGCATCGTATCGGGCAAGGGAGGCCGCTGCCTCTTCAAGGGGTCCGAGAAGCACCTCGTACTCGAGTGAGCCAGGGGGAAAGCCGCCCATGTGATAGGTGACGGCATCCGTAAGATCGTAGGTTTTGGTGATCATAGTTGTGCCGATTCTGTCATCAACGGGATTTGACGCCAACCTAGTCACACGAAGATCGCTTGGCAACGGAATATGGATCTATTCTGACATCAAGGGGCGTTGTCGCCAGCAGTCTGCCGTCAAGCCAGATTGGTGACAGAGACTGACAAGAAAATGGTATCAAAGCATGATCCCCTCTCATTCGCCGCAACTAATGCGGAGAATGGGGGTTCTAATCTCCGCATGAACATTGTTGCGACTTGTTTCCTGAACGCTTGGGCGGGGTGGAATCCAGCCGCTTCCTTGCATGTCAGGAACCCCCGGACGATTTCTGTTCCTGTCCGAGGTCTTGCAACACAAGCTCGCGCGCAGGACAATCGGTACATCTGTGCCGCCGTTGCTCCGGAAGTCGCTCGGCCATGATCAGCATGGTGATCAACACCGCATCGGAATGTTGCGCGAGCCGGATCAGATGCTCTCCGCTAGGCCCGCGTTCGCCAGACAGCCAGTACTTGGCCGTCCGCTCGCTCGCTCCGGTCCAGCGCATCACCGTTTTGATGGCCTGATGCGTCGGCCCCAGTTCGCGGCGCAGGGCATCGGCAATGGCCGTGCGATACGCGGTC
Source organism: Gemmobacter sp. LW-1 (assembly GCF_001303875.1). Lineage (NCBI taxonomy): Bacteria > Pseudomonadati > Pseudomonadota > Alphaproteobacteria > Rhodobacterales > Paracoccaceae > Gemmobacter > Gemmobacter sp. LW-1. The sequence continues at coordinate 7,726 of NZ_LJSC01000040.1, read as the reverse complement.
TGATCGGCGTCCAGGTGCACAGTTGTGCCCATTTTCGGCACAGATGTGCCCATCTTGATCCGCATCGCGGCGTCCTCCTCCGGTAAACCAGTGGAGAAGACAACACAGCGGCAGATTCCATTTTGCGCCCCAGCCAATACCCCGGGTCCGACCAGACGGAGACGCCTGCATGAACTGATCTGGAGACGGGCATGGCAGGCAGAGAGCTGCCCTCAAGAAAAGAACCGGCGAACTCCCCGCCAAAGCGCCGTGCGGCTGAATATGTCCGCATGTCGACGGACCATCAGAAATACTCGACCGAAAACCAATCAGACGCGATCCGCAAATATGCGGAGGAACGCGGCTTTGAATTGGTGCGCTCCTATGCCGATGCGGGCAAGAGTGGGCTCAGGATCGAGGGTCGCGAGGCGCTGCAGCAGCTGATCCAGGATGTGCAGGACGGCACCGCGGATTTCGAGGTGATCCTTGTCTATGACGTCAGCCGATGGGGCCGTTTTCAGGACGCCGATGAATCCGCCTATTACGAATACATCTGCCGTCGCGCCAACAAGCAGGTCGAGTATTGCGCCGAGCAATTCGAAAATGACGGAGGTCCGGTTGCCACGATCGTCAAGAGCGTCAAGCGCGCGATGGCGGGGGAATACAGCCGGGAACTTTCCAACAAGGTCTTCATCGGACAGTGCCGCCTGATCGAACGCGGCTTCCGTCAGGGCGGTGCGGCGGGTTTTGGCCTTCGCCGGGTCCTGCTTGACGAACGGGGTGAAGCGAAGGCGGAGCTGAAGCGCGGTGAGCACAAGAGCTTGCAGACAGACCGGGTGATCCTGGTGCCAGGACCCGACGCTGAGGTGCAGACCGTGCGCTGGATCTACAGCCGGTTCCTCAAGCACGGCCGCTCGGAAAGCGAAATTGCGGCCGAACTGAACGAGCGCGGGATCCTGACCGATCTCGACCGGGCCTGGACCCGCTCCACCGTGCAGCAGATCCTGACCAACGAGAAATACATCGGCAACAACGTCTATAACCGGCGCTCCTTCAAGCTGAAGCAGAAGCGGGTCGCGAATGGCCCTGAGATGTGGATCCGGTCGGAAGGGGCGTTCGATGCCATCGTCGAACCGAAACGGTTTCAGAAGGTGCAGGCTATCATCGCCGCCCGAAACCGCCGATTCTCGGACGAGGAAATGCTGGATCGCCTGACCCGGCTGTTCCAGCGCCTCGGCTACATATCCGGTCTGGTGATCGACGAGGCCGAAGGAATGCCGTCCAGCGGCGCCTATGCCCATCGGTTCGGCAGCCTGATCCGGGCCTATTCCCTCGTTGGCTTCACACCGGACCGGGACTACCACTACATCGAAGTGAACCGCTTGCTGCGGCTGTTCCACGGCGACGAGGTCCCGCGCGTAATCCGCGAGATCGCCCGGCTCGGCGGAACCGTGGCGCGCAATCCGGCGACCGACCTGCTGACGATCAATGGCGAATTCACCGCCTCCGTCGTCGTCGCCCGCTGCCGCGAAACCTCCACCGGCGGCCTGCGCTGGAAAATCCGTTTCGACACCGGCCTCGCCCCGGACATCACCATTGCCATTCGGATGGACCGAACGAACACCTCCGCGCTCGACTATTACCTGCTGCCCCAATTAGAGATGCGGACAAAACCCTTGGGGCTTGCCGAGGAGAATGGCCTGATGCTGGACGCTTTCCGATTTGAAACGCTCGATTTCTTCTTCGACATGGCCCGCCGAGTACCGGTTGCCGAGGTGGCACCATGGTGAGCGAAGTCGAGATGCGGGACGAAGTGCAGATCATCCCGATTTCCGCCATCACGGTGGAGAACCCGCGTGAACGCTCGGAAAAGACCTTCCGCGCGCTTGTCGACAGTATCGGCAGGGTCGGGCTGAAAAAGCCGATCACCGTCGCCCGGGTCGATGAAGAGACGGGAGTGTCCTATCGCCTGGTCTGCGGTCAGGGTCGGATGGAGGCTTATGTCGCCCTTGGGGCAACCCACATTCCGGCCATCGTCGTGGATGCGAGCGAGCCCGAGCGACTTCTGCGCAGCGTGATCGAGAATATCGCCCGCCGCCAGCAGCGGCCGCTCGAGCTGTTGCAGGACATCGCCATCCTGCGGGACCGGGGCTACTCGGACCATCAGATCGCCGACAAGACGGGGCTTTCCCTCGCCTATGTCCATGAAATTGGTGAGTTGATCGCCAACGGTGAAGAACGCCTGCTGATCGCGGTCGAGACCGGGCAAATGCCGCTCAGCATCGCGCTCTACATCACGCGGGCCGAGGAGAAGGACGTGCAGAAGGCGCTCGAGGCTGCTTATGCCTCCGGTGAACTGCGCGGAAAGAAATTGCTGGAGGCGCGGCGGCTGGTCGAGTTGCGCCACCGTCACGGCAAGCAGCGAGGTGGCGCGCGGAACAAACAGCCAGGCGCGCGAATGACTTCTGCCGCGCTGGTCAAAGCCTATCGCGCCGAGGCCGAGCGACAGCAGGACATGGTCCGCAGGGCGCAGTCGACGCGCAGCAGCCTCCTGTTTCTCGATGCGGCATTTCAGTCTCTGCTGAAGGACGAGAACTTTCTGACGCTGCTCCGTGCCGAGGGCCTCGACAGCCTGCCGCGCATTATCATCGACGGGTTGCGGGAGCCAAGAGCATGACACAGACAGGGAGAATGCCTCCGCCGAAGAACCCGGGATTCGAGGCGAACCTCCGCACGATCCCGATCGATGCGATCCTGCCGGTCAAGCAGTTGCCAGTCACCGTGCCCAAGAGTCAGAAATATGGGCAGATCGCCGCGTCGATCCGCGAGGTCGGGCTGATCGAACCGCCGGTGGTCGCCCGCGCGGCTGGGCAGGACGGGTCCTTCATCCTTCTGGATGGCCATGTTCGGCTGCATGTTCTGAAGGAAATGGGCGAGACGACCGTCACCTGCCTGGTGGCGACCGACGACGAATCCTTCACCTACAACAAGCGCATCAGCCGCCTCGCCACGATCCAGGAGCACAAGATGATCCTGCGCGCGGTCGAGCGCGGCGTATCGGAGGCCCGCATCGCGGCAGCCTTGAATGTGAACATCGCGCTGATCCGACAGAAGCGGACCCTGCTGAACGGCATCTGTCCGGAGGCAGCCGAACTGCTGAAGGCCAGGCACTGCCCGATCAACAGCTTCCGGTCCCTGCGGAAGATGAAGCCCCTGCGGCAGATTCAGGCGGCGGAACTGATGATCGCGGCCAACAACTACACTGTGCCCTATGTCGAGGCGATCCTCGCAGCATCTGACGCCACTGACCTGGTTGACCCGGCTGCAACGAAGCCACCTTCAGGCGTAACGCGCGAACAAGCCGAGCGAATGAAGGCCGAGATGGCCAACCTGCAAAAGAACATAAAGCAGATCGAAGGCACCCTTGGACCCGATCACCTTCGGTTGGTGGTGGCCGGTCGCTATGTCGAGCGGCTTTTGCAGAATGACCGTCTCGCCCGCTACCTCGACAAGAACCACGGTGAAATCCTCGGCGTGTTTCGCCAGATCGTCGCAGGCCTCGCGCAGCCAGTTTCGTCGACGGAGGCGGGAAGCAACAGAGGCGCGTAGGTCTTCGGCCAGCTTCTTGTCGACGATGGGGACCCGGACCCGAAAGCGCGGGGACCACAGGAGACGCCGGACAATGGGCCGGATCAAGTGCGGCGGTGGGGATGGCGGCGGACCCGCTCGGAGCCCGCCAGGCTGGTTTGAATTTTCACCGGCCCAGTGGCCGGTGTCCGGCCATTGAAACATGCGGGCGCATTCTCTGCCGAAGGTGAATGCGCCCGTTTATCATAGCGAAGCACTTAAATTTCTTGTTCCACCGGAACCCGAATCCTCTGAGGCAGACGGAGTTGCATTCGCTCAGCTGCCTGAAACAGATTTCACCGGCACGCCCGCACCTGATCCCGCAACACGGCGTAGTCGCTGAGCATCCGGACGACGACGGCCCCTTCGGGCAGCGCCTCGACATCATCGGCGGCCTGGGCTTGGTCTGCTGCGGTGTACTCGACTACGGACGGGCAAGGTGCGCGGGTGTCAGAACCGCCCATCGCGCAGGCGCTCAGCCAGAGCATCACGATCAGGAGGGCGGCGGGCGGCGGCGTCGAGCATCTGGCGGTGGATGGCATAGTTTCTCTCTCTGGCGTCAAGCCGTTCGGCGGCGCGCCCGGCGCGTTCACCGGTGCGGCGCAGGTTCAGGAGGAACAGCAGGACCGTAGCTGCTGTGAGGATCAGGCCCAGCGCTTTGCGCGCCGGGCCATGGGGTAGAAGCCAGCTTCGTCAAGCGGCAGTGCAGGATCGATCACCCGAACTGGCTGCGCGACCCGGTGCTGGCCGACAAGGCGGTCGAGGCGCTGAAGGACTGGCTGCGCCGGGAACGCGGCGTGATGTGGGGCAATACCAACGGTTACGACTGGCTGCGCGATCATGGCGCGAAGATTGCCTGGGCGCAGTGGTGCCACCTCTATCCCGCATCCTCGCTGAGTGATCAGACCGCATTCCGTGCAAAGGTGTTCGCGGTGGTGGGCCAGCGCCCGACGCTGGACCAGCTGGGCAGCGCCGACTGGCGCAAGGTCAGCAATACCCTTGGCACCGTCATTCGCGGGGGCCTGTGATGGTGCATTGGCCGGGCCATCATGCCTGCGGCAGGTTCGGGGCCGAGCCATGACCGGGGATATGGAATGGGAAGATGGCTTCCGCGCGCCCCGTGCCCCCGCGCATGTGCAGCCCTATGTCGATGTGCTGGGCGAGAAGGGGGCAATGGCCTTCCTGCTCGAGTTCGGCGGGACCGAGGTCTATCTGCCCGCCAACCCGAGAAGCCGCTCGCTGATCGTGCAGCGGCTCGGTCAGGACCGGACGCTGGCGCTTGCCCAGGCGCTGAGCCGGATGATGAGTTCGGGCCAGAAGCTGCGGGTGCCGATCGCGAAGCCCTGGCTTGCGGTCTGCATGCGGCACGAGGGCATGACCACGGCGGATATCGCCCGCCGCCTGCATGTGACCGATGCCACCGTCCGGGGCTGGTTCCGGCGCAAGGGGCGGCGGCGCCCCCCGCCGAAATTCGATCCCCGGCAACTCAAGCTGTTTTGATCCGCAAACCGTTGCGGATGTTTTTTAAGGCCTTTCACCCGCCATTCTGCCCCTGATAACGGGGCGCTGATGCCCCTCGACGAGGGCATCCATGAAGCTGAAGAACCACCGGATTGACGGGATCGACTACCGCGCGGCCAAGCTGATCGGCGGCATCATCACCCCGGAAATCATCATCCTTCACGACACGGCCGGGCGGCTCGAGAAGTTCAACAGCCGCGATTATCTGGCCAGTTCCCCGGCGGTCAGCGTGCAGTTCGTGGTGGAACGCGATGGCACCGTCAGTCAGCTGGTGCCCACCAACCGCCGCGCCGCCCATGCCGGGCAATCCTCCTATCACGGCCGCAGCGGCTGCAATGATTTCGCCATCGGCATCGAGATCGTGAACCCCGGCCGGATGCAGCGCGGCGCGGGTGGCGCGGTGCTGGCCTGGTGGGGGCAGGATTTCGGGCCGGGCGGCCAGATCGGCGGCTACACCCTTGCGGATGTCGAAACGCCCGAACACGGCAAGGGCACCTGGATGGCCTATACGCCCGAGCAGATCGCGGCGGTCGAGGAGCTGGCGCAGGCGCTTTTTGCAGGCATCCCGACCCTGCGCGACATCACCACGCACTGGTATGTCAGCCCCGGCCGCAAGGTCGATACCAACCCGCTCTTTCCGCTGGACGCGATCCGCGCCCGGGTACTGGGGCGCGATGACCCTGCCGAAGCGGTGGCGGAAGCGGGCAGCGATGTGGTCGGCGGGGACGAATTCGTCCGGATCGAGACCCCCGGCACCACGCTGAACCTCAGGCGCTGGCCGAGCTTCAACCCCAACATCCTCGCCGCGATCCCCGATCAGGCCATCGTCCCCGTGAACCGCGAAGGGCTGTTTGGCGGTCGGCGCTGGCTGAACGTCACCTTCGGCGGCCTGACCGGCTGGATCGTCGCCACCTATGCCGCACCTGCCGGAACTGACGCGGCTCCGCGATCAGCAGCGATGTCGATGTTCTTCAGCAGCGCGATCAGTTGCTGAGCGACAGCGACTGGACGCAGCTGGCTGATGCCCCCCTCACGCCCGCCAAACAGGCCCAATGGGCGACATATCGGCAGGAACTGCGCGATATCCCCTCCCAGCCCGGCTACCCCGGATCGGTCTCATGGCCGGTCAAACCCACCTGAAAGGACCACGATGACATCCGTTTCCATCGCCCCCGCCGTCGCCCTGGCCGAAGCAGATGCGCTGATCGACCATCTGCGGCAGCGCGGCCTCATCCAGGCGCAGGCCATCGCCGATCTGCAAGCCCGCATCGCAGAACTGGAGGCCAGCGCCCGCCCGGACCCCGACAGCATCGCACAGGAGATGACCCATGGCTGATCTTCCCACATCTTATTCCACCGGCACGGTCACTGTCGGCGCCGGATCGACCTCGGTCACCGGCAGCGGGACTTCGTTTGAAGCGGCCGGGCTGGAGGCAGGGGACATGTTCTGGGCGGCCAGGCTGAGTGTCAGGATCGCCAGCGTCAACAGCGCGACCTCGCTCACGCTCGCTTATCCCTGGCCGGGGGCCGCCCAGACCGCTGTGAACTACGAGGTCCGCTTCACGCCGGATATGACCCGCGCGCTGGCCTCGGCGCGGGAACTGCTGGAGGAGCTTTCGAACGGCAATCTTTCGGCGCTTGCGGCGCTGGAAACGATGGCGAACAAGCTGCCGTGGTTCGATGGCGCAGGCTCTGCGCAACTGGCAGACCTGACATCGCAGGCCCGTGGTCTGCTGGGCGGCTCTGCCCTCTCGCGGGCGGGCAGCGATTATACGCTCAACGGCAAGCTGCTCGGCACCGCCGTGACCCAGAACGACAAGGATACCGCCGCCGGGCGGTTGCTGAAGACTGGCGATTTCGGTCTGGGCACCGCAATTTCTCTGACCGCTGCGGATAATCTCGATACCATCCTGACTTCCGGGCTTTTCTACAATTCGTCATCGGCCAACACGACCGGGAACAATTACCCGCCGGGGATCTCCGGTGCTGGCGCCCTGATCGTGGTGGCGCGCAGCACCACCAACGTGATCCAGAAGTTCATCAGCTACGGCGGCGCCTCCATCGCATCGGCCCTGCGGGAGTTCTCCCGAAGCTGGGGCACATCCGGCTGGGGACCGTGGGTGGAGCAATTCCATCAGGGATCGCTGCTCGGGACGGTCTCCCAGTCCGGCGGCGTTCCGACCGGCAAGGTCATCGAACGCGGCAGCAATGCCAATGGCGAATATGTCCGCTTCGCTGACGGCACCCAGATCTGCACGGTCATTGCCGCCGGGGTGGATGCCGCGACCGCAGCCGGGCCGATCTACATGCACAGCAACCTGCTGACATGGACCTTCCCGGCCTCGTTCCTCTCCGCCCCTGTGGTGACAGGGGGCGGCGGCAATGCGGCGCGCTGGCTGGGGATCAACGCGCCCTCGGTCGGCAGTGTGCAGTACCGCGTCTTCTCCTATGCCTCGTCGGGCACCCTTTCGCTGCCCGGCCTGACCGCCATCGGCCGCTGGTTCTGAGGAGGACCACCCATGCAGATCTCGTTCTCGCCCTTCCGCGCCGATTCCGCCCTCACCCTGTCCCGGCAGGGCGATGTCCTGACCATCGACGG